>JAJYSU010000032.1 GCA_021793395.1 Actinomycetes bacterium
GAGGCCCGCGATCGAGGCCCGCGAGGAGGTTGCTATCGATCTCACCGCGGCATAGAGTTCACGACGACGAGGTTGGCACGGCGGACGACGAGGCGCACGAACTCGTACACCACTCATTGAGACTTAACCTTCGGTGTCGAGGGCGACGGGTCCGACGGACCGAGGCGTACTCGCCTTCGACGGGAACTCGAGCTCGTCGTCACAAGCCAGTCAACTCATCCGCCAGGGCACGCGGTGTCGTCTCGACACGAGCGACGCGATCAGTGCCCAGCACGCCACAACGGGAAATTCACCGGAGATCCCGACTCCACCCCACGGCCGCCCATGGATACGTCGAGCCGATGCGCCTCGTGTGCGTCGCAAGCAGGATGGCGCTGACGGTGAAAGTCACCGCCACTAGTGCGCTCACGGCGACCTGTTCACCGCGCCACAGAGAGTACGCGGCGCCCTCGAACCCATGACTGATGACCGGTTGATCGTCTCCGGCGCGAAAGTCAACGCCGAGGATGACGTAAAACGAGCCCGGGACTACCCGCTACGCCCGCTGGCCGCATGCTAGATCGTCGCCCACGACCAGGTATCGACCAACGCCACGCAGGGTGAGGGTGCCCACCGAGCAGACCGCTCCGACACTGGTCCAGACCATCGACATCAACCCGACAACTGCGGCGGTCCCTACTGCGTCGATATCGTGTCTCAGACCCACGAATAGTGACGTGCCGCCGGGACATCGAGATTCCTTGTGGTCACGTCCGCCGGGCGGGTGAGCCATGATCTCGCGCTGAGCGTGGTCGCTCGTACCTCCACCAACGTCATCTGGTCGGAGTCGCTTACTGCTACTCGGTGATTCCCCGGTGGCAGGGCTGTCGGTCGGTCACAAACTACATTGGAGGCGAGGTGCCGTTCTTGGTAAACCGCAGTCTGTTTCTCCATCAAACGCTACATTCCGAGTAAGGACACTCCGTGACTGCCACCACATTTTTCGAGCGCTGGATCTGGCCGGCGGGCGGATCGGGCGGCATCCCCGGCGACCTGGCTGCAACGTTCGTCTGGGTCATCCTCGCCGCGATCGCCACTTCCGTCTTCTACCCCCCCGTACGGCGAGCGGTAGAAAAGTTCATCAAACGCCACTTCCAGGAGGAAACGGCCGAGTTACACGCCAAACTAGACCACATCATCAAGTACCATCCCGACATACCACCGTACGTGCCGAAGGATCAGCAGCACGACTCGTGACTAGTGGACTCTCTTGTCTCGTCAATTACTGACGGTGCCCGAATAAGTTCGAAGAGCGCCGCCGTCGACACTGACCGCCGCCGACCGTGTCACCCGAGTAATGAGAGCTCCAGCCGACGATCACTACGTGGCACCACGAATTCATCGCACCTCGCCGAGCGACATCGCGGAGCAATTGTTCACCAACTCTGCTCCACGCTGTCTCACCCGCACGACCACGAGGGGACTCCGATGGTGAGTTCACGGGCCAGTTCGTGACGACCAGCCACGTCCGACCCCCGCCCCAGTACTCGCTAAATACTGACGTCGAGTGCGACGTCTGCCAGTCTGCTCCGACGCGGCGGCTGCGTGCCTGATTCACACCGCGCCACGCGGCGCGATCGGGAACAGTCTGTCCGCATCCTTGGTCCACTACCTCAGTACCGGATCGAGCCCAGGGGATGACGATGCCGTCATGGCTACTCGCGTCAGCGCAACTCCCGATCAACGAAGGATCCTCGAATCATGTGGTCGTCACGCCCACCTCAAGCGCGGATGACGACCGCGCCACGACGCGCTCGCCAGGAGAACGCACTCTCCCATCGCCGCTGAAAGGCCAGAACTCCACCGGCGTCACCGGCGCGCGGGTCAGCCCGACGACGGTGGGTGACGCAGCCCGTCAACTCCTCGGGCGATGAGCAGAGACGAACTCACTAGAACAGCTAACCCGGCCAACCCGGCCAGCAATGACATCGTAAAAAAGGCGATCAGAATCGCGGCGCCAACAACGCAGCCCACGATCCCGAGCCGTATCCATCGACGAAAGCGCACAGCCGCACTCGTCCCACTGACCAGGCGCGCGAAACGAGGATCCTGCCGCGACAGCACTCCCTCGAGATCAGAGAGAATCTTCTGCTCGTGTTCCGATAGTGGCATCTCACCACCTCCTACCCTCTTCTCGGCATCGTACCGTCGCCGACCGCTCGCGTCCATAGACGGTTGTTCCCGACGAGACGAACTACCGCCCAGAGACCCACGAAACGAAGGAAAGACTCAGCCGCGTGTCGCAACCGCGTCACCCGACCAACGACGATTCTCCCGCGCCTCGGATCAGGCCGCTTTCGGCGGCGTTCCGAGGTTCGCCGCCAACGCCACCACTTCTCGATCCGGATGGGCGCGAGAACTCGCGGCCTCGGCCACCACCGTGGCGCCCTTGGCTTCGAGCGCCCGGCGCAGGGTATCGAGAGTGCCCCGAGGATTGAGCCCGTAAGTACAGAACACGACGGCTCGCTTTCCATCCAGAGCTGGTAGCCGCGCAACTCCCGCAAGAGCCGCCTTCGCGGGACCGACGCCCACGACGAGGAAACCCTCCACCCAGGTGCCGACGGCCAGAGCGTCACACTGAGCCACGTCACTCGCTGTTACGTCACTCATCGCCTTCACTACCGCGTCCGTTCCCTGTGCCCGGACGGCCGCGCCCAACGCCTCGGCTGCGCGACGGGTGTGCCCACCGCGGCTCTCGTAGATCACTAACACGTTCATCAACTACCCCCCCGGACTCCACGTTCAGTCCCCTCGAACGGCACTCCCGTCCTAGCACTCGCTCGCGCCCGGTGACAACCCCGCGGCGACAGCGATCAACCCCCGGCACCTTCACCTGCGGCGCGGATCAGCGCCTCGCCGTAGATCATGGCGAGACGATCCCACAACACGTTCGCCGCGTCGTCAACCTCGCGACGTCGCACGTCCTCATCGAACCACGCCACCGTGCGGCGAATTCCCTCCGCGAAGGGCACGACGGCGTGAAAGTCGGGTACGAGACTGCGCAACTTGGCGTTGTCAAACACCGTTGAATTCACCTTGTCACCCCACAAGGTTCCCTCGAGCGACCGGTCAGCAGCGACGATGCCGTCAGTAGGCACGTGGCGAATGTCAATGGCAACCCCGACGGCATCGGCGAGTGCACCATAGATCTGGTTCCACGTCAGCGCCTCGTCGGACGTGATGTGAAAGGCCTCGCCAATTGCCTCGTCCCTCCCGAAGAGTGGCGTGAGGCCGCGCGCGAAGTCCGTGCTGTGCGTAATCGTCCAGATACTGGTTCCATCACCGGGCACGATGATGGGCGCCCCACGGCGCATTCGCTCGACGATGGTGTAGGGCTTAGACCAACTGCCCACAGCGACAGGGATCTGCGATGCGCCGTACGTCAGTGACGGACGAATTATCGTCACCGGGAATCCGGTGGTCTCAAAGGCCGTCATGAAGACCTGCTCGGACGCAATCTTGTCGCGCGAGTATTGCCAGTACGGATTCACGAGCGGGGTCGACTCCGTGATCAGCCAGTGCGAAGGAGGCTTCTCGTAGGCGGACGCCGAACTGATAAAGACATACTGT
This sequence comes from Actinomycetes bacterium, assembly GCA_021793395.1. Taxonomy (GTDB): domain Bacteria; phylum Actinomycetota; class Acidimicrobiia; order Acidimicrobiales; family RAAP-2; genus RAAP-2. The sequence goes on from JAJYSU010000032.1 coordinate 3,610, forward strand.
CCCACGTCGGCGAAGATCCCTACGTCCCTCGCAGCCTGTGACGGCACGTAGCACGTCCACTGGACCACCACGTCGAAGTGGTGACCCGTCAGAACGCGGCGGACCTGTTGCTCATTCGACGCGTCCGCGACCAGAGAGTGCTCGGAGTCCACGGGACTCGATAGTGCCGATTGTCCCCGAGTCAGCGTGTACACGTCGTGGCCCGCTTCGCTCGCCGCGATCACACAGTCGCGACTGATGATGCCCGTGCCACCGATAAATAGAATTTTCACGTCGCCTCCTCGGCCCGTGCTCCTCGAGCGCTGCCGCCATCGCGTACTCGGCGACGACCTCCACCGTAACGCCGACGACGTCGCACGGAGATCAACGAGCCAACTCTGACATCCACGAACTCCATCGATGTCAGGAGGCGAGACAACCACCTCTGCCCGGTCAGCTGTCCCACACCGGAAAGCATGGCGTTAAGGTGACAGTGTCACCCGCTCGTGACCACCTAGTGAGAGGAGTCCTCATGCGAGTTCACGGACGTTTCGTCGCGACGGTAGGGGCGCTCGCGGTGATGCTCACCGGGGCTGTCGCCAGCATCGCCTACGCCGGCCCACTTTCGCGCCCCTCGGCACCGCGCGCCGTGCACGCGACCGCGCGCAACGCGGCGGCCCTCGTTCGGTGGGTTCGACCCGCCTCCCTAGGGGGAGCACCAATCCTTCGCTACGTTGTCACGTCGCATCCCGGCGGCCGTACGTGTGTCACGAAAGCCACCCACTGCGTGGTACCGAGGCTGACCAACGGCACTACCTACTCCTTCAGCGTCGTCGCGAGGAACCGCGTCGGTGTCAGTCCGCGCTCGGCCCTTTCCAACAGAGTGACGCCTAAAGGCGCCACGCCGTCAGCACGCAGACTCGTCATCACGCCTTCGACCAATCTGGTCAAGGGCCAGCAGGTAACGGTCACGGGCTCCGGATTCACTCCCCACGATCAGGTGTATCTCGTGGAATGCCAGGTGAAGGCCACCGGGCAGAACGGTTGCGACGTAGCGACCGCCACGCCGGTCACGATCTCCGCCAAAGGCGTGCTACCGGCCACCAAGTTCTCGGTCGTCACGGGCACGGTGGGTAGCGGCACGTGCGGCACGAAGACAACGAACCTCAAAGCCTGCGCTATAAGCGCAGGGAACGCGACGGGGGGCGACTCGGCCGTGGCTCCTATCACCTTCAAGGCACCGTAAGACGCCACATCCGCGACGACTGACGTGACGTACACGATCGTCGTAGGGTCTCGACTGTCGATCACTGATTGCCCCAGCGCAGAACCACTCCCTGTGCGTGACCACCACGCCGGGACGAGTGGTGGCCACGCGGATCGACGGACGTCGCGAGATATCACACGTCGGTGCGGCACCTGCCATCCGCGTGATTTGCCGTCGCCCTGTTACTCACATCACCAAGAGCCAAGAGGAGGTGGGTGACCGGTCACGACGACGAACGTTCCTTCTACGACGAGACCAGGGAGTGAGTCGCGCCGATCTCACACGGCGACCGTCGTGCGGGCGACTCGTGACGCTCCCCTCGCCGCGTCTCGCGTGCTCTCACCTCCATGACGCGCGCCTCTCCTTCACCGACGTGCACCGTCGTCAGTACCCGTGCGCAACTCGATGTCTCGCTACCCAACACCAGTGCCTCGACGCTGACGATCGGACCGTCGCGACGAGTGCCGGTACCTCACGTCGCGAGCCACACGACGGGTAAGATGGCTTGAGTCGTAGCGTAACGACGTGCGGCGCTGCGGCGAACCGGACCATCACCAGCGCGGAGAGGCAACCATGAAACTCACCACTGGCGTGCTGCACGAGTTGAAGGTTCCCGCCGAGGGGCCGGCCCATCTGGCGGGACGCAGCACCACTCACGTCGCGGCGAAGTGGCTGAGCGACCACCATCCTACGAAGGAGGCGGGCCACCCCACCGACGCCAAGGAACTGGCCCACGAGGACCTTCGCGAGTTTGTCGAGGAACTCGCCACAGCCCAAGAGTTGCTCTGGGCGAACGGGACCCGAGCGATCCTGGTTGTTCTGCAAGCAATGGACGCAGCCGGAAAGGACGGCACGATCAAGCACGTCATGTCGGGCGTCAACCCGCAGGGCTGCCACGTTCAGGCGTTCAAGCAGCCCTCGGCCGAGGAGTTACACCACGACTTCCTCTGGCGCGCTACCAAAGCACTACCCGAGCACGGCGAGATCACTATCTTCAATCGGTCCTACTACGAAGATGTTTTGGTGACTCGCGTGCACCCCGAACTCCTCGAACGGACCGGAGAGCGTCCCCCCCACAAGGACGAGTCGAAGTTCTGGCGACACCGCTACGACGACATCAACGCCTTCGAGCACCACCTCCACCGCAGCGGTACGCGCCTGGTCAAGGTCTTCCTCCACCTCTCGCGCGATGAACAGAAGCGGCGATTCCTTGACCGTCTCAACGACCCGAGCAAAGAGTGGAAGTTCTCCGCCGCGGACCTCGCCGAGCGCGCGCACTGGGACGACTACCAGGTCGCCTACGAAGAGGCGCTGAGCGCCACCTCAACGTCATGGGCTCCCTGGTACGTCGTACCCGCCGATCACAAGTACACGTTGCGAGCTCTCGTAGGTGGACTCATCGTGCACACGATTGACCAACTGGATCTACACGCCCCGACAGTCAGCGATGACGACCACGCGGCCTTCGCCGCGGCCCGCACGAGTCTTCTCGACGAAAGTTGACTGCGGTCACACTCTGAGCCCGAGTCCACGAGAAGTCGCGCTCGTCCATCGTGGTCGTCGGTATTCGCGACGAGAGCCTTGTCCCGAAACCAACGAGCGCCCGGGCCGTCTCGTCGAGGCACCTCGATTCCCTCGCCAATCACGTAAGGAACCACACGTCAGACCGTACGGTTAGGGGAGACTTTCCGTAACCCACGATCACCGTCAACAAATCTCGGTTCCATCAGACTCACCCTCAGAGTCCGCACTCGTCGCTCTCTCTCTCCACGACGTTCGCGACGACGCCCATCCCGGTCGAGCGAAACGGGCGTCGTCGAGCACTCAGGCGATGTAGAACGTCTTCACGTTGGTGAACTCCCGGATCCCGTGCGCGGAGAGTTCGCGTCCGTACCCGGACTTCTTGATACCGCCGAAGGGCAGTTCTGGCGTCGACGCCACGAGCGCGTTCGCGAATACCATTCCCGACTCGATCCCGTCGATCGCCTGTTCGATCTCGCGCGGGTCGGTCGCCCAGATCGAGCCGCCGAGCCCCCACGGAGTCGAGTTCGCCACCTCAATGGCCTCGGCCAAATCCTTCACGACCTCGACCACGGCAACGGGGCCAAACAACTCCTCCGAACCGGCGCGTGAGTCTCGCGGCACATTCGTCAGTACCGTCGGCTCGTAGTAGAACCCGCGTCCCTCGATCGTGTGCCCACCCGCGCGCACCACCGCCCCCTTAGCCACCGAATCACTCACCTGCGCGTCCAGGAGCTCGCGCTGCTCCGCGCTCACCAACGGGCCCACCACTGTCGCCGGGTCCATAGGGTCACCCACCACCACCGTACTCATCGCCTCGGCGAAGCCGTCGATAAACTCCTGCGCGCGATCCTCAACGACGATGAAGCGCTTAGCCGCGATGCAGCTCTGGCCGTTGTTCTGTACGCGAGCCGTCACGGCCATGGGGATCGTCCGCGCCATGTCCGCGGAACTCGCGACGATGAAAGCATCCGAGCCGCCGAGTTCGAGTACACACTTCTTCAGGTACGCGCCCGCCTGACTGGCGACCTTGGTCCCCGCAACCTCCGAGCCGGTCAACGTGACCGCCGCGACGCGATCATCGGCGATCAAGTCGGCCAACTCCTGGTGACCGAGAAACAGGCTGGTAAAGACGCCGGTGGGGAATCCCGCACGCAGGAACAACTCCTCCAGGTAACGAGCCGAACCTGGCACGTTGTGTGCGTGCTTGAGGATCCCCACGTTACCCGCCATGAGCGACGGAGCAGCGAAGCGCACGGCCTGCCACAGCGCGAAGTTCCAGGGCATCACCGCGAGAACCGTACCGAGCGGCTGGTAGCGGATCCCACTGCGCGACGCGGGTGACGCAATGATCTCCTCTTCCATCAATGACTCGGCATGCTCCGCGTAGTAGCGCATAGTCGACGCGCACTTCAACACCTCACCCTTGGCCGACGTGAGCGTCTTGCCCATCTCCGAGGTAAGCATCGTGGCGACCGACTCGACCTCGTCTTCCAGTATCTGTGCCGCCCGCGTCATCATCTCCGCGCGGTCCTTGAAGGGGGTAATGCGCCAACTCGTGAATGCCGTCGCCGCGGCACTCACGGCCGCCTCGATCTCCTCCCGGGTATGAGCCGGGTACGACGCGATGACCTCTTCGGTGGCTGGGTTGATAGCAGTGAACGACACGACTCTTCCTCTTCTACTCGTGCGGCCGTCGACGCGACCACCGCGTAATACTTCCTTACGCGCATCGTACGTCGTCGCCGACTCCCGCCGCGAGGGTCACCGGAGCATCAGGACCCCATGCCCTCTCACGCACCGCGACGTCTACGCTCCGCGTGGCCCCGGCGACATGGCCGGTGGCGCGCGGCGTCACGTCGTCGCAAATCGTGCTCCCCACCTGCGACGTCACGTCATCGCACCTCGTACGCCGAGCACTGCTGTCCACGGCACCACTGCCCTCGAAGCGGTATCGGCGGCTCACGTGCCGTGCCGCGTGAAAGGAATTTACGGTCCGAGTCAACGTCAGTTCGGCCGGCACCGCGGACCGACGGCGAGGCGACGGACAACCGCTCATCGTCGAACGCGAGTCACGGGATAGCCCGAGTAGCGGACGTAACGGTCTCAGTGATCCGTCACGGTCACCGCACCGGCCGCGGCTACGAGCGCAATGAAGGCGTCCTCCATAGAAGGTTCGCGCCACGCGATCGAGCGCACGTCGAGGTCAGCGAGTACCTCACGCACGCGCGGCTCCACGACCTCGCCACGCTCGACCGGGATATGCGTACGGGTGCCGAAGAGGGTGGCACCCGGCCAGAGCGCCTGGATCCGTGCGAACGCCTCACCCCACGGCGACGCGTCCACGACCACGATCGCCACGCCACTACGCCGGATGAGCGTCTCGGGTTCGTCCGTGGCCACGAGGCGGCCCCCGGTGATCAGAGCCAACCGGTCGCAACGACGAGCCTCCGCCATGACGTGAGTCGTCACCAGGACCGTCACGCCGCCGCGCGCGATCTCACCCAGCAAATCCCACATGGACTCGCGCGCCACCGGATCGACGCCACTCGTGGGTTCGTCGAGGACCATGAGCCTCGGGTGGTGCGCCATGACCGCCGCCAGCGCCGCGCGCTGGCGCACTCCCGTAGGGAGAGTGGCGACGACGTGACGGCCGACGTCCTGCAGCGACAGCCAGTGACGCACTTGGTCGATCCACGCCGGATCACGCACACCGTACAAGTCGGCGTAGAGGCGTATGTTCTCGTCGACCGACAAGTCGCCGTAGAGCCCATTGCTCTGGGACATGTACCCGACCTGCGCACGGATGCGCGACCGCTCGCGCGCGATATCCAGACCCAGTACACTCCCGCCACCCGCGGTGGGGGTGTACAGGCCGCACAGCAGCCGGATAAGTGTGGTCTTGCCAGCTCCGTTCGGCCCGATCAGCCCAAACACCTCGCCCTCGGCGACGTCCAGGGTCACGTCACGCACCGCCTCAAGGTTCCCGAAGGACTTGGACAGCGCGTTCGTCGAGATCGCGCTCACCCGATGCTCCCTCGCTCGGCAGGACTTACCCGCGACATCCGTCGACGTAGAACCGCGTCGAGTGTGTCACCCGCGGGCACCAGTTCGTCGAGTGTCCCGTCGACGAGAAGTCGTCCCTCGTGGAGGAACAGTACGTGATCACAACGCTCGACCTCGTCGACGTAAGCGCTGGCGAGCAGAATCGTCGTACCGTCACGGTGCAGCGCATCGAGCAAGTGCCAGAACTCACGTCGCGACACCGGGTCAACTCCGGTCGTGGGCTCGTCGAGCACGAGAATCGGCGGCCGATGCAGCACCGAGCAGATGAGCGTGAGCTTCTGTTGCATCCCCCCTGAGAGGCTCCCCGCCAGTCGACCCCGATGTTCCTCGAGGGAGGCGAAGCGTAGCAACTCCTCACCGCGATCCCGCAACGTGACGCTCTCCAAACCGTGAATGCTTCCAAAGAACGTCAGGTTCTCATCCACGGTGAGATCGGCGTAGAGATGGAATCCCTGCGGACAGAGGCCAACTCGAGCCCGACCCCGCCGCCCCGGCATGACGTCGCCACGATCCGGCCGGTAAAGACCGGCAATGCAGCGTAGCAACGTCGTCTTGCCGGCACCGTCGGCTCCGACGACGCCACACAACTCTCCCGTCGCGACCCTTAGGGTGACATCATCCAGGGCGACGCGGCCGGCGAAGGATTTGCTAAGTCCCCGGGTCTCGATCTCGATCTCGAGCGGTTCCATCTCAGTCCAAGCGCGTCTTGAACAGAAGTGCCGCGAGCGACGTGAAAACTAAGGCCATCACGCACAACACGCTGACCTGTGGCCACAACTGCGTAAATCCCAGACCCTTCAGGAAGAGGTCGCGGGTGATGGGCGTGAAGTACGTGAGCGGCAGGATCTGGCTCACCCAGCGAATTGCCCACGGGATGGCCGACAGCGGAAACAGCGCACCCGAGAGGAGAACCTGCGGCAGAAGGATGAAGGTCGCGGTCTGCATCGCCTGTCGCTGATTCTGGGCCACTGTCGAGACGAGCAACCCGATCGACAACGCGGCCACCAGGTAGGGAATCGCGAAGACGAATAACTCAATGGGGCTCCCGCGCATCGGCACGTCGAAGAGTGCGAGACCCAACCCCGTGATCACGACCGCGATTATCATGGTCAGCACACTGTAGGGAAGAATCTTGCCGATCATCAGTTCCCACTTGCGAATCGGGGTCATCATCAGCTGTTCGAGGGTGCCCTGCTCGCGCTCGCGTACCACACCGATCGCGGTGGCGACCGTTCCCACCCACAGCATGATCATGCCCACCTCGGCGGGAACCATGAAATCGGCGGAGCGCAGTGTCGGGTTAAAGAGAATGTCCACCGCCAACGGTGCCGTACCCGATCCGGGCAGTGATCGAAGATACTCGAGGGCGTTCTGGGCAACGAAGGCGTCACTGCCGTCAATCAGGATCCTCTGGGGCTGTCCACCGGCGCCGACGACGACGGCGACCGACGTGCGGCCGTCGAGGAGATCACCTCGCGCGGCGCGTGTCGTAGGCACCACCGTCGTAGCGACATCGAAGTGCCCCTGGCTCGCGAGCGCGGCCCGCACGACCGGCGAGTCGTGCTGAACCAGTTCGGCGCCGATGTGATTAACGCTCAGACGAACCCCGTACCCGAAGATCAGTAGCAGCACCAGGGGCATACCCACCATGAGCGCGAGGGTGCGCCGATCGCGCACCAACTGGATGAACTCCTTGCGCGTGATCGCTCGCAAGCGGCGAATCGATCCGCCCACTCCTCGGGCGTGGGACACCTCGTTCGTGACGTGCCAGGAGCCGGTCGCCGGAGTCGGCTCCGAATCCGCTCGATCGGACATCGCTCTCTTTCCCGTCGGTCCGGTGTGGCCGGCTCGTCTCCACAGTAGAGAGTGCACGCGCGACGCGTCGAACCCTCCCAGGAAACGGATTCGCCCGCGACGACGCGACCGGAGGACCGTCTCGCTCCATGGAAAACCCGTCGGCGTCCCACTCGGTCCACGAACCGTCACGCACCCCGCGTACGGAGATGACCGAGACGTCGGCTCAGCACACCGCATCCGATGCTCAAAGGGAGTCGGGTGACGTGTAGCCACCTCCCGGCCGACCCACGCACCCACGCGCCCACAGCGACGACAACCACCAACTCCTCGCGCGGACGAGCGAGGCTCCCGCGTTCACGAGTGGCTCGAGGAGACATCCCGTCGCGGACGTGTAGCCACTGCGCTCGGCGTCATGATCGACGAAAGCGCGACGAGCGTTAGCGACGACTCCATTGCGCGCTCGACACGATCATCAGAGGCGAGGACGAGTTCACCGCTGACGTCGCGTCACCTCACCCGCCGGGTGGCCGGATCTATCAGAACACCCGGGTTCAGTATGGCGCCAGGGTCAACGACTCGCTTGGCTGCCGCCAACTGCGCCGCGAAGAGATCAGGGCGTTCGTCGTCGTAACCGCGACGGTGATCACGCCCGACACCGTGATGGTGCGTGACCGTACCACCGCCGGATATCACGGCCGCCATCACTGCTCCCTTCACCTCGTCCCACTGCGCGAGCCGTCCCGTCGCGTGGCCCGGAGCCAGTACCGTGACGTAGAGCGCGGCGCCATCAGGGTACGCGTGGGTAATGCGATGCGTCACCAGCGAGGGCCACGCGTCCACCTCACGGAGGGCCGCCTCGGCAGTCGTCAGCACGCCATCAACGAAGCCGTCAAAGCGATCCCAGGTAACGGCCGTCTCGAATGTCTCCACGATCAGCCCGTGACGAACGAAAACGTCGCGCTGGTAGGGAGCGCGCAGGAACGACGACCGCCAGCGAACGGCGGCGTCGTTCGTGTCGTTCGCGTCGCCCGTGACGCGGTCGTCGGACATCTGGCCACCGTGGTCACGGATGATCTCGCGCGCCCTCGCCATCTCGTAATCAACGGGGTGATCACTCGACTCAACACCTACCAAGAGGAGATGGGCGTCGCCGACTCCCGCACCCGACAGCGCCGCCTCACGGCCGTCGAGCAGTCGACAGCTCGCCGGCCACAGTCCCGATTGAGCGAGCGCGCGCACGGCGAGCGCGCCGGCGCGCCACGTCGCAAAACGCGCGACGCCGGAGGCGCGATACTGCGGGCGAGGCTGAACACGCACCCAGGCGCTCGTGATCACGCCCAAGATTCCTTCGCTTCCAAGCCACAACCGATCGGCGCTCGGTCCCGCCCCCGAACTCGGCACGCGACGCGACTCCCACGCGCCCGAAGGCGTGACGGCGCGGATCGACTCGACGACGTCATCAATGCGCGTGTGCAGAGTCGCGTAGTGTCCGGCCGATCGCGTCGCGATCCATCCTCCCAGAGTCGACATCTCAAAGCTCTGGGGATAGTGACGCAGGGTGACACCGTACGAGCGCAACTGCGCCTCAAGAGACGGGCCCAGTACCCCGCCCTCGATGCGAGCCGCCCGCGAGACGCGATCGACCTCGAGCACCTGGTTCAACTCTCCGGTGTCGAGGCTTATCACGGGCCGATCATCGTCCGCGGGAGCCTCCACGCCACCCACCACGGACGAGCCCCCGCCGTAGGGGATGACCACGGCACCCACTCGCGCGGCCCAGTCGAGAACCGCGGCCACGCCGGCTTCGTCGGGTGGTCGTACCACCACGTCGGGTGGCCGGTCCCAGCGGCGCTCGAGAGCGCGCACCACGTCGCGAAAGGATTTCCCGTAGGTGTGACCCGCCCGGTCGAGATCGTCAACGCGACACCACGGCGCCAACCCCGTCGGGGGGCGCAGCCGCGACGGGGCCAGTCGGATCTCCTCGGGCGTCGGGGCGGCGATCGGCGTCGGCGCGACCCGCACGACGTGACGAACTCGCTCGACGAGGTTGTCCTCGTCGTGGTCGCTCAGTCCCGCCCCCTCGTACCCCCATCCCCAAAAGCAACGCGTCGCGGTCACTGAGGCGCACGTTACTGCGGGCTCGCAGTCCCCGCGCAACGCTGAGCCCGCACAGCCCGTGCCGGGTGACTCCATCGTCGCGGAGGCTCACCTCGCACCACGCGTCGAACATGTCACGGCCGCGATGCTGAGCCGTCGGGTGCACCGGTTCCTCCGCTCACGTTCGGTAGGCGGCGAGGTCGGCGACGCACGCGAGCCCCCTTCTCTCTCGGGCGGTCTCGAGAGAACCGCTCGTCCACGACGCGCGCAGCGTAACCCGCCAACTCATCTCCCGGGCGAGACGACGACAGTCGTCCTCGACGCCGCAGCGCAGTCGACTCCGACGACTGATGAACACGGCCATGACTCCGCAGCGAGTGACTCCGCCCGCAACGAGTCGGTCGACGCCTCGAGAGGCGCACCTCGTCACCGGACCCTTCAGCCACGTCGTACCCGTGGGTTAACGAGTTCGTCCCTGACAACCCCGAGGCTCGACCTGTCAGTGCCACCGTCGTAGCCCGCGCGGGCGGAGGGCACGCCCCCGCGCACCGCCACCGATGACGAACCATCTCCCACGGGCTCGGGCGTCATGCGCGGGACACCCGCAAGCGACGTCGGCACGCTCGTGGCACGCACGAGACCAGCGGCGGCCAGTTCCGGCACAAGGGGAGCTCCGGTCGCCACCCACGAACGACTCACTCGCGCCACTCTCACCATCCCCACCCTCCGGTGGCCGCACGACGACGTGCGGCGTGACGTGACGAAATGTGGAGGGCGTGACGCGGACCGCAGAGTTTCCTATGAATCTCGACTAGGGTGAAGTGTCCCTATGGCCCTGTCGATCGGCATTGTCGGACTCCCCAACGTGGGTAAGTCCACACTGTTTAACGCGTTGACGAGAAACCACGTGATCGCGGCGAACTACCCCTTCGCTACGATCGAGCCCAACGTCGGCGTGGTTGCCGTTCCCGACGCACGCCTCGCGGCGCTGGCGACGATTGCGAGTTCGCAACGCGTCGTTCCCGCCACCGTGACGTTCGTCGACATCGCCGGCATCGTACGTGGCGCCTCACGGGGTGAAGGTCTAGGAAACCAGTTCCTCGCGGCGATTCGTGAGGTCGACGCCATCTGCGAAGTGGTACGCGTCTTCGACGATGACGACGTGATCCACGTCGACGGCCGAATCGACCCCGCCAGCGACGTGGCCACCATCGAAACCGAGCTCATCCTCGCCGACCTGCAGACAGTGGACAAGGCGATATCCCGACTGGAACGCGACGCCAAACGCGGCGGCGACGCCGCTCGCCGCCTCGCCGAGGTGCAACGCGTCCGCGACGTCTTGAACGGCGGACGTGTGATCTCGTCGGCGCACGACGAGATCGAGCCCGACGCGCTGGACGACCTCCACCTGCTCACCGACAAACCGTTCATCTACGTCTTCAACGTCGACGAGACGACGCTCGCCGATCCCGCGCAACGTGACGAACTCGCGGCCTCGGTCACCCCGGCGCCCAGCGTCGTCCTGTGCGCCAAAATTGAGGCCGAGCTGGAGGACCTCGACGAGGCGGAGGCTCTGGAGCTCCTCCAGTCCTTCGGTCAAGAGGAGTCGGGTCTCGCCCAGCTGTCGCGCATCGGATTCGCCACTCTCGGGCTACAGACCTTTCTGACCTCGGGCCCCAAGGAGACACGCGCGTGGACTATCCGTCGTGGCACCACCGCACCCGAGGCTGCGGGCGTGATTCACAGTGACTTCGAGCGCCACTTCATCAAGGCCGAGGTCGTCGCGTACGACGACCTCGTGAGCGCGGGCTCTCTCGCGGCTCTACGAGCGAGCGGACGCGCTCGTATCGAGGGTAAGGAGTACGTGATGCGCGACGGGGACGTCGTGGAGTTCCGCGTCAACGCCTAACGCGACGACCACCGATCACGTGCGATGCCGGGCGCTACAGTAGTGAGAGGCGTGCACGACAGAGGCCGGCGCCGAACCTGAACTGAAACCTAGGAGAACCATGACCTCTGACGCCCCTGACTTCAAAGTTGCTGATCTTTCCCTGGCCTCCTTCGGCCGCGCCGAGATCACTCTCGCGGAACACGAGATGCCCGGACTGATGGCCATGCGCACGGAATTCGGCGACGCTCAGCCCCTGCGCGGGTCACGCATCACGGGTTCTCTGCACATGACGATCCAAACTGCAGTACTCATCGAAACGCTGGTGACCTTGGGCGCGGACGTGCGCTGGGCGAGCTGCAACATCTTCTCGACCCAGGACCATGCCGCCGCGGCTGTCGTCGTCGGTCCGCAGGGAACTATCGAGAAACCACGCGGTGTTCCGGTCTTCGCCTGGAAGGGCGAATCCCTTGACGAGTACTGGTGGTGCACCGAGCAGGCCCTGCGCTGGCCGGATCACGCGGGGCCGACCATGATTCTCGACGACGGAGGCGACGCCACCCTGCTCGTGCACAAGGGCCTTGAGTTCGAGCGCGCCGGCTTTGTGCCGAGCCCCGACACCGCGACGAATGAAGAGTACGGCGTCATTCTGAGACTGCTCAACCGATTGATCACGACCGGCGAATTGCGCTTCGAGCCCATGGTCTCCGACATTCTCGGGGTGTCCGAGGAAACCACGACCGGCGTTCACCGTCTCTACGAGATGGAGCGCGAGGGAGTTCTGGCCTTCGCCGCCATCAACGTCAACGACGCCGTCACCAAGTCCAAGTTCGACAACATCTACGGCTGTCGTCACTCCCTCATCGACGGCATCAACCGTGCCACCGACACACTCATTGGTGGCAAGGTGGCGGTCGTCTGCGGCTACGGCGACGTCGGCAAGGGATCCGCGGAGTCACTACGCGGACAAGGCGCGCGCGTGATCATCACCGAGATCGACCCCATCTGCGCGCTCCAGGCAGCCATGGACGGATTCCAGGTGACGACGTTGGAGGAGGCCCTGCCCGTCGCGGACATTGTGATCACGGCCACCGGCAACCGCGACATCGTCACCGTCGAGCACTTGACGCACATGAAGCACCAGACCATCGTGGGCAACATCGGCCACTTCGACAACGAGATCGACATGGCCGGTCTCGCGGCGCTACCCGGCGTACGCCGCGAGACCATCAAGCCCCAGGTGGACAAGTGGATCCTGCCCAATGGGCGTGCCATCATCCTGCTCTCGGAAGGTCGTCTCCTGAACCTGGGCAACGCCACCGGCCACCCGAGCTTCGTGATGAGCAACTCCTTCACCAACCAGGTCATGGCGCAGATCGAACTCTTCACTCGCCACGAGCACTACGACGCGCGCGTCTACGTGCTGCCCAAGCACCTCGACGAGAAGGTGGCACGACTTCACCTTGAGGCTCTGGGCGTCAAGCTCACGACGCTCACCAAGACGCAGGCCGACTACCTCGGCGTCCCGGTCGAGGGTCCCTACAAGCCCGACTCCTACCGCTACTAGCCGAGAGCCTCGCGCGTTACGAGTAGCGCGCGAGGCTCTCGCGCAGCACGGCACGGAAGTGCTGCGGGTCGAGCGACACGCCCACGCGCGTCGTGCTGTTCTCGTGCGCGCGCCGTCGGTCAAACCAGGTCGCACCGCGCGAATACTCACCCCCCGTCTCCACGGTCACCGACGCCCCCTGCGTCACGATCGCCGACGGATCGATGACCGCGTACACCGCGGCAGCGTCGTGCATGATGATGTCACGATTCGCGTACCACCGCTCGTGGTAGGCGGCGTAGGGTTCGAGAATCTCCGCGCACCGTACGCCCACGCGCGTACCTCGCGCGCGCAGGAACTCCAGGTCGTCGTCGCGAAGCACCGCCTGGTGCGTAAGGTCCAGTGGCAGAACGGTGATCGGCCAGCGGGCCGCGAACACACGTACCGCCGCCTCGGGATCAGCCCAGATGTTGAACTCAGCGGCCGGGGTCACGTTGCCCTGAAACGATGCGCCACCCATAATCACCAGACGTTCAACCCGAGTATCAAACAGTGGATCACGAGCGAGCGCCGTCGCGAGGTTCGTGAGCGGACCGATCGCGATCACGGTAAGTGGCCCTTCGGCGGCCACGCGGCCGAGCAACTCAACGGCGGTCTCGTCCGACTCAGGAGTGCGCGGCTCCTCCCACGTCAGATCGCCCAGCCCGTCAACCCCGTGGACGTCGCTGGCGTCGCCCGATGATCCCGCGAGGGCACCCGCCGCCCCACGCGCCACGAGGACGTCACGACGTCCCGATAGATCCACCAGACGTCGCGCGTTCAACGTCGTCTTGTCGATCGCGACGTTGCCCGCCACCGTGGTCAGCGCCAGCACGTCTAACTCGTCGCGAGCCAGCGCGAGCAGAATAGCCACCGCATCGTCCACCCCCGGATCCGTATCAATTACGACACGCGTGCGAGCCATGACTCCACCTCCGTTCTCGTCGGTAGCGCGCCCTGCGCCCCCGGTGCCCGAGTCGCGAGCGAGCCGGCGGCCGCGGCGAAGCGTAGAGCCTCGCGCGGCTCCACGCCGCGCGCGTACTGCGTCGCGTACGCCGCACAGAAAACGTCCCCCGCACCGACCGTGTCGACCGTGTCGACCACCAGGGCGCTCGCGCGAGCCACCTCGCGCCCGAAGTGGTAGTGAACCGCTCCGCGAGCGCCGAGCGTCACGATGCAGTGCGCAAGTGACGCCAGGTCGAGCGTCGCCGCCTCGGTCTCGTTGGCGATCACCACGGCACAACGCGCCAAAGTAGCGGGATCAACTGACGCCGAGGGCGCCACGTTCAGTACGAACGAACGGGCCCGACGGGCCACCTCGTCCACGACCGCGAGGGGCGTCTCCAGCTGGGCCAGCACCACGTCAAACTCCTCGAGACCCACGTCGGGTATCGCAACATCACCATTCGCCCCGGGGGCGACGACGATCACGTTCTCGCCCCGGTCGTCCACCGTGATGAGGGCAGTGCCCGTCGGGCGCGCACGACGACTCACCCGTGACACGTCGACGCCCCTCGACGCCAACTCCTCAACGAGCCACGAGCCGGCCTCGTCATCGCCCACCGCACCCACCATCGTCGTGCGCGCGCCGAGGCGCGCGGCGGCGGCGGCCTGATTGGCCCCCTTGCCCCCCGCGAAGCGAGCGACGTCACCGCCCATCACGGTCTCACCGGGTTGGGGCAATCGCGCGACGTGCACCACCACGTCGACGTTGAGGCTCCCGACCACCGCGAGACGCGGATCCTGCGGTGTCACTACGACGCGGGCTGGAACTTGTTGGTGTAGTACGCCGACGGTACCGGAATCTTCGAGATCAAGTGCACGCTCTTCAGAGCGTGGGCCAGCGTCAGCCACTGAGCACTGGTCTGCGTGAAGTACTGACCCTTCGCGTTAGTCAAGAAGGGAATCGTCAACTTCCAGCCCAGAGCGTTGTAGGCGTTGGTGTACCCGCTCTGCGGGTAGGCCGTGTCGAAGTCGTGAGCGGCGCCCTTCGGGTTGTGCACGGCCCAGATGGTCGCCTTCTTCACTGCCGACAAAAAGGCCCGAACGGTGGCTCCGTGGGCCGCGGCGAAACTCTTGGTAACCGCGTACACCCAGATCGGGATGTCCGGGGCGCCTACGGCCGTGCCGAGCAACTGAACCAACTTGCCCTTGATGTGCGAGCCCACGAACCCAGGGATCTCGTAGTTCGTCGTCGACGTTGAGAAGTTGACCCGACCCGCGAGCAGGTCAGTGAGGTCGTTGCCGGTGGGGTCGGTGACGACGTTGACCTGGCTCGCCGACAACCCGGCGTGGCGCAACACGAAGGGCAGCATCGCCTCGGTCCAGGTGTCGCCGTAGGAGAAGATCTTCTTGCCTTTAAGTTCGGCCTTCAAATTCGACGCGGTGAGTTTGGTGCCCGGCTTGGCGAAGACCGCCCAGTTGTTACGCATCGAGTAGTTCGCGACCGAGAGCATCGGCGCGCCCGCGTTCACGGCAACGCCCATGTCGGTCGTCGTGATGAAGCCGATCTGACCAGCGCCGGTCGTCAACATCTTGGTCGTGGTCGAGGTGTCGGGCGGGAACTTCACCGACACGTTCAGACCCGCGGCGCGAAAGAATCCTTGATCCTGAGCGACGACCACCGGGATCAACTCGAAGTCCGGGCCCGGAAAGTCGTAGACGAAGGTGACCTTGGTCAGCGGCGCCGCGGCGGCGCCAAGGGTGCCCGTGGCGACGGCGAGTGAACTCGCCAGCAGCGAACCGATCATGGCAAGTGCGCCAAGGCGATGGACTTTCACGTCGCTCCTTTTCGTGGCCGGTCAGGCGATGCTGTGCGCTCGTGATACGCGGTGGCGACATGCTAGTGCGCGCCGGCGCACCTCACAAGGTCAGGCGCGACGTCGCCAACGACGTCGCGCCACGCTGCGACGCTGCCAGGGCGTCGCCCACACCTCCGCGCCGACGACGAGCAGAAACCACGAAATTCCGATCACCGTCATGAGCATCGTCGTGCCGTAAACCGCAGCCGTGTTGAGGTTGGAGTTGGCGTGCTCCTGGTAGAGCGCCAGCGACGAGCCGTCGGAGGCGGCGAGTTCGCCGATAATGGCACCGGTCACGGCGTACGTGGCCCCGATCTTCAGGCCGCTGAACATCGGGGTAGTCGTCGCGGGTATCTCGATCTGCACGAACGTTCGCCACCGTGGCGCGCCGAAGACGCGCGCGAGGTTGATGAGGTCCTGATCGACGTGGCTAAGACCGTCGAGCACGTTCACGGTCACCGGGAAGAACACGATCCACGCGACGATGACGACCTTGGGGGCGACCGAGAAGCCGAGGATCAGAACCAGGGGCGCCGCGAGAGCGATGATCGGCACGGCTTGCGAGAGCACCAAGACCGGGTAGACGAGACGTTGGAGCACCGGAATCTTGGCCATGATCACCCCGAGGGTCAACCCGAGGACCGCTCCGGTGACGAAGCCGTACACCGTCTCGCGAATGGTTCCCAGGGTCAGCGGCCACAGCACCGACCAGTTCTGGGTCACCGCCAGGATGGCCTGACGCGGACGCGGCGCAATGTAGGGAGCAACGTGAAAGACCACCACGATGCCCTCCCACAGTGCCAGAAGCAGCACGATTGACAGCAACGGGATCCCCACGTTGCGCGCGACCTTGAACCACGCACGCCCTGCGCCGGCGCCCGAACGCGACCCGCGAGGCGACGCGGGGCCCGCGACACCGGGCTGACTCACGATGCCCCCCCGTGCAGCAGATGCATGACCCGGCTCTTCAATTCAATGAAGGTGGCGTCGGTGAGCGTATCGACGGTCCGCGGCCGCGGGAGCGTGTTGACGAAGTCGGCCACTACTCGTCCGGGTCGCGGCGACATCACCACCACACGATCAGAGAGGAAGAGCGACTCGTCAACGTCGTGAGTGATGAACAGTACTGTGCGCCCCGTGTCACGCCACACCTGGAGGAGCCACTGCTGCATCTCGAGGCGGGTTTGCGCGTCCAGCGCCCCGAACGGCTCGTCCAACAGCAGCAGCGGCTGATGGGTCACGAGCGTGCGCATGAACGCCACTCGCTGTCGCATGCCTCCCGACAGCGCGCTGGGGTAGTGGTTGAGGAATTCGCCGAGTCCGTACTGCTCGGCAACTCGTCGGGCCTCGACGCGATCGGACTCGTTGACTCGACGAGTCAAGCGAGCCGCCATCGTGATGTTGTCCTGCACCGTGCGCCACGGCACCAGCAGATCCTTTTGGAGCATGTACCCTACGTGACCCGTCGTGCCCGTTACCGCTTTCCCATTCATAATCACGGCACCCGAATCGGGCGAGAGGAGCCCGGCGATCACGTTGAAGAGTGTCGACTTGCCGCAGCCCGACGGCCCGACAATCGCGACGAACGATCCCTGCTCGACCGCAATGGTGGTGGGCTCGAGGGCCACCGTGTCGCCGAAGACCTTGCCGACGTCGCGTAACTCCAGCAGGGAGGGACTCACCGCACAAATGTACCGTGACGCGCCGCGGCCACCCGTTCGCTGAACCCTAGCGGTATCCCGCGAACAGATCATCCACGACCCCACTCAACGCGCGCGGGTTAGTGGCGCGCACGAACCACTCGGTCGTCATCTCCTCGCGGAAGCGCTCACGGCCCATCCTCATCCAGAAGGAATCGTGCATCTGGGACGAGTGGGCGGCCAACGCGTCGAAATGCGCGTCGGCGACCGCACGCACGTCGATTGTCGCGTCGATCTGGTGATCCGGAGTGCCGAGGTCGAACTCCTCCTCGGGGTCCTCACGATCGGCGGCGTCGTCTCCCCCCGCGTCCGTGCCACCCGCGGCCTCGCGCCGCCGGCGGTCCTCCTCGGCCCACCGACGTCGGTACACGACCATCACGGAGTCGGGAATCGCGTTGAAATAGACCGTCGGCGGATCGTCGATCTGAGCAACCGCGGCCATCGTCGCCCGATGAGCGGCAATGTGATCGGGATGTCCGTAGAACCCACGCTCGTTGTAGGTCACCACGACCTGAGGGCGCTCCTCGAGCATCACGGCCACCAGTTGCGCCGCCACCTGCTCGACGGGTGCGCGACGCAACGAGCGCGGGTCGTCATTCTGGGGCCAGCCCACCATGCCCGAGTCACGGTAGCCGAGGCGCACCAGGCGCTCGACACCGAGAACCGCGGCCGCCCGTGACAGTTCGTCCGCGCGTACCCGACTCACCTGCTCCGGGTCGTGGTCGGGGTGACCGGGCTTGACCCCGCCCGGTCCGTCTCCGCACTCGCCGTTAGTGCACGTGACCAGAACGGTGCGGATCCCCTGGTCGGCGTAGAGGCGAAAGACCCCGCCGGTAGAACTGGCCTCATCATCGGGATGGGCGTGCACCGCGAGAAAGGTGAGGGGTCGGCTCACGAGAGGCCTCCGAACAGATCGTGCGCGTCGCCCTGGGCGGGCCGACGCGTCCACGCCCGCTGGTAGTACTCGGTTCCAAAGAGTGTCACGAACAACTCATGATCCATCGAGACGAGGTCCGCGTTATCAATCTGGGTCGCGTGGGTCGCGATGGCATCCTGTTTACGCGCGACGTACGCCCCCACGTCCATCGTCGTGGTGACCAGCTCGTCGGCCGTACCAATCCCGGCTTCGAGGACCCACGCCGGGAGGAAGATCTCGAGGGCCCGTGCGTCAGGGACGAATTGGGTCAGCACACTCTGGGGAACGATCGGGTAGTAGAGGCGCTCGGGCGCGGTCGCCATCATCACCGCTCGACGCGTCACGACGTTGGCCTGCACGTGATCGGGGTGATGATAGAACCCGCTCTCGTCGTAGGTCACGATCACCTGCGCTCCCACCTCGTCCATGATCGCCGCGAGCGTGGCACCGCACGCGTCCACGTCGGCGTTCATGAAAGCATTGGGATCATCGTTCTGGGGCCAGCCCACCATGCCCGAGTCGTGAAAGCCCAGTTGCACCGCGCGCTCGTATCCCACCGTGGCCGCGGCGCGTGCCAACTCACCGGCCCGCGTGGCCCGGGTTGCGAGCGTGTCGTGATCGGGATCGTCACCTGATCGTCCCACGGGGTCAAACCCGTACTGTCCGTCGGTGCAGGTAACGAGCACCACGCGATAGCCGCGCTCCGCGTAGTACGAGGTGATGCCCCCCGTAAAGAGAGCCTCGTCGTCGGGGTGCGCATGCACGCACAGAAGGGTCGGTCGACTGTCCATCTCACGAGACTACGAGTCACCCGACGCGGCGTGCCCCTACGGGTGGTGCAGCCCCAGTTGTACCGCCTTGACCAGTAGCATCACCACCGCGATGACGAGGTAGGCCCGCAACGCGTACATGCCCGCCAGAGTCCCTCGACGCCACGTCGGGCGATGCAAGAGGTTGATCGGGGGCATACGCCACGTCGCGCGTACCGCCAGCAACTCCGCGGGGATTGGCTCGCGCCGTCCGCGCTGGAGGAAAACCACTACGCCCGCGACGGCGAAGACCAGAACGAAGAGCACACCCAGTACACCAGCCAGCACGCGCACGTCGACAGTCGGGAACAACGTGGTCACCATCAAGATCAATGACATCATCAACAGAACCCCGACGATGGCGCTGGCCACGACGTTGAGCCACAGTCGATTGACCCAGGGCCCCAGCACCTCGCGATCGTTGCACAGCAGGAGAAGAAAGACCGTGGCGCTCGGCAGCAGCACTCCCGCCAGAGCCTGGACGCCCGTGGTAATCAGGCCGAGCGGCGCGCCGGGAATAATGACGATGACCGCCGCCAGGGCGACCATCGCGGTGAAGGTGCCGTAGAAGAACTTCGCGTCGCGCCAACTACGGTGCAGTGAGTGCTTCATGCCGAACATGTCGCCAAACGCGTAGGAGGTAGCCAGCGTCACCGACGCCGCACCAATGATTGACGCGTTGAGCAGGATGATCGCGAATAGTGCACCCGCCGCCGATCCCACGTAGTGCTGAAGACCCCGCGCTACCGTCTCACCGTTGTGGAAGTGTCCGGCTGCCGGAGTGTGCGCGAAGGCCGCGGCGACCACGATCACCATGATCGACGCGGCGAAGACGGTCACGATCGACCCCAACACCGTGTCGGTGCGTTCGTAGTTGATCCATCGCGGGGTGATGCGCTTGTCGACGATATTGGACTGTTGGAAAAAGAGCTGCCACGGCGCCACGGTGGTCCCCACGATTGCCATGATCAGCAATACCGAGGTGGAGTTGAAGCCCCCACGCACGCCCGGCACCACGAAACCGTGGATCACCGGCGCCATCCGAGGGTGGCGCAGTATCGCCAGGGGTATCACCAGAAAGTTGGCGACGATGAAGACGAACATGAAGCGTTCCCAACGACGAAAGCTCCCGCTCGCGGTGATCAAAATTAGCCCGACCGCGGCGAGCGGCACCGAGATGTACTGGCTCACGCCGAAGTAGGCCAGCGACAAACTCACGCCGATGAACTCGGTGGCGATGGTGAGAAAGTTGAGGATGAACAGGTCGCCGACCGAGAACGCCCCCCAGAACCGTCCAAAGCGCTCGTTGATGAGTCGGGCGTGGCCGACGCCCGTGACCGCGCCCAAACGCACCACCATCTCCTGGTTGACCACCAGTACCGGAATGAGCAGTGGCAGCGTCCACAACAGCGACAGCCCAAAGTTCTGTCCGGCCTGGGCGTAGGTCGACACGCCCCCGGCGTCGTTGTCACCGACCATCACGATGAGTCCCGGCCCCATGATCGCGAGCAGTGTCAGCAGACGAGCGCGCCACGAGTGGCGCGCTCCCACGTCGTTCTGGCCGATGCTGCCGAACGCACCGTGGATGTCACCGACGTGCGCGTCGTCGAGCACCGCGGACGTGACGTCACTGGTCGTGACCCCGGTGGACTTGGGGGTATTGCGCGCCACGACGCCGTTTATCCTTCGCGCGACGTGAGACGTCGCGCGTCGCCGCGGCTCGCGCTTGTGTGACACATCACCACTCGTTGTTGCACAGTTCATCTCCAGGGGGTAAGAAGGCGCCGATCGCGACGCGTCACCACCCCACGAGAGTTAGGAGACGAGAAGCAAACCGGCGACGGTACGAGAGACCGCCACGGCGGTACTGGGAGGTTTCAGAGGAACCTCCTTAGAACGCGACGATGCGCCACGACGGTCATTCCTGCGCCGCCGACATGCCGAACTCGCGGCGCCAACCCTGAGGTAGCAGCTCCTCGAGCAAGTCGTCTACCGTCACCACTCCAATCATTCGGCCGCTCTCCGCTTCGACAACGGGAAGCACCGTCAGATTGAAGTCACTCATCGTGCGCGCCACCTGGTGCACGTCAGAGTAAGGATCCACCTGCGTCAACTCGGTGAGCGCGACGTCGAGCACGCGATCCGTTCCCCGGGCTCGAACCAACTGAGCGATCGTCGCGGTGGCGACGGGCCGGGCGTCGTCCAGGACGAAAACGGCGTAGAGGGACTGCGCCGAGACGGTCGAGGTGCGAATGGCGCGCAGCGCGTCCTCGACCGTGGCCGTCGCCGGAACCGACACGAAGTCGGGATTCATCAGCCCACCGGCCGTCTCCGCGTTATAGGTGAGCAAGTTGCGCACCTTGGTCCGCTGGGTCGTGGGCAACAAGTCAAGGATCGACTCGCGTCGATCTTGGTCGATCTCGGTGATGAGGTCCGCCGCGTTATCGGGCTCCATCCGCCCGAGAAGACGCGCCGCCTCGGCGTCACTACGCTCCTCGAGGAACTCGAGCTGGTGAGCAGTGTCGAGTTCTTCGAAGACGTCGGCCTCGAGCTCTCGGTCCAGACCCACCGCCTCGATGATCTCCTCGCCCTCGGCGTGGCTCGCCTGTTCGACCAGGTCGGCGATCTGCGCGGGGTGCAGGTGTGCGAGTTTGCGGTAGGGGATGCGCAGACGCGCCGAGGGGACGTGGGCCACGAAGGGCTCGATGGAGGCGAAGTCCACGATGCGATCGACCTTCACGCGCTGCCCGATTCGCGGACCCAGTATGCGTCGCAGGAACGAGCGCCGCCCGGGGTCCACTCCGACCACCTCCCAGAGGCCGTCAACCTCGGCGATCTCGATCTCGCTCGCGATAATCAACCGTCCGCGTACCAAGTTGATCAGGTGACGAGCGAGCAGGTCCTCGGCCAGAAGGATCTCGCCGGGACGGCGCTCGAAGCGGCGCAGGTCGACGCGCTTTCCCTCGAAGGTCATGCGTCCCTCGGCGAGGCCGCCGATTTTACGGATCGGCACGAACAGGTCTCGCCCCTCGATACGGATCACCGCACCCACGATGGGCGGGTGCGGAGCGTCACCGAGTCGCGCGACCAGGTCCTGGACGCGTGCGATCCGGTCACCGCCCTCGTCAAAGATGGGGCGCCGTAAGAAGGTGGAAAGATGCAGTAGCTCTGTCATGTTCACTCGCCGTGACTCGCCGTCACGACACCCCAGGCTACCTGGCGACCGCGCCGGCGGCGATCCCCGTACCGTGAGTCACCGTGGAGCGACGGTTAACCCCTTCAGAACCTCGATGACGTAGTCCACGTCGTCGTCGCTCACTCCGAGGTGCGTGACGAATCGCACGCGCCGAGGCGACACCGTGCCCCCGTGCACGCCGAGCTGCGCGAGCTGCGCGACCACGTCACGCGCGCGCGGATGATCGAAGGCCACGATGTTGGTCACGCAACTGGCCGGATCGTAGTCACTCGGAGCGAGGGTCGCCGCGACGGCGTCCGCCAGCCGCCGCGCCCGCTGGTGATCCTGCGCCAAGCGATCAACCATGGAGTCCAGTGCCACGAGGCCCGCCGCCGCCAGGATCCCCGCCTGGCGCAGCGACCCCCCGAGTCGCTTGCGCTCCACGCGAGCCCGTGCCATGAGCGGCGCCGGACCCGCCAGTACCGACCCCACCGGCGCCGCGAGTCCCTTCGACAAGCAGCTCATCACCGTCGTGACGGGAGCCGCGTAGTCCGCCGCCGAGATCCCGGTCGCCACCACGGCGTTGAAGAGTCGCGCACCGTCGAGGTGCACCGGCACGGGCGCCACGGCCGCCGCCAGCGCCGCGAGATTCTCGAGCGCCCAGGGTGTCCCGCCCGACGGCATGTGCGTGTTCTCCACGGCGACGAGTCCCACGTGAGGCTGGTGATCGATCTCGGCGTCAATGACCGCGAGCACCTCCTCGATATCGATCTCGCCCCGTGCGTCGTCGACCGTGGCGAACTGCACCGACGAATTACGTGCCGACGCCCCCATCTCGAAACTCACGAGATGCTGTGAACGTCCGGCCACGATCACGTCACCGGGCTGAGTGAGGACGCGCACCGCTAACTGATTGGCCATGACCCCTGACGGCACGAAGACCGCCGCCTCCTTGGCGACCAGGTCGGCGTAACGAGCCTCGAGCTCGTTGACGGTGGGATCTTCGCCGTACCCGTCATCTCCCACGACCGCCTCGGCCATCGCCCGGCGCATAGCCGCCGTTGGTTGAGTGACGGTATCGCTACGCAGGTCGACCGAACGAATCACTCCACGAGGTTACCGACTCGTACACTAAGTCCCATGGACGACGACTTTGAGGAGCTCACTCGACGGCCCGGAGTGCATGACGTTCTCGGCGTACGCGTCGTTGACGCCAGCGCGGATCGCGTGGTTCTCGAAGTTGACGTGGGACCGAAAGTGCACCAGCCCTACGGCATCCTGCACGGCGGCGTATCGGCGCTACTCGCCGAGGGTGCCGCCTCCCTCGGAGGGGCGTTGTCGGTCGGCGCGGACCAGATCGTGGTGGGCACTGAGCTCAACTGCTCGCACCTACGATCAATGACGTCGGGCACACTGCGCGCCACTGCCACGCCGATTCGCAAGGGCCGTAGCGTCCACGTGTGGGGCATTGAGCTCACCGATGAGCGTCAGCGGCTTATAAGTGTCGCTCGATGCTCGCTTCAGGTCCTCAAAGCGCCTCCCGCAGGGCGGGTGCCCTAGACTGAGACGTAGGACACGCCGACGAAAGGGCTGACCAATGGGCGTTCGCTTCAGAGGGTGGGGCATGGCTGTGCCCGACCACGTGGTCACCAACGATGACCTCTCGCGCACGCTCGACACCTCGGACGAATGGATCACCGAGCGCACGGGTATTCGCGAACGGCGTATCGGTGGAAGCGCCAAGAGTCTCGGCGTGCTCGCCGGTTCCCGTGCCCTCGCTGACGCCGGCGTCGATCCCGCCACCATCGACTTCCTCGTTCTCGCCACCACCACGCCCGATCGGATCACTCCGGCCACGTCGCCCATGATCGCGGCCGAACTCGGTCTGACCTGTCCGGCTATGGACGTCAATGGTGCCTGCAGCGGATTCATGTACGCGTTGCGCACTGCCCAGGGCCTTCTCGAGACGGGGAACACGCGCATCTTGGTCATCGGCTCCGAGAACCTGTCACGCTGGGTGGACTGGGGCGACCGCAATATGGCGGTGCTGTTGGCCGATGGCGCCGGGGCAACGGTGATCGAGCACGATCCCACGGTCAATGAGATCCTGTCCTTTCGTCTGGGAGCGAACGGCGAGTGGGCCGACCTGCTCACCTGCGAACACGGCGGTTACTTCCAGATGGATGGAAAGGAAGTCTTCCGTCGTGCCGTGCGCGTCGTCGTTGAGTCCGCCGAATTGGCGTTAGCCGACGCGGGGGTGACGCCCGACGAGATCGCTCTCGTGGTCCCCCACCAGGCGAACATCCGCATTATTCAAGCCGCGACCCAGCGCCTCGGCATCCCCATGGAACGCGCGGTCGACGTCCTCGACCGCTACGGCAACACG
>JAJYSU010000073.1 GCA_021793395.1 Actinomycetes bacterium
AACCTTGACGCCGCCCTTCGCTCCACCGTAAGGGATGTTGACGACCGCGGTCTTGATCGACATGTCGGCGCTGAGCGCCGCGATTTCGTCGGTGTTGACGCTCGGGTGGAAGCGGATGCCTCCCTTGCCGGGCCCTCGTGAGGTGTCGTGCTGGATGCGCCAGCCCGTGAACATCTCGATGTCGCCCGAGTCCATTCGCACGGGAACGGCGACCTCAAGGATTCTCTCGGGCGTCACGATCCGTTGGATCATGTCGTCGGCAAGACCCAGGCGCCGTCCGGCATTTTCGATGAGTGAGGATACGTGTAACCAGGGGTTGAACGTCCCCGGTTGCACCTGATCCGGTTGCGTGACCACGTTGTCACCAGCCTTTTCTCTATATGAGAGCGACGTTGCCCTCATACCTAGCCTACGCGGTGGCGTTGCCGAAGCGTGGTCGCCTGAGCGATCGGCGGTACTGTGACGGACGACAGAGAGGCGCTATGAAGATTTCCACGATGCTGAGTTACGCGGGCGGTTTCCAGAAGGCGGCCCACGAGGTCGCCGACATGGAGCGAGCTGGTCTGGACCTCGTGTGGGTCGCCGAGGCCTACGGATTCGACAGCCCCTCGTTGATGGGATATCTGGCCGCACTGACGGAGCGGGTGGAGATTGGCGCGGCCATTCTGCCGATCTACACGCGCACTCCGACACTGATCGCGATGACCGCCGCGGGAATCGACGCCTTGTCCAACGGGCGCTTCCACCTCGGGCTAGGGGCGTCAGGTCCTCAGGTAATCGAGGGCTTTCACGGCGTGCCCTACACCAGCCCGCTCGGCACGACGCGCGAAGTGGTGGAGATCTGTCGGGCCGTGTGGAAGCGCGAGGCGCCCCTGGAGTATCACGGACGCCACTTCACTCTCCCGTTGCCCGCGGAGCGCGGAACGGGACTGGGTAAGCCGCTCAAGATCCTCGCCCACCCGCTGCGCGACGCCCTTCCGATCTGGATTGCCTCACTCGGTGAGAAGAACGTGCAACTTACGGCGGAGATCGCGGACGGCTGGATCCCCATTCTGTTCATCCCCGAGCGGGCGCGGGACGTCTGGGGGAGCGCCCTGGACGCGGGGCGGGCGCGTCGCGATCCGTCGCGTGGCGAGCTGATGATCACGGCCGGGGGCTTGTTGGCGATCGGCGACGGCGAGGAGACCGTGGCGCTTCGTGAGCTGCAGCGGTCGATGGTGGCCCTCTACGTGGGTGGCATGGGTGCGAAGGGCAAGAACTTCTACAACGAACTAGCCATCCGCTACGGCTACGAGCGCGAGGCCGCGCAGATCCAGGACCTCTACCTCGCGGGGAAGAAGCGCGAAGCGGAGGCGGCGGTTCCGGCGGAGTTCCTCGAGCTGACCACCCTCTGCGGACCCCGAGGCTACGTCGCCGATCGCATCGCGGCGTTTCGTGAGGCCGGGGTCAGCCACCTGCAGGTGGCACCGTTACCCCAGGGTGATCAGACCGCCGCGTCGCTCATCGAGACCGTGCGCGAGATCGTCGGCTGACGTCGTCCGCGACGGCCGTTCACTGGACGCTCAGGTGGTACGCGTGGCGTCGCGGCCACCCGACGCGAGCCACGCGTCGTACATGGATCGGTAGGGGCCATCGTGGGTGAGTAGCTCAGCGGGCGTGCCAATCTCGACTACTCGCCCCCGCTCGACGACCACGATCCGGTCGGCGCGCTGGGCGGTGGTGAGTCGGTGCGCGATCAGGATCGCCGAGCGACCCTCCAAGATGCGATCGAGCGCGCGCTCAATCACGATCTCACTGTGAAGATCGAGCGACGAGGTGGCTTCGTCGAGGATCAGAACGCGCGGTCGGGCCAGGAAGGCGCGGGCCAGGGCGAGGAGCTGACGTTCACCAGCCGAGAGTGTCTGGCCGCGCTCGTGAACGGGGGTGTCCAGGCCCTGGGGGAGTCGGTCGACGAGATCACGCAATCCGACAACGTCGATCGCGTCGTCTATGTCCTGGTCGGAGATGTTCGCATCGCCGAAGCGCAAATTAGTGCGAATCGACCCGGCGAAGAGGAACGCCTCCTGGGGTACCACGCCGAGTTGGCGACGAAGTGACTTCAGCGTCACCGTGCGAATATCGACCCCGTCGATGAGGACCCGGCCCTGCGTGGGGTCGTAGAAGCGAGTAGCCAACTTGGCCATCGTCGACTTGCCCGCACCGGTGGGACCGACGAAGGCGACGGACTCGCCCGGGGCTATTTCCAGATCGACGTCGTGGAGTACCGGTCGGGCGGGGTCGTAGCCAAAGCTTACGTGGTCGAAGGTGATGCGCCCTTGCACCGGGGGGAGGACGACCGCGTCGTCGGCCTCGTCGACGCTGGGGGGTGTCTCGAGAAGCTGGCGCAGGCGGATAATCGATGCTCGTCCCTGTTGGAGCGTGCTGTACTGCTGTACCAGTAGCTGGATGGGCTGGAAGAACCGGTTGAGGTAGAGGAAGAAAGCAATGAGAGCTCCGATGCTCAGTTGGTGCGCCAGCACCATGTGGCCACCGATTCCGAGAAGGAGGCCCTGCCCGAGGATACCGATCATGTTGGTCGAGGGGCCGTAGATAGCGCTCACGCGGCCGGTGTAGTTGTTCACGTCGCGGTACGCACCCACGACGTGGCGATGATTGATGATGTTACGGGCCTGGCGGTTGTGCGCGGTAACGACGCGGATGCCGTAGAGCGACTCGGAAAGGTCGGCCAGCAGGTTGGCGATCCGGTCGCGGGTGAGCAGGTACCCGCGTTCGGAGGCCTGGTGAAACCAGATGGACATCGCGAAAAGTATGGGAACGACCAGGAGAATCGTCCAAGCGGCGAGCACGACGTTGGTCGTGAACAGGATCACGGTGATGACCACCATGGTGAGCCCCTGTAGGGCGAACTGGGTGATGCCGTCTTGAAGAAGTTGCTGAAGGTTCTCGATGTCGCTGGTCATGCGGCTCATGAGCACGCCAGCTTTCTCGTCGGTGAAGAAGTCGAGGCTGAGTCGCTGGAAGTGGGTGAAGACTCGGATTCGCAAGTCGTGCATGACCCGCGACGCCAGCGTGCCCGTGACCACCACCTGGGCCCGCTGGAGGAACGCGCTCATGATCGCGAGGGCGAGGTAGATGACGGCGCACCAGGCGATCACCGTCACAGAGTGGTGTCCGAGAAGCATGCCGTGGTCGATGGCGTACTCGGTGAGCTTTGGGCCCGCCTGCAGGACGAGCGACGTGACGATGACGAGCGCGGAGCCACTCACGACGTAGCGCGGGTAGTTCCGCACGACCTGCGTCAGCGTGAGTCGACGTCGCTCGTCCTCGCTGGGTCGCTGCGTGAAGCGCAGTCGTGACGGCTCACGCTCGGGCTCGGTCGCGAGGAGCTTGGTGGCCTCGTCCATCAGTTCGGTCGGAATGCCGCCAAAGGGCAGGCCGTTGGCGCTCGCGGAGCCGCCCTGGAACATGCCGCCCCCGCCCCCGAATCCACCGCCCCACATCAGGTGCTCCTCGCCGTGGTCTGGGCCAGAATCTCGGAGTAGAGCGGCGTGCTCGCGAGAAGACTCTCGTGGGTTCCCGTCGCGACGACGTGGCCCTCGTCGAGCAGGATGACCCGTTGGGCGAGGGCGATCGTCGACATCCGGTGGGCAATGACCAGGGTCGTGCGCGTGGCCAGGAGGTGGCGCAGGGCGTCGTAGATTCCCGCTTCGACGTGCACGTCGATCGCACTGGTCGCGTCGTCCAGGATCAGGATGGGGGGGTTGACGAGGAGCGTGCGAGCAATGGCGATGCGCTGGCGCTGACCGCCCGAGAGCGTGTAACCCCGCTCGCCGACCACGGTGTCGTAGCCGTCGGGTAGGCGCATGATGAAGTCGTGGGCGTTGGCGGCGTGGGCGGCGGCTTCGACCTCGGCGGCGGTGGCGTTGGGTCGGCCGTAGGCGATGTTGTCGCGGATCGAGATGGAGAAGAGGAACGGCTCGTCGAGCACCACTCCGACGTGGTCGCGCAGTGACGCGAGCGTCACGTCGCGCACGTCGTTCCCGTCGATCATGACCGAACCCGCGGTGACGTCGTAGAACCGCGTGATGAGTCGCGCCACCGTGGACTTGCCCGAACCGGTACGCCCGACCAGTGCGACGGTCTCGCCGGGCTCGAGGTGCGCGTCGAAGTCTCTCAGAATCGACGCTCCGTTGGCGTAGGCGAAGTCGACGTGGTTGAAATCGACGCGTCCCTCCGTGATGGGGAGGTCGTAGGCCCCGGGCCGCTCGGAAATGTCAGGGTTCTCGTCAAGTATCTCGAAAATTCTCTCCGCGCTGGCCTTGGCCCGCTGGCCCATCATGACGAGCTGGCCCAGCATCATGAACGGGGCCTGGAGCATCAGAAGGTACGCGTTGAATGCGAGGATCGCGCCGATCTGCAGGTGTCCCTGCACCACCATGATTCCGCCGAAGAAGAGGACGAGCGCGAGGCCTAACTGGGGCAGGTTTTGTACCCAGGGCGACCAGATACCGCGCAACTGGGCATCTTTGATGTACGACCAGGCGACCCCTTCGGCGGCGTCGGCGAGACGGTTTATCTCGGCTTCCTCTTGGGCGAACGACTTCACGACGCGTACGCCGTTCACGTTCTCGTCGACGATGGTGGCGACGTCGGCGAGGCGAGCCTGAGTGATCCACGAGATGGGGAACATGACGCGGCGCATCTTGAGGCCCACGACGTACAGGATCGGCATGACCACCATGGCGATCAGAGCGAGCGGAACGTCAATCGAGAGCATGAAACCGAACGCCAGGACGCCGATGAAGCTCTGGACGACGATGAGGGGCGCGAACGTCGAGTAGCGCTGCACGCTGCGAATATCGCTATTCGCCCGACTGATGAGCTGACCGGACTGGACGCGGTCGTAAAAGCTGAACGAGAGCCACGCCAGGTGTTCGTAGATGAGCGAGCGAAGATCGGCCTCAACGTTGTAGGCAGTCACGAAAACGTACTGGCGAGAAATGACGCCAGTAATTCCGGCGATGATTCCCACGATCACGATGTCGATCACGTCGTGGCTCAGGGACCCGGAGTGCCTGACGATCGCCTTGTCGATGGCCCCGTTCAGCAGGTTCGGTACGAGCGTCTGGAAGACGAGGCTCACGAAGGAGAGGGTGAGAGCGGCGATAAAGGTTCCGCGGTGCGAGCGAATCACTGGAAGAATTCGTCGCCACCACGGAAGTGATCGGTCGCGGGCGATCTGCGCGCGTGGTCCTCGGTACGACGACCGCACGCCCCCCAGGGGGGTGGCGTGGGTTGGGTCTCCCTCTCGCGTGGCGTGCGCGGAGGGGGGGTGCGTC
>JAJYSU010000033.1 GCA_021793395.1 Actinomycetes bacterium
CTGCTGAAACTGGCTGATGTTGGTTACCGAGAAGTAGGAGAAGCCCATGTAGGGGAAGATGTAGTTCGGTGGGGCCTGAGGGCTCTCCGCGAAGGTGATCGTTCCCGATAATGTGGACCCCCCCGACGACGGTGCCGTCGTGGTCGAGTTGCTGCCCGACACCACCGCCACCAGGGCGACAACTAGTGCCACCACGACGACAACGATACCCACAGAGTAGGAAATTGTCCGCTTCGTGCTCATTCGTTACGCTCCCTTGCCGACGCATTCCGTCCACTCTTTTAGGCGCCGCGTCGACGTCTGTACAAATCACCGTAACGTGAGAAAATGTCCAAATAGGAATTGCCATCGTATTGTCACAGAAAACAATCCCGTGACACCTGACGCGGTCGTCTTCACAGTTTTCTCACAGAGGGATCTCACTCGCTCCTCAGCGAGAGTCCCGTCAACGCAGGACCAGCCCGAGCGACCGGAGTCCCACTCGCGGCGTACCACCCGCGACCCGACGCGTCGCGCTTCCCGAGCTGGCGCGAGTCCTCCGTGCGAGCACGCGGCCCGCCGCTCTCACTTTCACGTCCCTCGTGTTGTCGTGAAGACTCCCGACTCGTTCGTCGTCGCTGACCCAACGCCACGCGGAACCCGCCTACCCAATCACGGTGACACTCGTGTCATGACCGTTGGTACGTGCACGCTCCTCGAACCACTCCGTCCCGTGGGTCGTCGCGACACAGTCAAACCACGGCGGCGTCCGCCGTTAGACCTCCTCGACCTCTTCACCCAGGTACACTGCCCGCACGCGCGGGTCAACCAACAGGTTCGCTGCCGTATCGCTAAAGACGATCCGACCGTTCTCCATCACGTAACCACGATCGGCGAGACGCAATGCCTGTGCCGCATTCTGTTCCACGACGAACACAGTGGTCCCCTGATCACGAATCTCCGCGATAATGCGAAAGATCATCTCCACGATCATGGGCGCCAGACCCATTGATGGCTCATCCAGCAGCAGCAGTCGCGGGCGGCCCATAAGGGCACGCGCGATTGCCAGCATTTGCTGCTCACCCCCCGACAAGTTCCCGCCCATTTGCTTACGGCGATCCTTCAGGATCGGAAACATCACGTACATGCGCTCGATATCGTCGCTATACGATCCGCGCCGCGCGAAGGCGCCCATCTCGAGGTTCTCCTCCACCGACATCTGCGGAAAGATCCGCCGTCCCTCGGGAACGTGACCAATACCGAGCGCCATGAACTGGTGCGCTTTGGTCACGGTCACGTCACGACCTTCAAAGATGATCCGACCTTCCGCGGGTGCGTGCAGTCCCGACAGCATGCGCAACGTAGTCGACTTCCCCGCACCGTTGGCCCCCAATAAAGCAACGATCTCTCCTTCGTGCACATCGAAGGAAATCCCGTGCAACGCCGTAATCGCGCCGTAGCGCACCACCACGTTGGTCACATCCAACATCACGCGCGGTCCTCCGTCTGCTCCGCGGATCCGAGATAGGCCTCGATGACCGCGGGGTTCGCGCGAATCTCATCGGGCGTCCCCTCCGCGATCACACTGCCAAAGTTCAAGACGTAAAGGCGTTCCGCCAGGGCCATGACGAGCTTCATGTCGTGCTCTATGAGCAAGATCGACACACCGCGCTCGTCGCGCACGCGACGAATCAACTCGGTCAGCTGGATCTTCTCGGCCGGGTTGGTCCCCGCCGCCGGCTCGTCCAGCAAGAGCACTTGAGGATTTGTCGCCAGGCCTCTCGCGATCTCCAGACGGCGACGGTCCCCGTAGGAGAGTGACGCCGAGACGACGTTCGCCTTCTCCTGCAAGCCGACGAAAGCGAGCAAATCAAGGGTACGTTGATCCGACTCGTGTTCGCCACGCCGCGTCCGAGGACCTCGCACCATCGCCCCGAGGACGCCGATGCCACGGTGCGACTCAGCACCGATCTTCACGTTCTCGAACGTGGTGAGGGCACTAAACATTCGCGACGCCTGAAAAGTGCGCGCCACGCCCGCCGCGCTCACCCGATGGGCCTTCTTACCAATGATGGAAAGGGGGACGCCGTCACGCCCCTGGAACGTGATGACTCCCTCTTGGGGGCGATACAACCCCGTCAGCGAGTTGAAGAGTGACGTCTTGCCAGCCCCATTGGGTCCGATGACCGCAAGAATCTCACCACGCCCCTGGTGCAGGCTCACGTCGTTGAGTGAGACCACACCCCCGAAGCGCAAGGTCACGTTACGAACGTCAAAGATCAGATCGCTCACGCGACATCCCCCGTCAGGACTTCGTCGGCGTGAGACTCACCCGCCTCGGAGAGGACGATCTCGCGCCGTCGGCGTCGCGACGGAATCAGCCCCGCCGGGCGAAAGATCATTGTCACGATCAGCAGCGCTCCAATGTACATGTAGAGATCCGACTCCTGAAAGCCAGCCGGAGGGGTGTGGATCAGGTACATCGACACCGTCTGGATAACGACCGCCCCCGCGACGACGCCCGGAATCGATCCCATTCCTCCAAAAATGACGAGGACGAGGACGTTGATGGACAGCTGCAACGTGAACGTAGCGGGAAAGATGAAATTTGATTGACTAGCCGTGACGACCCCCGCGAAGCCCGCGCTCGCCGCACCGATCGCAAAAGCCATCACCTTGTACTTGAGGGGATTGATTCCAACGGACTCTGCGGCCACCTCATCCTCACGGATGGCGGTCCAGGCGCGCCCGATTCGCGAGTGCTCTAAAAGAGAGAACCCGATGATGAACAGAACCACGAAAACCAGCGTCAGGTAGTAGTACGGGACCGGGGCGAGTGTCCATCGATAGTGGATCGGTCCCAGAGCGATCGAGAAGTGCGGGATGGGATGCGAGCCCGTCGTCCCGCCGGATCCGTACGACCCACCGGTGATGCCGTAGAGGTTATTGGCGAAAATCGTGATGATCTCGCCGAAGCCGAGCGTCACAATCGCGAGGTAGTCCCCTCGCAGCCGCAGGGTTGGGGTGCCGAGCAGGATACCTGCCACCATCACGAACACGATCGCTACCGGAATCGCCCAGAAAGGGTTGAGATGGACATCAAAGGGTGCGGGCGTCGGCAGAGCCCCGGTCACCCACGCCGTGGTGTACGCGCCAATGGCGTAGAAGGCGACGAAACCGAGGTCCAACAACCCCGCAAAACCTACGACGACATTCAGGCCGAGTGCCAGCAGAACGAACACCGCAATTTGCTCGACGAGAACGCTCTGCCAGTAGGGGTCGTTAACCAGGTGCGGGAGAAAGCCGGCGACGACTAGGAGAACGACGTAGAAGCCCCACCGCACTGGGCGCCGCGACGCGACGTCGCGCGGTGACGCCGTGCTCGCGCGTAGCGCCGCACGCATGCGCGGCCCTCCGCGAAGCCACGCCGACCAGACGCCGAAGAACGCGAGGGCCAGCACGAGAAAGACCATCCAGCGCCGGCCGACGAAGAGACCGTACACGGAGACGCGCTCGTTATACGATCCGATCAGACCCGTCGTAGGAGCGGCAAAACTCCCCGACGGTCCCGTCATCAACTCGACGACCGCCACCACGGCGAGCGACGTCATCAGTCGACGAATCCACGGTTGACGCCACCAGGTGATCACTAGGCCGACCTTCCCAGACGCTCACCCAGGATGCCGGTCGGACGCACCAGCAACACAAGAACCAGGATGCCGAAGGCGACCACGTCAAAGTACGCGGCCTGTACGAAGGCTATCGATAGGCTCTCCACCACCCCCAGGATCAGTCCACCAATCATTGCGCCTCGTAAGTTTCCAATCCCGCCGAGTACCGCGGCCGTGAAGGCCTTTAAGGCGGGGACGAAGCCCATGGTGTACACCACACCCGAGCCGAGTCCGAAGAGAAAGCCGCCCACGCCGCCCAAGGCCCCACCCAGCGCGAACGTGATCGCGATAGTGCGGTCGATATTGACGCCCATCAGAGATGCTGTTTCGGCGTCCTGGGCGACGGCGCGAATGCCGCGACCCAACTTCGTCGCGGCGACGAAGCGATCGAGGATCAGCCACATGATGGCGCCGGCGGCCACGATGACGAGATAGTACAACTGCACGGGGGCGCCAAAGATCGTAAAGACTGGATGATTGATGTAGGGCTGGGGCATTGACTCGTTGTAGCGGCCGAACTCTTTCCCCGCGAGGTTAAAGAGGAAGTAGGACGCGCCGATCGCGCTGATCAGGTAGGCGAGTTTCGGTGCGTTACGGCGACGAAGCGTCCGATACGCCACGCGTTCGAGCAAGGTTGCGGCCAGCGCCCCCGAGGTCCCGCCTACGATGATCCCCACCAGAATGACGCCAAAAGTCGCCCAGCCGCTCGGTACCGACGTCCCCATGACGGCGCGCAGTACGAAGTAGCTCGCGAAGCCCCCCGTCATGAAGATCTCGGAGTGAGCGAAGTTAATCAACCGCAACACGCCGTACACCAAGGTGTACCCCACCGCGACCATCCCGTAGATGAAGCCGTTGGCGACTCCCCCCACGAGCAGACTCCAAAACTCCAAGCGCAGCGTGTCGAAGTGCCCAGCCAGGAAATGCGCGAACGCCCCCACTACCCTCCCTTAGATTCGAGGCGCGCGACGCCGGCGGCGTCATGCCGCCGACGTCGCGCAATTCGTGTGTGACTAACTGTGTCCCACGGCGACGATCGTGTTTGAGCTGGCGTCGACCTTACCGAAGTCCACGAACGAACTCCGGCTCAAGTCACCGTTACCCTGGAACTTGATCACGCCCGTCACGCCCCTGAACGTCATGCGGTGCAGTTGGCCAATCAGTTGCCTACGCAGAACCTTCACGTTCGGCGAACGCTTCAGGTCGCGCAGGGCCTGAATCACCATGTTGGTCGCGTCGTAGGCTTGAGCCGCGTACGTCGCGCCATTGGCCGTAAAGTGCGAGAGCGCCTTGTACTCGGTAGCGAGCTTGCCGGTCAGGTTGGCGTTGCCACCACCGGCCTCGCTCACGTACACGCCGTTCGCGGCTGACGTCGGCGTAGTGCCCGCGATCAGCTGCGTAGTCCACGACCCGTCGTCCGACATGACGGTTCCCTTGTAGCCGGCGCTGGCCAGCGCGCCGAGCAGGAGGCCCAGTCCGCAGTAGTACCCGCCATAGAACAACCCTGCCGGGTGACTCGCCACGATCTGGGTCGCCGCCGAGGTGTACTCCGACACCGACGCCGTACCGCCGCACGATCCCGTCGTCGGGTAGGTGTAGGTGGTCACCGACGCGCCATCCTTCTTGGCCTGCGTCGCCACGACCGACGCGAGGCCGGCACCGTAGAACGAGCCGTTATTGATGACGA
The DNA here is from genome assembly GCA_021793395.1 of Actinomycetes bacterium. Taxonomy (GTDB): domain Bacteria; phylum Actinomycetota; class Acidimicrobiia; order Acidimicrobiales; family RAAP-2; genus RAAP-2. The sequence goes on from JAJYSU010000033.1 coordinate 5,338, forward strand.
CGAGGCTCTTCAGTCCGTGGGTCTTCACAAGGAAGTTCGCGTCCGCCGCCCCTTGCACGTCGTCGCCCGCGACGACACGCATGAAGTTGTTCTGACTCCCCTTGGCTAGCGCCGCGGCGGTGGCCGACGGGCTGACGGTCGCCATGTGCGCCGCTTTGTAGTACGGCTCCGCCGCCTCCGTCGCGCCGGAGAACGCCGGTCCGATCATGGCGACCAGTCTGCCATTTTGAATCGCGGCCTGCGCCTGCGCGGGCGCGAGAGTCGACGATCCCTGATCGTCAAAGGTAGCCAGTTTCAACTTAAAGGGCATCTTCGCGTTGAGGTTGGCCTGTTGAATCGCCAACTGCACCGCAAAGACCATGTTCAGTCCCAGCTGCTGGTATCCCCCCGAAAGCGGCCCCTCGTAGCCAATCGTGTACGTCGGCTTGGCCGCTGCATTCGCGACTGACGCGAACCCCACTGCCGGCACCGCCATCAGCAGCAGTGCACCCGACGTCACTCCCGCAACTGTCTTACTCCAACGAGGTTTCAACTCGCCCTCCTCAACTGTCCCCCCCACCTCTGCACCACTCACGACTCACCGAGCCGTGCGTGACCGAAACTGGGCATGTTGACCACCGTGGCCATCGCGAAACAGTAGCAGCAAACCTCAGAACGACTCGTTATTTTGCTCCACCGCCATTCGAGTAATTTCACGGAGTTCGAATCATTGCGTGACCCGCGCGGAGGCGCTAACCTACGAACAACTGTTCGTACTGGAGGATCCATGGCTGAAGTGCTCACCGCGATGCGTCGCCAGATCCTCGAATACATCATCACCTGTCAACGAGAGCGCAGTTTCCCACCGACGATTCGCGAGATCGGTGACCACGTGGGCCTGCGCTCACCCGCCACGGTCGCCAACCATATTGAGGTGCTGAAAAACGCCGGCTACATCGAGAAGAATCCCCAGCAGCCTCGCACCCTCACCGTACGCCTCGACGTGGAGAACCCGGTCGCGGACCAGCACATACGCCACATACCCTTCGTGGGCGACGTTGCCGCGGGGGTCGGCGTGCTCGCGGCCGAGCACACGCACGAGCTCATGTCAATCCCCGAGCAGTTCGCCGGTCGCGGCGAGAGCTTCATACTCCAGGTCCACGGTGACTCAATGATCGAGGCCGGCATCTTGTCGGGTGACTTCATCGTGGTGGAACGCCAGACAGACGTGCACACCGGAGACATCGTCGTGGCCGGAATCCCGGGCGACGAGGCAACCGTGAAGCGGTACTTCCCCCAGGGCTCTCGCGTCATCCTCCAGCCGGCGAACGCGGCCCTGGAACCGATGGAGTTCGCCGCGTCCGACGTCACTCTGTACGGACGCGTGATCGCCGTGCTGCGCCACTACTAGGTCCTGGCGACAAGCGATCGCGACCGGCGCGGGTGGGGCGCTACGCCAACCACCTCTCCAGGACTCGCGCAAACTCGTCCAACTCGTCAGAGGTGACGAACTCGTCGTGGTGGTGGGCCAACTCGGGGTTACCCGCGCCAAAGTTGGCGCTAGGAACCCCCCACTCGGCGAACGTCGCCACGTCGGTCCATCCCACCTTCGCGCGCACGGGTGCCTGTGAGACGGATACCAGACGTTGAAGGAGAGGATCGGACAAGTTCGGAGGCGCGGGTGGAGCCCAGTCCACGACTCGCACCTCATCCTCGGGATCAACGGTGTCACCGAGGACGTCACGCAACGCCGCCACGGCGTCGTCGCGCGAGTGATCGGGCGCTACCCGGTAGTTCAGCGTGCAGGACGCGGAGTCGGGAACCACATTGTCGGCGATGCCCGCGTGGGCACGAACCGCCTGCAGTTGCTCGTGGTAGGTAACACCGTCGATTACGGCCGTGCGCGACTCGTACGACGCGACTCGCGCGAGCAGCACCCCCAAGCGGTGCAACGCGTTGCGCCCCGTAGAGGGGCGCGCCGTGTGCGCGCGCGTACCGCGCAACTCGACAACGACGCGCATCGTTCCCTGGCACCCCGCTTCGACCACCCCCCCTGTCGGCTCGGCCACGACGGCGGCGTCCGCCGCCAGAAGCTCCGGTCGTCGACGAAAAATCTCCATGAGACCCGAATCAGCCCGCGCGATCTCCTCGCGCGCGTAGAAGACCCACGTGACCTCCGACGACCGAGGACCCGAATCGAGCGCGAGCTCGATCATGATCGCGAGCGACCCCTTCATGTCACACGCACCCACGCCACGCACGCGATCGTCGAGGCGCCGCGCGCGCGTCACGTCGCCGGGCACCGTGTCAAGGTGGCCCGCCACCAGCAGGCGACGCCCGCCACCACCTCGCGTACGCGCGACGACGTTGTCGCCGACACGTTCCACGTCCAGTGCGTACGCACGGCGCAATCGACCTTCCACTTCGCTCGCGAGGGCCGCTTCGTGGCCGCTCGACGAGTCGACGGACACCAAGGCGAAGACCTCATCGAGACGGCTCACGTCGCCACTCCGCTCTCGCGCAGGAGTCGATTCAGCGCGACTTTATCGTGAGTCTCTCCCTGCTCGAGACGGCGGATCACGAGGACGCAGGGCAAGAAGAACTCACCGCCCGGATACTCCCGGCGCCGACTCGCCGACACCGCCACGCAGTAGTCGGGCACGTGACCACGCGAGAGCTCCTCGCCACTCTGGGCGTCAATCACGGGAATCGACGGATTAAGGATGGTTCCCGCACCCACGACGGCACCACGTCCGACGCGCGCACCTTCCACGATCATGCACCGACTACCGATGAAGGCGTCATCCTCGATCACGACCGGCACCGCGTTGGCCGGCTCGAGTACACCCCCGATTCCCACTCCCCCCGCCAGGTGCACGTTGGCTCCAATCTGCGCGCAGCTGCCGACAGTGGCCCAGGTATCGACCATGGTGCCCGGTCCCACCCACGCACCGATATTGACGTAACTCGGCATCAAGATGACTCCGGGGCTAAGGAAGGCCCCACGCCGAGCTGACGCACCCGGCACGACGCGTACACCACGTCGCTCGTAGTCGTGCTTCAGTTCGAGTTTGTCCACGTACTCGAAAGGACCGACCTCCTCGTGGCGTAGTCCACGCACCCGAAACAGCAACAGTATGGCCTTGCGCACCCACTCGTGTACGACCACCCGACCGTCCTCGAGGTGCGCCACGCGAATCTGGCCATCATCGAGTTGCGTGATCGCCAACTCCACGTCCGCACGGGCCTCGCGGTCATTAGGTCCCAGCGCGTCGATGGACTCGTACCATCGCTCGATACGTTGCGCCAACGTGCTCACGTCGAGCTCCTCGTCGTGCTATCACCGCGAAGGCGCTGAGCCGCGAGCTCGATGCGCTCGTCGGGCTGCACGACTGCCACGCGCACGAAAGACGCCCCCGCGACGCCGTAGAGCTCACCCGGACTGACAACCAGACCCGCCGCATCGGCGAGCCACTCGGCCAGTGACCATCCGTCGTCTCCCGCGCGATGGGCCCACAGGTAAAACGCCCCCTCCGGCATCGCGGCCGTGATCCCCACCTCGCCGAGCGCCCGACGCAGCGACTCCAGGCGCGCACGATACCTCGCACGCTGCTGCTCCACGTGCTCGTCATCACCGTAGGCCACCGCCACCGCCGCCTGGACCGGACCGGCGACCATCAGGCCCGCGTGCTGGCGCCACGATCGCACGCGACCCACGAGGGCGCGATCTCCCGCGTAGAAGCCGGCGCGCAAGCCCGCCAGATTCGACCGCTTGGAGATTGAGTGCACCGCCACGACGCCCTCGCGACCGTACTGGAGGATCGAACGGGGCTGATCCGCCCAGGTGTAGTCCGCGTAACACTCGTCACTCGCCACCACGACGCCGTGGTCGCGACCCCACGTCGCGATCCTTTCCAGGTCGTCCAGCGAGCCCGTCGGGTTGGACGGCGAGTTGACCCAGAGCACGAGTGCCCGGTCTCGGTCGCTCGCGGTGATCGCGTCGAGGTCGGTTCGACCATCCTCGCGTCGTGGCACGGCCACCGTTCGCAAGCCGGCCAGAGTCGCTCCCATGGCGTAGGTCGGATAACTGATCGACGGGTAGAGCACCGTGTCGCGATCGCGGTTCCCTAGCGCCAGGAACCCCGCGAGCGACGCCACGAACTCCTTGGTACCCACGCACGCCGCCACCTCATCCGCCTCGAGAGTGACCCCGAATCGACGCGCCATCCACGCGGCGCAGGACTCTCGGTACGCGATCGAACCGGCCGAGAGGGGGTATCCTCGCGCGTCGACGCCCCGCGCCAACTCCTCCAGTACGGCCGGCGGCGGCGGATCGACCGGTGTTCCGATCGAGCAGTCAATGCCTCCTCCGTCGTGACGCGCGGCCCGTTGTCGCAGCGCGTCGAGGCGCTCGTAGGGGTAGGGCGGGGGGCTGACGCTCACGTCGCGCGCCACGACGCAAAGTGTGACGCGCTCACGGCGTCGAGGGCCACCCGCACCACGACGGCGTCGTCGGTCGTCGTCGTCTCGAGAACCTCGCCCTCACGGTGAGCCCGCGCCACCAGATCGCCGCGGTCGAGCGGCAGTCGCAGCGTGACCACCCGGTCCGTGAGGCGTAGTTGCTCGCCGATCGCGTCGACGACTCCCTCGAGACCGTCGCCGGTCAGCGCCGAGACCGCCACGCTGTGAGGATGTCGCGTGACGAGGTGGCGCGCACGTTCGGGCGCGAGGTCCGACTTGTTCACGACGAGGAGCTCCGGCACGTGACCGGCATCGATGCTCGCGAGTACGTCACGCACGGCCACAATCTGGCTCTCCGCCTCGTCGCTCGACGCGTCGACCACGTGCACCAGTAAGTCGGCCAGCTGCACCGAGCGCAGCGTACTCATAAAGGCCTCGACTAATTCGTGCGGGAGATTCGAAATGAAGCCGACGGTGTCGGTAATGAGGACCGTCTCTCCACCGGGCAACTGGCGTTGACGAGTGCGCGGATCCAGGGTCACGAAGAGCCGGTCCTCCACCTCGACCCCGGCGTCGGTGAGGGCATTGAGCAATGACGACTTACCCGCGTTGGTGTAACCGACGAGAGTCACCTCGCGGTGGCGACCCCGATCACGTCCCTGACGCTGCACGCCACGGGTTCGATCGATCCCGCGCAACTCGGCACGGATCCGATGGATTCGTTGAACCAGACGTCGACGATCGACCTCCAACTGCGTCTCGCCGGGCCCGCGCGTCCCGATGCGTCCCGCCTGCTGGGACAGCGATCCTCCGGCGCGGCGCAGGCGCGGCAGGCGGTATGACAACAGCGCCAACTCCACCTGCGCCTTGCCCTCGGGGGTACGCGCGTTCTGCGCGAAGATGTCCAAGATCACCGCGGTGCGGTCGATAGCCGTGCGTCCCAGAATTTTCTCGAGGTTACGCTGCTGCGCGGGGGAAAGTGCATCCTCGAAAACCACGGTATCGGCGTCGAGTTCGAGACAGACGTCGCGTAGCTCGGCCACTTTGCCGGACCCGAGAAACGTGGCCGCGTCGGGTGCGTCGCGACGCTGAACCACTCGCGCCACCACGTCCGCTCCCGCGGTATCAACGAGCAGCGCCAGCTCGTCCAGCTGGCGCTCCAATTGCGCCATGCTCATCGAGGGGAACAGCACTCCAACCACGACGATCTTCTCGCGAACCGTGCGATCGATCAGTGTGCGCGGCGTGGTCGTCACTCGCCGAGCCACTCCACGTTCGCCACGAACTGCACGGGGCCCGACAGCCGGGCGTGCGCGCCATTGAGATGGACCATCAACTCTCCGCCGGGATTCACGATCGTCACGTCGTCGTCCACCTCCCCGAGTTCGCGCAGAACCGCCGCCGACGCACAGGACCCCGTTCCACACGCACGGGTCCAGCCCACCCCACGCTCGATCACCGACAGCACCACACGGCGTCGCGACACCACCCGCACGAACTCGACGTTGGCGCCGCCGACTGCCGCCGAGAGATCCGCGGCGACGTGCTCGCGCCACTGATCCGTCCACTCCTCGTGGTCACGCACCACTACGTGAGGGTTTCCCACGTCGGCGAAGCCGAGTGATCCTTCGGGAGCAGGTGCCCGAGTGACCGGGCCCATGTCGACACTGCCCCATCCGCCGTCCTCGTCACCCTCGTAGGTCACGGTCCGCCGTCCCACCGCCGTCTCGACGTCGAGACTGTCCCAGGTCGCTCCGGTCGCCCGTCGTACGGCGGCGACGAGACAGCGAATACCGTTGCCCGACATGGCCGCCGTCGAGCCATCGGCGTTGACCAACTGCATGGTCACGTCCGAGCCCAGGGACGCGACGAGTAGCCCGTCCGCGCCGACTCCCGTATGGCGCTCGCACAGCGCGCGAACTGCCTCGGGCGTCCACCACGCCACGGCCCCCTGCTCGGAGACCTCGACCACGAAGTCATTGCCCGCCCCGTGCCACTTCTGAAGTACGCGTAACGCCACGTCACTAGTCTCGCACGAACGTCCGGGCCTGGGTCACCAATGTCGTCACGCGCCGGCGCGCGTCGTCAGGGCGCTCGAACCACTCCACCCGAGGATCGCGGCGAAACCACGCGATCTGACGACGTACCAGGCGTCGGCTCTGCGTCACGGCGTCACGGACGCACTGCTCGAGGTCCACCCCCTGCTCGACGTGGCGCAGCAGCTCCCGATAGCCCACCGCCTGACGAGCGGTCCGGCTGAGACCTCCAGGTCGCGCGGCGAGCGCGACCACCTCGTCGAGCAATCCCGCCTCCATCCACCCGCGAAAACGCTCCTCCAGACGCCGATCCAGTATCGCCAGATCACTGCGCAGCCCCACCTGGGCAACCCGCGACTCCCCGTAGTACGCGAGGCCCGGACCAAAGCTAGAAAACGGCCGTCCACTTCCGAGGGTGACCTCGAGGGCGCGAATCAGACGACGGTCGTTGTGGACCTCAATCCGCGACGCGGCGAGCGGATCACGGCGTACCAGTTCCGCGACGAGTGCGTCGCGCTCGGCGGGCAAACGGGCCTCGAGTTCCCGACGCACCTGCGGGTAGCGCGCCGGCAACACCAGATCGTCCACCACCGCCCGGTGGTACAGGCCGGTTCCGCCCACGTACAGGGGGACCGCACCGGATCGACGCACCCGGCGCTCGGCGTCCAGTGCGTCACGCTGGAAGCGACGGACGCTGAATTCCTCGCTCGGCTCCACCACGTCGAGTAGGTGGTACGTCACCTCCGCGCGCTCGCGCGCCGTCGGCTTGGCCGTGCCCACATCCATGTGCCGGTACACGGTCATGGCATCGGCGGCCAGAATCTCCGTCGCGCCCTCCTCGAGAGCGATCCCGTGAGCCAGTGCCGACTTTCCCGAGGCGCTCGGCCCCACGAGAGCCACCGCCAACCCGTTCACGACACGCGTAAGGCTATCCGTGAGCGGTGTCGCGGGCCACGAAGCACGTCCACCACCTCGCCCACCAAGTAATAGGGCGCCCCGTGCGTGATCGACATCGACACCAGAGAACCCGCCACGACGTCCTCACCGGTACGGGTAAAGTGCACCAGTTTTCCCTGGCGAGTGCGCCCCGACCACATGGTGTCGCGACGCTTCGACACGCCCTCGACCAGTACTTCCTCAACGCGGCCCTCGCGTGCGGCGTGTCGGCGCAGAGCCGAGCGATCCAGGACCGCGGTGAGCCTCGCGAATCGCTCGCGAATCACCTCGGGGTCGACGGCACCCGGCAAGTTCTCCGCACGCGTCCCCTCGCGGGGCGAGAAGATAAACGTATACGCGGCGTCGAACTGCGCCTCGGCGACCACCGCGAGGGTCTCGTCGAACTCCGCGTCGCTCTCTCCGGGAAAGCCCACGATGAGATCGGTCGTCACCGCCAGGTCATCGATCGCCGCACGCGCGGCGGCGAGTCGCTCCAGGTACCGCTCTACGCGATAACCGCGACGCATCGCACTCAGTACCCGGTTCGACCCTGACTGCAACGGTAGATGAAGTTGCGGACAGACCGCCGGCGTCTCGGCCATCGCGGCGATGGTCTCGGGACGCAGGTCCTTGGGATGCGGACTGGTGAAGCGGATCCGCTCCAGTCCCTCCACCGCGCCCAACTCTCGCAACAACTGCGCGAAGAGCGGGCGGCGGCCGGTGATATCGCGCCCGTACGAGTTCACGTTCTGACCCAGAACCGTAATCTCGGTGACACCCCGACCGACCAAGTCGCGCGCTTCGACCAGCAGGTCGTCGAGCGGCCGACTGATCTCGCGCCCGCGCACCGCCGGCACGATGCAGTACGCGCAACTGTTATCGCATCCGGTCTGGATAGTCATCCACGCCGCCCAGGGAACCTCGCGCACCGCGTGCAGAGCCGGGGCGAGTTCCCGATTGGCCTCAGGATCGGGGAAGTCGCGTACTGCCACCTGAGGACCTTGCGTACGAGCACGCGCCAGTAGTTCCGGCGTGGCCGCCCAGTTGTGCGTGCCCACCACGACGTCCACCCACCCGGCGCGATCCACGATCGCCCCGCGGTCCTTTTGGGCGAGGCACCCCCCCACCACTATCTGGATGTCGGGACGACGCGCCTTGAGCGCCTTCAGGTGCCCCAGAGCGCTGTAGAGCTTCAGGTCGGCGTTCTCACGAATGGTGCAGGTGTTGAAAACTACGACGTCGGCCTCCGTGCCGTCGGCGGCCGGCACCAGGCCGTCGGCTACGAGCAGCCCGGCCACGCGCTCCGAGTCGTGCTCGTTCATCTGGCAGCCGAACGTCCGTATCGTGAAGGTCCGAGGCGACGTCACTCGCCCACCCTACCGGTCGGTGCCGTACGCCTCGGCCGGCGCACGCGATCGCACCTAGCGCGGTACCCCGAGATCACCCTCGTTGATGTCAGTGGTCACGCCCACCCCGGCGCCGATGACGCACGCGAGCCCCACGACATCCCAGGGGCTCACGTGTTGGCCGAGCAGAACGAAGCCCACCGCGAAAGCGACCGCCGGGTCGAGCGCCAGTAGCACGCTGACGATGGACGGGCGCACGCGGCGCAGTGCCTGCATCTCGGCCCCGAAACCGATCACGATCGCGAGCACCGCGGTCAGAGCGACGCGTCCCATCAGTTCCGGGCCCCCCACGACTCGCCCGAGTGATCCCAGCGCGAAGGGCAGCGTGAGCAGCGCCGAGATCAGCATCGACACCGCCAAACCACCGAAACCCGACGTCGCTCCCCCCACGCGCTGCGCCGAAAAGGCGTAGGCCGCCCAGCCCACGCCCGACCCCGCCGCGAAGAGCACTCCCGCTACGGTGATCCCCCCGCCCGGTCGCACCAGTGCGACGACGCCCACGCCGGCCAGCGCCACGAAACCCAGGTGGCGCCACGACCGCTTACCCACTGCCGCGACGACGAACGGGCCGAGGTACTCCACCGCCACGGCCGTGCCGAGCGGAATGCGCGCGATCGACTGATAGAAGCACTGGTTCATGAAGGCCGTCGACACCCCCAGGGCGAGCGTGGCGCGCCACTGGTGTCCCGTCCAGCGACGCAGTGGCGGACGCGTGATGGCGAGCAGGATGATCGCCCCCACGATGAAGCGCCACGCGCTCGCGGCCGACGGGCCAATAGCGGAGAAGACCGGGGTGATCACCGCCGCCGAGGTCTGAATAGCGAGTGCCTCCACCACGATGAAAGCCAGACCCACGACGGCGTGGTGCCGCGCCGAGCCCCCACTCAACGGGTGACCAGGCCCGTCCGATCCGGTGCCAACGCCACAACGGTGCCGGCGAGTCCGTGCCCTGAGAGAAAGTCGCGCCCCGCCTGGGCGACGTCGGACTCACTCGCGGCGTCCACCAGGGCCAGCATTGCCGAACCCGCGCCCGACCAACACGAGCCCGCCGCGCCCGCCGACCGCAACGTGGCCAGGAGCGGGTCGGCGAAGGGCAGCAGTCGCGATCGGTAGGGCTGGTGGAGCGCGTCGTCCATGGCGCCGGCGACGAAGTCCTCGTGATGCGCCAGTCCCGCGACCAACAGGCCCAGCGCGCTGAGGTTGGCGACGGCGTCGGCGAAGGGCACCTCACGGGGCAAAACCGCGCGCGCGTCACGCGTGGCCAGTTCTTGATCCGGTACGACCACGACAAACCGCCAGTACGGATCGAGAGCGAGCGCGCGAGCGACGACGGGATTACCGGGTCCCTTACCGGGTCCTACCACCACGAGCCCGCCAAAGCGCGAGGCCGCCGCATTCTCGCCGTGGCCGTCCACCTCGATTGCCCGGGCCAGCGGATCATCCGCGCCCGCCGCGGCGGCCGCGGCGAGCGCCAGAGCCGCCGAGGATCCGAGTCCCCGTGACAGAGGGATGGTGGAGTGCACGTGCAGGCTGAAGTTACCGTGACCGAGCACCCGTCGCGCGACGACGGCCGCGAGGTGATTCTCGTCGTCGAAGCGGCCCGCACCGGCCCCCGTGGTCGAGATGGCGAACGTCGACGCGGGCTCGACGCTCACCTCTACGTAGAGCTCCAGCGCGACGGCCAGGGCGTCGAAGCCGGGTCCGAGGTTGGCCGAACTGGCGGGAACGCGCGCGAACATCGTCTTAGCGTAGGCCGTGGCGTGACGACGCGGCGTCGAGTGCGTCGTCACGACCCTCCACGTCCGGCGCCCGCGGTAACCGCGCGCGTCGCGCGGTCGTCACTGCTCCGAGCGCGCCTGGTACTCCTCGAGCGACACGAGAACCTTGCGGGCTTTGGAGCCGTCCCCCGGCGCCACAATCCCCTCCTGCTCGAGCTGATCCATCAAGCGGCCCGCCCGCGCGAATCCGACGCGCAACTTGCGCTGGAGCATTGACGTCGAGCCGGACTGGAAACGCACCACGAGTTCGCGCGCCTCGCGCAAGACCGCGTCGTCGTCGTCCCCACCCGCCCCGGTCGCGCTCGTCGACGGCGGGATATCCAGCGCGACGACGGTCTCGCGCTGACCACCTTGAGCCCGCCAAAAGGTCACCACCTCACGAACCTCATTTTCGTCGACCCAGGGCGACTGCAGGCGGCGCGCGATGTTACTCGAGGACGTCACCAGGAGCATGTCCCCCTTTCCGATCAGTCGCTCGGCTCCCGCCTGATCGAGGATCACGCGACTGTCGGCCAGGGACGATACCGCGAAGGCCATCCGGCTGGGCACGTTCGCCTTGATAACCCCGGTAATGACGTCCACGCTGGGCCGCTGGGTCGCCAGAACCAAGTGAATTCCCACCGCCCGCGCCATCTGGGCGATCCGCACCACCGACTCCTCCACGTCGCGCGCCGCCACCATCATGAGGTCGTTCAACTCGTCAACCACAATCACGATGTAGGGCAGACTCTCTGCCCGCGACGGTTCCGCGTCGCTCGCCAGACCGGTGGCGTTCTCGAGTGCCGCGCTCGCCAACTGACGCACGCTCGCCGGCGGCGTCCATCCGGCCGCGACGAGCTCCTGATAGCCCCGAATGTCTCGAGCGCCGCTCTGCGCTAACAGGTCGTAGCGCCGCTCCATCTCCTTCACCGCCCAGGCGAGTGCGCCCGCCGCCTTCTTCGGATCAACCACCACGGGCGCGAGGAGGTGGGGGAGGTCGCCGTAGTGGCCGAGCTCCACTCGCTTGGGATCCACCAGTAGCAGACGCACCTGGTCAGGGGTCGCACGCATCACCAGTGAGGTGATGAGGGAGTTGATGCACGAACTCTTCCCCGCACCGGTGGCTCCCGAGATGAGAACGTGGGGCATCTCACCGAGGTTCACCACGACCGTCGCGCCCGAGATGTCACGACCAATGGGAACATCCAAGGGATGCGCGGCGCGCTGCGCCTCGGGAGTGGCCAACAGGTCACCAAGCTTGACCAGAGTGCGGTGACGATTGGGAACTTCCACCCCGATCGCCGAACGTCCCGGAATGGGCGCCAGGATACGCACGTCGGGCGTGGCCATGGCGTAGGCGATATCACGATTCAGTGACGTCACCCGGGCTACCTTCACCCCCGGACCCAACTGCAATTCGTAACGAGTCACGGTGGGTCCCACCGTGTAGCGCAACAGTGTCGTGACGACGCCGTGCGCCGAGAGCGCGTTCACCAGGTCCACGCCGGCCTCGTCGATCGCCGCCCGATCGACTCCACGCTCGCGAGTTCGCGTCAGCACGGCGGCGGGCGGGAGAACCCAGGGACCGCTCGCCCCCGGGGACGGCGCCACCGGGGTCTCGTCGGGTGGCGCCCCCGTCGGCGCGAGAAGAGCCGGCGCGAGAGTCGTGGTCGGCTCCGTCGCGGGTGAACGGGTGGCGTCCGCCGACGCCCGCGTCGGCTCGACGTCGAAAGGAACGTCGTCGTCCTCGATCGACTCGGGCGACTCCGCGCCCCCCTCATGTTCCTCGAGGGGGGCGTCACGCGTCTCACGCGCCGTGGCCGCGCGCCGTCGCGGCGGCGACGGCCGTGACGCGGCCGAGCGACCCGTCCACCACCGGGCCGCCATCGACCCCCCCGCGCGCGCGACCGCCACCGCCGCCATCACGACGCGACGCAGGCCAACACCCGTAAGGATGATCAACGCCACGACGAGCCCCGCCAGCACAATGAGCACGGCCCCCGCGAGACCCACGGTACGATCCAGCCCCCCACCGACGACGACGCCGAGCCAGCCGCCCGCGCCACCTAAGGCGGCGGCGTCGGCGTGCGCGCCGGGTCGTCCACCTACGAGGTCACCGAGACCACAGACTCCGAGAACGCCGAGCGTGGTTCCCCAGATCAGTCGCGAGCGCTCCACCCACGCGCTACCCCAGCCCCACGCCGCACCGACACCGACCAGAACGACGGGCACCAGGACTCGACCCAACCCGAATACCTCCGACAGAACACGCGCCACGACGTGACCGACCGCGCCCAGGGCGCGCACCTCAGCCAGCGCCACGAGCAAGCCCACCAGTACGAGCCCCACCGCCTCCACGTCGCGCTCGTGACGGCGCCACAACGACGGAGATGACGCGGCCGCGGGCGCGGCGTGACGGGCCGGACGACGACGACTCTGACCCTTGGCTCGATGCGCTACCACGATCCTCCAAGTTAGTGAACGCCGTCGCGTTCGCGCGGTACATCGCACCACGAACGGGGCCGTTAGGCTTGCGCGGTGCGCGAACCACTCCCCGGTACCCAGGACCTGGCCCGACGACTTGGTTCCCACGCCGCCGTCAGCCGCGTCGTGGCCACACGGCCCCTCAGCCCGTCGCTCACCGAGGTGGAACTCGAGGGTGCGGCACAAACTCTCACCGGCCAGCCCGGTAACGACGTGATGCTCCTGGTCGACCAGCGCGGCACGCGCATGGTGCGACGACGCTACAGCGTCCGATCGGTCGACCTCGACGCGGACCGCTACCGGCTCTGGGTCACCACCGGTCACGAGGGCGTCGGCAGTGACTGGGCTCGCGGGGCCACCGCCGGGGACGAGGTTGATGTCATCGGTCCCCGCGGCAAAGTGCTCGTCAATGCGCACGCTGCCTGGCACCTCTTCGTGGGCGACGTGAGCGGACTCGGCGCTTTTTATCGGATGACCGAGTCACTCACCGCCCCTCGCCAGGTGCTCGTCGTGGTCGAGATCGACCACCCCGACGACGCCCTCACCCTCGCCCTCCCCGAGGGGGTCGCGATCACCGGAGTGTTCGTCGAGCGCCGCGAACGCCACCGCGACGATCCCGAGGGGCTCCTGCGAGCTCTCGCCGCACTGGTGCTCCCCGCGGGAGACGGCCACGCCTACGTCGTGGGTGAGTTCAGCGTGCTGCACACGATCGTCGACGCCCTGCACGACCGCGGCCTGGACGACAGCGCCATCAGCCCCAAGTCGTACTGGCGCGCACACCGCGCCAACGCGGACCACGGCGAACCCGAGCGCGACCGCTGACTACTCGAGAACGATCACCGCGGGCAGCAGTACGGGCTGGCGGCGAAACTTCTGACCGAGCAACCGGCCGGCCGCACGCTGGGCCACCTTGTTGAGCGACGATTCGTCGTCGTGACCCTCGCGGAGGGCCTCGTCCAGCGCTCGATGCACCTCGTCGGTCACGGCGGCGATCAAATCACGGTCACTCTCCCCGTCGAACCATCCGCGGGCGGTGACGCGCACCGGCTGGGAGAGCACCCCGCGACGCGCGTCGACGCCGGCCGAAATCTGCAGCACCCCGAACTCCGCCAACATCCGACGTTCCTCCAGGGGACGCTCGTCCAAGTCCCCCGCGCTGCCGTCGATGTAGTGAAAGCCTGCGGGAACCTGGCCGCTACGGCGAATGCCCGACGGTGTCACCTCCACCTGGTCGCCGTCCTCGCAGAGCAGAATCCGACTCTCCTCCAGCCCCATCGACCTGGCCAACGCGACGTGATGCACCATGTGGCGGTACTCGCCGTGAATGGGGATAAAGGTACGAGGCTTGAGCAACTGGTGGTACGTACGCAACTCGCCCTGGCGAGCGTGACCCGAGGCGTGCACGGGCTCGTGCTCGGAGTGCACCACTTCGGTACCCGCCCGGTGCAGATCATCGATGACGCGGCCCACCGACCACTCGTTACCGGGAATTGGGTGCGAGCTCAGCACGACCGTGTCGTCCGACCCCACCTGCATGAACTTCGCGTCACCGCGCGATAACTTCGACAGTGCGGCCAGTGGCTCCCCCTGGCTACCCGTGCAAATCACGCACACTTCACCAGGCTGGTAGCGCGAGATCGTCTCGACGTCGATGAAGTCGGCAGCGTCCACGTGCAGCAAGTTCAGGTGGCGGGCCAACTTCACGTTGGCCTCCATCGAACGACCCATCAGCGCGATGCGTCGCCCCTGCTCCAGGGCGACGTCAATGATCTGCTGCACGCGATGAATGTGACTGGCGAAGCAGGCCACCACCATGCGCCGCTCGGGTCTCTCCAAGAAGACCCGGCGTAACGCTCCTCCCACCGCGCTCTCCGACCCCGTGAAACCCGGCTCCTCGGCGTTGGTCGAGTCCGCGAGCAACAGGGCCACACCCTCGTCGCCGAGTGCGGCCAAACGTGAGAGGTCCGTACGCCGACCGTCTATGGGGTTCGGGTCGAGTTTGAAGTCACCGGAATGGACGATGACGCCAACCCGACTGTGAATAGCGAGCGCGTGAGCGCTGGGCACGGAGTGGGTGACGGGGATGAACTCCACGTCGAAGGGTCCGATGCGGCGTCGCTCGCCGTCGACGACCTCGACGAAGTCCAGGTTGCGGGCCACGCGGGCCTCCGTCAGGCGGTGACGGGCGAAGCCGATGGCCAGCGACGAGCCGTAGATCGGAACGTTGATGTCCTTCACGAGGTAGCGCAGGGCGCCGGTGTGATCCTCGTGTCCGTGGGTCAACACGATCGCGTCGACCCGATCACGTCGCTCGATCAGCCAACGAAAGTCGGGCAGGATCAGATCAATGCCGTACATCATCGGCTCGGGAAACATGAGACCCGCGTCGACCACGATGATGCGCCCATCCTGCTCGATCGCCATGCAATTGCGCCCGATCTCGCCGAGTCCCCCGAGGAACGTTACGCGCACCACGTCCGTGCGGGCGGCCTTCTTCTGGTCCTTTACCATTGCGGCTACTTCGACGACGTGGCGCGGCTCGCCACCAGATCGTCCACCACGGTGGCCGCGCGACGCGACAACTCGTCGTCTCCCGGTCCCAACGGAGCGCGACACTCGCCGACGGCCCACCCGAGATACCGCAGAGCGGCCTTAGCCGGGAGCGGGTTCGGATACACCTCGGTGCTCTCGAACGCACAACTTGGCGCGACGCGCTCGTTGATCGCTCGAGCACGCGCCCAATCACCCCGCGTCGCGGCGTCCACGATCACGGCTAACTCCGGTCCGGCCCAGTGGCCCGCCACCGAGACCAGACCCACCGCCCCCACCGCCATAAAGGGCAGGACCAGCGCGTCGTCACCACTGTAGAGATCGAGTCGTTCGCCGAGGACCGCGGCGAGGTGAGCGGCTCCCGGAAGATCACCCGACGCGTCCTTGAGAGCCACCACGTTCGCGTGACGCGTCACCACGTCAATCGCCGTGGTCGACGCCACCTTACGTCCGGTCCGCGAAGGAATGTCGTAGAGCATCACCGGCAGCGCGGTCGCGTCGGCCACGGCGGCAAAGTGTGACGCAATGCCCGACTGGCTCGGTCGCACGTAGGCCGGAGTGGTGGCCAGAACACCCGCGGCCCCAGTGGCGGCCACGCGAGCGGTCAGCGCCACCGACTGCGCCGTGTTCGAGGACGTGCTGCCCGCCACAACGGGAACGGTCACGGCCTCGGCTACCGCCGCGAATAGATCCAACTTCTCGTCGTCACTGAGCGACGATCCCTCACCCGTCGACCCCGCCACGACGAGTCCGTCGCTCCCTTGGGAGACCACGTACCGGGCCAGACTCGCGGCCGCGTCGAGGTCGAGGGTGCCGTCCGCAGCGAACGGTGTCACCATCGCCGTCAGCAGCGTCCCAAGACGCGGCGGTACCATTCCCCAAAGTTACCAGTGTTACTGCACGGCTCGCGTCACCCGACGCGTGCGGTGGGCCATCGCTAACCCACGACGCGACCCCGACGGGCCGTCCGTCTCACCATTCAGACCACTCTCTCACGGTCGAGTTAGCTCAGCAGAGCCGCGAGTCCCTCGACCAGACCCGCGTCACGGTTCATGGTGCGAATCGCCAAAGCTACCCCCGGCACGAAGCTGGCGCGATCGTAGGCGTCGTGGCGAACGAGCAGCCCCTCGCCGGGACCACCGAAGAGGATCTCCTGATGCGCCACCAGACCGGGCAGGCGCACTGAGTGAACCCGCACACCATCACCGGCGTCGGCTCCGCGCGCGTTCTCCAACGTCCACGTGGTCGTGGTGTCGGTGATGGGACCGCGTCCCGCCTCGCGGCGCGCCGCGGCGATCGCGTGCGCCGCGGCGATCGCCGTGCCCGACGGAGCATCCGCCTTGGTGTCGTGATGCAACTCGATCACCTCGGCCCGCTCAAAGTAGGGAGCCGCCCAGGCCGCGAAACGCTCCGCCAGCACCGCGCCGATCGCGAAGTTGGCCGCCACCACAACGCCCGTACGCTCACCCGCCGCGGCGAGCTCGGCGCGATGGTTCGCGCCGAGCCCGGTCGTTCCCACCACCAGCGCCACCTTGTGCGCCGCGCACCAGCGCGCCGAATGCACGACGTTCACCGCCACGGAGAAGTCCACGACCACGTCCACGACGATCGGCTCCACACTTTCCAGGTCCGCCCGATACTGAGCCCCGTAGAGTTCGGCCGGCTCGTGGGGATCGATAAGAGCGACCACGTCCATATCGTCCAGCGCGCCGAGACCGCGAGCCAGAATCTGACCCATCCGGCCCGCTCCCCCGACGATGGCGATACGCGTCACGCCCGCACTCTAGCCCGACGCCGCCGCTCCTCCACCGTCCACGACACGGCACCGCCCCAGAGCACGAAGCCCACGAGGGACAACGCGATGCCCACGTCGATATGCGGCGCGTGGTACTCGAAGTGCACCACCCACGTTCCCGTGGGGACCTCGACGCGTTGGATGAGACCCGATCGCGCCACGCGTAACGTCCGCGTCGCCCCGCTCGATTCGTTGCGGGCCACGGCACGCCACCCGGGGATCCAGTCCATCGAGCGCCACAGTGCCGTAGGCGACGTCGCGTGCACGGTGACCCACGAGTCCCCCCACGACGTGTTGGTCACGTGCGTGATCCGCGAGGTTCCCCCGGTGCTCACCCACGCGCTCGGCCGCACCACAGTGGCGCGGAAGTACGCCAACGTACCCCGCGTGGCGACGAGGCGCCATCCGTGGGCCAACGCCAACTGGAAGTTGGTGCGCAGCTGGTAGCGCGTCGACCCCGCGACCGCGAGGACTTCCGAGGTGTCGCGCCACGGGCCCGTCGCCGTCACGACGACGCCCGCCGCCGGCGTGGGGATGAAGGCGAATCGGACGACGGTCCCGCGGCCCGACGACCGTCCTCGGACCGCGGGGCCGTAAGGACGTCCCGCGGCGTCGACCAGTCGAGCACTCCACGTGACGCCCGCCGCAGCTTTCACGCCGCTCACGCGCAATCCAGTCGCGTCCACGACCCGCCCGAACCACCGAGTGGCGTGATCGCTCGCGGCACTCGGTGGGCACAGAAGTCGTGGCGCGGCGTTCGAGTGCACCGGCTCACTGAGTTGGGGTGCCGCGAGGGCGAGCGACGCCAAACGAAGCTGGGCGAAGGTGCCCGCGGCGAGCGCGCAGACGTCGATATTGAAGAGCGGGTGCGTCTTCGTGATGTCGCCGTAGTGGGCGTCGATGAGTGAACCGTAGCCCTGCACGCTGGCTAGCCCCGTGAACACGTTCATGTTGGGTAGTCCGAGGCTCTCGAAGATATCTCCGTTACGACCGGACCCGTCGACGAGCGCAAAGCGGCCCGTCGCACCCAGGTGCGCCACCGCATTCGTGCGCGACGGCATCACCGGCGTCTTGCCGGGCACAAATCCCACCGCGCAAAAGACGAGGAACACGACCACGTCCAGCGCACAGACCGCGACCAGCGCCCCCCACAGCCGACGCCACCGAACGGCTCCGACGATCAGCACCACGATCACCAGAGCCACGAGGAGGTGGATGATCAACGTCGGGCGCTGATCGGTGGCCAACTGAGACCGAGCCGGAGTGGCGCTCATGAAGCGCGCCAGTGCCGGCCCGGCGATCAGGGCCACCGTCGCCAACGCCGCCGTCGCCAACGCGGGTGCCGCACTCACCCAGCGACGCCACCCACTCAACGAGGCGCCCACGCGGTCACCCTCGACCACCCGTTCAAGCCACCACCCGAGGAACATGCACAACGCGAAATCCACCAGAATGACGTTGCGACTCTGCAGACGCGTGCTCGCGAACAGTGGAATCTCGCGAAAGATGTGACCGAGCGGCGTGAAGTAGCCCCACGTCGCGAAGAGGCCCACCACCAGGATGACGACGTAGAGGGTGGAATCTCGCGAGGAGCCTCGCCAGCCTCGCGGCGTCACGCGGGCGAGGTAGGCCGCTACCGCCACCAGCGCAACCACGCCCACGTAGCCGGTCACCTCCGCCAGGTTGTAACCCACGTAGTAGCGGGGCTGGTGAGCGACGCCGTTGCCGCCCACCAAGTCGGGAATAAACCACAACAGGCTCGAACGCAGTGCTAGGGACCCCGACCCGAAGAACGAGTAGGTGAGATCCGTGCGCTGGGATACGTTGATGAACGACGACCCGGGCAGCAGTTGCGCCAAACCCATCAGCACTCCCCACAGAACGCCCACGGCCACGGACATCACGAATTCGACGCGTTGGCGCCACGTGATCGGTCGCCACGGCGACGACAACACCAGCACGGCCGGACCCACCACCAGGATGAGCAACTCGAGTTCGGCGATCGCGCGGGGCTCCCCCGACAGCGTCGCCAGCGCCCACAACCCCGCCATGGCGAGCACGGTGGGGGCGAAGACGCGTAACCGCCGGCGCCACGTCGCCGACGCGGTGAGCGAGCGCGCCCGCGACGCGCTCGAGAGGAGAACCAGCACCGCCCAGGGCAACAGCGCGTAACCCTGCACCACACCGAGGTGCACCATCTGGCCGATCATGGCGCCGCTGTAGGTGAAGACCATGGCGGACACCAGGGCGACGCTCGCGCGACGCGAGTGCCAGCGAAGAAGCGCGTACATCCCGAGCGCCGCACCGGCGTACACCGCAACCAGATTGATCACCCACGCCAGCACCGCGGGGAGAAAGATGAAGAGAAACGTGAGCGGGAAAAACGATCCGGCGTTCATTCCACCCAACAGAGGAGTCCCCGAGTCGGCCAACGGGTTCAACAGCGGTAGGTGACCGCTGGCCATCTGTCGACCACTCAACACCCGAAGCGGAAAGTTCTGGATCAGGTTGTCTTGGGCAATCGCCGGATGACCGAACAAAGCCGGTATCGCGAACAGGAGAATCGGCACGACGATCAACGCCGTCACCGCACGACGATCCGCGACGGCCATCGGTCGCCACCACGTCACGCGGTCGATCGACGGGGTCACGCGGTCGATCGACGGGGTCACGCGGTCGATCGACGGGGTCACGCGGTCGATCGACGGGTTCACGTCGTCCACCCTAGGAAACGACCTGGGGTGGCCGGCGCGACCAGCCACCACGACTGACTATCCCGGCCACCCCACGTCTACGATCGGCTAGCGACGGCGCGGACGCGAACCCCGACGGGTCGAACCCTCCCCCTCGGCCAGCGACGGGCTCGCCGGCCCGAGGTCGCCGATCTCGTCGGCCAGCTCGGCCTCGAAGGCGGCCTCGAAGGCCGAGACCGGCGCCGCGCGGCGCGAACCCTCACGCGAACCCTCACGCGAACCCTCACGGTCGCGTCCACGCGTACTCTCGCGAGCGGGGCGCGGACGATCCGACGCGTCGTCGTCCTCCATTCCGGCGAACTCGCCGGCCAGCGAGAGCGACACCTTGCCCTGGGGATCGATGTCGTCCACGCGCACCTCGAGAACCTGTCCCAGTTCGAGCACGTCCTCCACTTGGCCAATACGCCGACCTCCGTTGAGCGGCGACATCTTGGAGATGTGCAACAGACCATCACGCCCGGGCATGATCGACACGAACGCGCCAAACTTGGCGAGATTCACCACACGGCCGGGGTAGATCACTCCCACTTCAGCGGTCGGCGGGTCGAGAATCATCTCGATGCGACGCCGAGCCTCCTCCACCGCACGGCCGTCCTTTGCGCCGATGGTGACCGTTCCCACCACGCCGTTGTCGTCCACCGCGATATCCGCGCCAGTCTCCTGCTGCAACGTGTTGATCACCTTGCCCTTGGGGCCGATGACCTCACCGATCTTGTCAATCGGAATCTCCAGTGACACGATCTTGGGCGCCACCTCGGCCACGTTGCTGCGCGGCTGCGCGATCGCACTCGTGATCACGTCCAGGATGGTAAGTCGGGCCTGCTTGGCCTGGTGCAATGCTTTCGAGAGAACGTCGGCGGGAAGACCATCAATCTTCGTATCGAGCTGCAAAGCCGTCACGGCATCGGCCGTGCCCGCCACCTTGAAGTCCATGTCGCCGAAGGCGTCCTCGGCACCGAGGATGTCCGTCAACGTGACGTAACGTCCCCCGTCGTACACGAGGCCCATCGCGATGCCCGCCACCGGTGCCTTGATGGGAACACCCGCCGCCATCAGGGATAACGTTGAACCGCAGACGGACGCCATCGACGTCGACCCGTTCGACTGGAGGACGTCAGACACCACGCGCAGCGAGTAGGCGAACTCCTCCTCGCTGGGCAACACGGGGACGAGTGCCCGCTCCGCCAGCATCCCGTGGCCGACCTCACGACGCTTCGGTGACCCGACCCGTCCCGTCTCACCCACCGAGTAGGGCGGGAAGTTGTAGTGGTGCATGTACCGACGCCACTCGTCGGGCGTGATCGAGTCGATCTGCTGGCGCATGCGCGGCATCCCCAGCGTGGTGACATTGACGACCTGGGTCTCGCCACGCTGGAAGAGCGCCGAGCCGTGCGTCATCGGGAACAAGTCGATCTCCGCCGACAGTGGGCGAATGTCCACCGCGGTGCGTCCATCGATGCGCACACCCTCGTCGACGATGCGTCGACGCACGAGCTGCTTAGTCAACGCCTTGACGGCGGCCTTAATCTCGCCGACGCGATCGGCGAACTCGTCACTCAACTGCGCCACTATCGCGACTGTCGCCTCGTCCAGAGCGGCGGCCCGCTCCTGCTTGACCGTCAATCGATTGGCGTCCGCCACGAGCGTCGCGCCCACGGCCTCGACCCTCGCGAGCACGTCATCCTCGTAGTCGCGGAACAACTGGTACGGCATCGGCGTGATGGGCCCTCGCTCACTCACCACCGCGCTCACCAACTCGCGCTGTAGGTTGATCGCCTCGCGGATCCACACCTTGGACGCCTCAAGCCCCGCGCTGAGCACGTCTTCGCTGACCTTCGGTGCGCCCTCGGCGTACATGTCGAACGAGCCCGCCGTGCCGCCGGCCTCGACCATCATGATCGCCACGTCACTGTCAGGATCCTCGCTGAGCGCCCGTCCCGCCACGACCAACTCGAAGCTGGACGCGTCACCTTCGGCGTAGGTCGGGTGAGCCCGCCACTCTCCCTCGGTGGTAAAGGCCATGCGCACCGCGCCAATGGGACCGTCGAAGGGGATACCCGAGATCATCAGGGCCGCCGACGCGGCGTTGATCGCCAGGATGTCGTGCGGGTTCTCCTGATCGGCGCTCATCACGGTGCCCACGACCTGGACCTCGTTGCGGAATCCCTTGGGGAACGAGGGGCGCAACGGTCGGTCGATGAGGCGACAGATCAGAATGGCCTGGTCCGAGGGGCGTCCCTCGCGACGGAAGAAGGAGCCGGGAATCTTCCCCGCAGCGTAGGCACGCTCCTCGATGTCTACCGTGAGGGGAAAGAAGTCCATCCCCTCCCGTACGCTGCGTGAGGCGGTCACGGTCGCGAGCACCATCGTGTCGCCCAGACGAGCGAGGACGGCGCCGTCGGCCAGTTGGGCGAGTCGCCCGGCCTCAAAACTGAGGGTCTTATCAGTGCCCGTTAGCGGGCGGCTTACGCGGATTGCGTCGTTCATGGCTGTGCTCCTTAAGCATCTTGCAGCACTCCGCCCGGATCCCAGTGGGCAACCGTCGCGTTACTC
>JAJYSU010000074.1 GCA_021793395.1 Actinomycetes bacterium
CAGCGGCTACGAGGAAGTTGTCGATGATGATCTCGGCACCGTTGACGAAGTCGCCGAACTGGGCTTCCCACGCCACGAGCGACCGAGGCGACTGCACCGAATAGCCGTACTCGAAGCCGAGCGCGGCGTACTCGCTCAACAACGAGTCGCGCACCGTGAAGAATCCCGTCGCGTCAAGGTTGCTCAACGGGACGTACTGCGACCCGGTCTCGTAGTCAATGAGTGCCGCGTGGCGGTGTGAGAAGGTGCCGCGACGCGTGTCCTGGCCGACCAAGCGCACGTTGGTCCCCTCCAGCGTCAGTGTCCCAAAAGCCAGCGCCTCGCCCAACGACCAGTCAACCTGACCGGAGTCGAGCAGGGCGGCACGCTGGTCGAACTGGCGCGCCAACTTGGGGTGCACCGTAAAGCCGTCGGGGGTGTGGATCGTCGCGTGAGCGACCCGCTGCAGGATCTCGCGAGCCACGCCGGTCGCCGGGGCGGGAGCGTCCTCGATGACCTCGGCCAAGGGCACCTCGTGCAACTCAGGAACAGGTACGGTCCGTACCTCGTCCAGGACACTCTGCAGGCGAGTGTTGAACTCATCCAGAGCGGCCTCGGCGGCCTCGAGCGAAATATCGCCACGACGCACCAGCGTCTCGGTGTACATCTTGCGCACCGAGCGCATCTGGTCAATGATCTTGTACATCTGGGGCTGCGTGTAACTCGGATCGTCACCCTCGTTGTGGCCGTGACGGCGATAGCAGACGATGTCGATGACGACGTCACGATGAAAAGTGGCGCGATAGTCGTAGGCCAGACGGGCCACGCGCGCACAGGCCTCCGGGTCGTCACCGTTGACGTGAAAGATGGGCGCCTGGATCATCTTGGCCACGTCTGTCGGGTAGAAACTCGATCGTGCCGAGTCCGGAGCGGTCGTGAAGCCGACCTGATTGTTGATCACGATATGGATCGACCCCCCGATCCGGTACCCCGAAAGCTGCGACAGGTTCAGGGTCTCGGCGACTACTCCCTGGCCCGCGAAGGCCGCGTCACCGTGGACCAGAATCGCCAGATAGGGGTAGAGGTCGTAGGGAGCGGCGAGAGACGTCCCGTCGTCGGGACGCAGCGCACTGTCCTGCTTGGCCCGCACGATCCCTTCCACCACGGGGCTCACGGCCTCGAGGTGTGAGGGGTTCGACGCCATCGACACATCGATGGTCGCGCCACTCGCCGTAGTGAAGACGCCGCTCGCCCCCTTGTGGTACTTGACGTCACCACTTCCCTGCACGCTCTCGGGGTCGAGGTTGCCCTCAAACTCCGAAAAAATCTCGCGATAGGACTTGCCCACGACGTTGGCCAGGACGTTCAGGCGACCTCGGTGAGCCATCGCCAGTACCGCCTCGCGTACGCCGTCGGGCGCGGCGGCGTCCAGGATCGTGATCAACGCCACGATGGCCGACTCTGCCCCCTCGAGACCGAAGCGCTTCTGGCCCACGTAGCGCGAATGCAGGAACCGCTCAAAGACCTCGGCTTCGGTAAGAGCCGAGAGAATACGGTGCTGCTCGTCCGCGGAGGTGGCTGTACTGACTCCCTCGACTCGCTCCTGGATCCAGCGCTTCTGCTCGGGATCCAGGATGTGCCCATACTCGATACCTACTGTTCGGCAGTACGCGTCACGCAGGATCGTCAAGATCTCGTCCAGTGTGGCCTCGCGACGCCCCGCCAGACCTCCCACCACGAAGCGTCGCGGCAGGTCCCACATAGTGAGGCCGTAGGTCGCCATGTCCAACTCGGGGTGCACGGGCGCAGGATCGGCGTGCAAGGGGTCCAGGTGTGCGTGGAGGTGTCCGCGCACCCGATACATATTGATGAGTTCCTGAACTCGGATGTGCTTGAGTATCCGCTCGTCCTCACCCGCGCCGCTCGCCGGATTACGGTCAAACGCCCATCGAGTGGGCTCGTAGGGAATGCCGAGCGCCGCAAAAACCTCGTCGTAGAAGCCGTGACCGCCGGTCAGGCATTCCGCCACGTACTTGAGAAGAAGACCCGACTCGGCTCCTTGGATAATGCGGTGATCGTAGGTCGACGTGAGGGTCATGACCTTGCCCACGCCCAACTCCGCCAGGGTTCGCGGGTCGGCCGCGTCGAAGCCCGCCGGCCACGCCAGCGCCCCCACTCCAAAGATGGCACCCTGACCCGGCATCAATCGAGGCACCGACTGGACGGTTCCCAACGTCCCGGGGTTGGTGAGCGACACCGTCGCGCCGACAAAGTCGTCCGCCCCGACCGTCCCGGCGTGCACCTTGCGCACGAGGTCCTCGTAGGCCACCAGGAACGCACGAAAATCGAGCGCGTCCGCGTCGCGAATGACCGGAACCATGAGATTGTGCGAACCGTCGGGACGCGACACGTCCACGGCTAAACCGAGACCCACGTGCTCGTGATGACGTACGCCGGGGGTTCCCTTGGCGTCGACCGCCTCGACGTACGTCGCGTTCAGCGACGGCACCGCCACCAATCCCTTGACGATGGCGTAGGCGATCAGGTGGGTGAACGAGACTTTCGCTCCGCTGGTCCGTGACAGGGTCTCGTTGAGTGTGGTCCGATTGATCTCGAGCAGGCGGCTCGCCACGGTGCGAACGCTGGTGGCCGTCGGCACTCCCAGACTGGCAGTCATATTGGTAACGATGCGCGCCGCCGCCCCGCGTAGCGCGGTGGCACCGGCGTCGACGACCGCCGCCGGCCGCTCCGTCACAACCGTCGGCTGCGGCGTCGCCGTGGGAACAGTCGGAACGGTCGAACGATGGTAGTCAACGAAGAACTCGCGCCAGCTCGGCGCCACTGAGGTGGGATCGGCTAGGTACTGGTCGTAGAGATCGTCGACGAGCCACGCGTTTGCCCCGAAAGACCCGCCGGGGGCAGCGCCGGACGCAGTGTTGGAAGAAATAGTCACGCGACCAGCCTAGGGCCCTCCCCGAAAGAAACGGGCCCCCTTTGACACTCACCCGATAAGTTCGTGACGTGGTCACCTCCCTTGAGACGCGCGGACTGGAGCCGGTGCGACCATCACCGGTGGCGGGTCTCGCCGTCGTGCAGCGACGAGTCCCCGACGCGCGCGCGACCCTCGTGTGCGTCCACGGAGGACTTGACCGGGGTGCGTCGTTCGCCCGGCTCGCGCGGCGCATGACCCACCTCAACGTCGTCACCTACGACCGGCGCGGGTACCAAGCGTCGCGCCCGCTCGAACCGCTCGGACTCGCCTACCACGTCAACGATCTCCTGGAGGTAGCGCGCTGGGCCGCCGAGAGCGGTCCCGTTGCCGTCTTCGGTCACAGCTACGGGGGCGTCGTCGCCCTCGGCGCCGCGGCGTCCGAGCCGTCGCTGTTGTGCCTCGTCGACGTGTACGAAGCACCGCTGCCCTGGGTCCTCGCGCGACACGGTGAGCGTCCACCCCTCGGCGACGATCCGCGTCGCGAGGCGGAGCTTTTTTTTCGCCGCGTCGTGTCGGACGCGACGTGGGAACACTTGAGCGAGGCCGAGCGCGAGTCGCGTCGCCTCGACGGTCGCGCGCTGGTCGAGGACCTCACCGCGTTGCGACACGGGCCACCCTTTGCGCCGTTGGTCGACGTCGCGGCTCTGCGTGTACCCGTCCACTACGTGCACGGGGATCAGCGCCTCGCGACCTACTACCGCGCCCTCGGGGCGAGACTCACGAGTCTCAACCCGACCATCGCGACCGACGAGCTGGTGGGCGTTGGCCACGGTGCCCACCTGAGCGCACCGGACCAGCTAGCCCGCCTATTGCAACAACACGTGGAGGTAACGTGCGCGTCGCGGTGACCGGTTCATCAGGCCTTATTGGCTCGGCGTTGGTTCGTGCGCTCGAGGCACGAGGTGACCAGGTCGTGCGCGTCGTACGCCCGGACAGCCCCGCAACGCGCGATACGGTGGTGCGCTGGAACCCGCGCGCCGGCACACTCAGTACCGACGACCTCGACCACGCCGGGACGATCGACGCGGTCGTACACCTGGCCGGAGCCGGTATCGCCGAGCGTCGGTGGAGCCCCGCACGACGTCGCGAGATCCTGGCCTCGCGCGTCGAGTCAACGTCCGTACTCGCGGCGACGTTGGCGTCGCGTCCGGGAGTAACGCGCGTGGTGAGCGGCTCGGCCATCGGGTACTACGGTTCACGCGGCGACGAGGTGCTCGACGAGTCGTCCGCGCGCGGAACGGGCTACCTCGCCGACGTCTGTGACGCGTGGGAGCGGGCCATTCAGCCAGCGAGGCGCCCGGGGACCACCGTGGCGTGCGCGCGAACCGGCATCGTGATGTCGGCGAGCGGCGGTGCGCTCGCGCGCCAGTTGCCCCTGTTTCGCGCGGGACTAGGAGGTCGTCTCGGCAGCGGTCACCAATGGCTCAGCCCGATCAGTCTCGAGGACGAGGTGCACGCGCTGCTCTGGATTATGGATCAGGGCCTCGACGGGCCCGTCAACCTCGTCGCACCGACGCCCGTGACTAATCGTGACTTCACTGCGGCGCTGGGACGCGCAGTGCACCGCCCCACGATCGCTGCTGTTCCGCGGGCCGCTCTCTCGCTCGCGCTCGGACGAGACCTGGCTGACGAAGCCGTTCTCGCCAGTCAGCGCGTTACCCCCCGTGCCCTCGACGACTCCGGGTACCGCTTTCGCCACCGTGATATCGACGCGATCCTCGGCGCCGCGCTCGCCGAACGCTAACGCGGCCCGACACCGGTGCAAGCGTCGACCGGCTCAGGGTGGCCCGCATCACCTGATGACACATCCTTACCGTGCGGTACCGCACGGCGTATCCCCCCGGGACCTCGTACACCTGCGGCTCTTAGTGATTCGCGGCGACCACCCGCGAGCCCCCACCGCCGCGACCGTAAGCCGTCGGGCGCGATACTCCACGACCCGGCGCCCTCGAGTCGAAGGACGCGTACTCACTGTGGCACACGCACCGCACCCCTTCGCCACCGGTACCGAGGGCGCGACCGCGGAGCACAACGCCCCATCGCCGGCCCGCTACAACGCGAGCGGCGCAGCCCGGTCAGTACCCACTCAAAAAAACGTCACACCACCGTCACAGTCGAGTTGATCATAATGCCAGGTCAGAGCCTAGACGCGCCGCGACATCGCCCTCGAAAACTCCGGGGTGATGAACTTGTGACCCCCTACCC
>JAJYSU010000034.1 GCA_021793395.1 Actinomycetes bacterium
CACCAGGCGGCCCTCCAATAGCCGGATCAGCACCGTGCGCGCCAGCGTCTCGGGCGCCCCCAGGGCCGGCACCCACATGGTGTCGTGCGCTGAAACCTGCGCGTTGAAGAGCTCGCGCATCTGCAACACCACGTCCATCAGGCCCTCGAGGCGACGAAGGACAGCGTCACTCGTTGCAATCCGTGCCACCCGCTCTGACGCCGCCGCGGACCGGACCGAGGCCGCGGCGGACTCCTCTGCCGACTTGGCGGACCTCTCACCCTGGCCGAGTGTCCTGACGCCGATCACTACCACGGCCACCAAGGCCGCCAGTGAGACGAGAAACGACGCCAGGTTCATAACGCCCAGTAGAGCACTCCCGCAACTTGGCGCGTCGCGGCGCGCTCCAATGACATCAGCGCGCGTGCGGCGGGGGCCGCGCTACCGAGGGGAGACACCATCAAGGCACTCGTCTACCAGAGCTCGGACAGAAGAACGGGAAAGACGTTGCCCACCCGACGATCCCGCACCCGACCGATGTCATCGTGGCGATGGCGGCCACGACCATTTGCGACACCGACCTGCACCTCCTAAAAGGCGACGTGCCCGAGGTGACGCCGGGACGCATTCGGGGCCATGAGGGTATCGGAGCGATGACCGGACTCGGCTTTGGCGTGACCCACTTCCCGGTAGAAGATCGCGTCATTATCTCGTGCGTCAGTTCGTGCGGCCGCTGCGCCAACTGCCGCCAAGGCCTCGACAGCCACTGTCTGGACCCCGAGGGGACACCCGGCATCGGTTGGATCCTCGGCTACATGATCGACGGTACCCGGGTCGAGTACGTACGCGTACCGCGTGCCGAGAACTCTCTCAACACGATCTCCGACGGGGTCACGACGCCGAGGACGTCCTTCTCTCGGACAGTGTGCCCACCGGCCTCGAGCGGGGCGTCCAGTACGGCGAGATCCGTCCCAGCGACGTCGTCGCGGTGATCGAATCGGGCCATCGACCTCTCGGCCGTCATGACCGTGCGCCTGTACGGTGCGCAAAGATCATCGCCGTCGACCTCGACAACGCCCGACTCGCTGGCGCGTCCGACGTCGGCGCCACTGGCATGGTCAACTCGGGCGACCCGAACGGGACAGGGTTCGTCCTCGCGCTAACCGACGGCCTTGGCGCGGACGTCGCGATCGACGCGGTGGGCACTGCGCACACGTTCACGATGGCCACCGTCATCGTCCGGCCCGGAGGTCGTCGCCACTAGTGGCGTGCACGACACGTCGGTGGACCTGGCGACGAACGAACTGTGGATCACGATCATCACCCTCTCGAAGGGGTTGGTGAACACCAACACGTTGGCTCAGTTGCTCACGCTGGTCGCCCCACACGCGCAGCCGGTCGACACGTTCGTCACGCACACGTTCACCTTCGACCAGATTCTCGACGCCTACGACGTCGTCGGTCACGCCGCACAACACGACGCGTTCACGGTGCTGATTCAGTAGGTCTCGCCGTCGTCCACACGCTCGACCTCTCGTGTCTCGGATGCGAGGGGCCGCAGCCGAGACACGAGATCGACGTAGTGCCGTGCTGCTAGGACACTCGATGCAGCGTGTTGTGGTCCGTGTGAGCGAAGGGCTCCGCGAACTCGTTCATCCGCAGCGTCGTCACCTCGTCGTAGGACCAGGTCGCGTCACCAACGGTGATCGTCGCCTTGTAGCTCAGGCTGCTGGCGTTCGACGCGAGGTAGGTGTTCTCACCGATGACGTAGCGAGAATCGCCGAGGGTCGCCTCGAGCGTGAACGTGGTCGCGTCCGCGCTCGTCATCGTGCCGGCGAGGACAGTAATGCCCCGAGGGATCACGAAGCACTTCATCAGTTCGCCGGACGCTGCATCCCAGAGCCAGTAGCCAACCTCGGTGTGAAAGGGGTTCTCCTCGTCACCGCGCCACATCGCACTGCGGTAGTCGAGCCCGTACAGACTCTGAGCACCGTTGTCCACGGGTCCGAACGGCTTCATCGAGCACTTCTCCCGATAGGGGCTACCCAGCACCTCCTTGCGCGAATGCGAAAAAGCCGTATCCAGACCGCCCGTCTCGCTCTCCCACTCCCCGATCAGTCCCGCCAGGGGACCCCACTCACTGGTCATGTCGCGTCTCCTCCGACTATCTTTCTCTCGTGTCTTCTGCGGCCGATCCTATTCAACCCGCACGCGCCACGCACCCGCTCCCTCGCCAACGGGTAGAAAGGAAGCGGGGGAGAGAGGACTCACTATGAAACTCGCCTCCGAGGGAGACATCGCTACCGCCTTCGCCTCGCTATCGCCGATCGAGCCCCGGGTCGTCGTCGGTGGTAACTACGCCACGCCGTGGGAACTGGTGCGGATCATCGACGCGACGCTCGAGAGGTGCCGAGGTTTCGTCATGAATCCTCAGGAGGCGTGGCCGAACCGACCCGGCTTCGTCACCGAGACTCCCTTCGTGGGCCCCGGAGCCCGACGTGGTCAGCGCATCGACTACCTGCCCATGCGACTCTCGCTGGTCCCGCGCCTCTTCAGTTCGATCCGCCCGCCCGACGCCGTGGTGGTGCAGACGTCGGTACCCCGTCGCGGCAAGGTGTCGCTCGGAGTAGAGGTGAACATCCTCCCGGCCGCGATCGAGGAGGTGCGACGCCGCGGTGGTCTCGTCGTCGCCCAGTTCAATCCCCAGATGCCGCACACCTACGGTGACGCCGAATTGGATATTGACGTTATCGATCTCGCGCTGGAGGTCGACTCGCCCCTGGGGTCGCCGGTCACCCGTCCCCCCGACGACGCCGCACACGCCATCGGCGAGACGGTCGCCTCGCTGGCCCGCGACGGCGGCACGCTGCAGATGGGTATCGGCCAGTTGCCCGACGCCGCGCTGTCGCACATGCTCACCATGCGCGATCTGGGCGTGTGGTCGGAGTTGGTGAGTGACGGCGTGATGCATCTCGAAACCGCCGGCGCGCTCGATCGCTCGCGCCCCATCACGGCGACGTTTCTTTTCGGGACGCCCGACCTCTATCGCTGGGCCGACGACAACCCCCGCCTCGTCATGCGCCGCACCGAAACTGTCAACGACCCGAGCCGCATCGCCCAGCAGCCCGCGATGCTCTCGATCAACACGGCCATCGAGGTCGACCTCTTCGCCCAGTCCAACGCCAGCTACGTGCGCGACACGATCTACTCCGGCTTCGGCGGACAGCCCGACTTCGTCAGCGGCGCCCTTCACTCGCGCGGCGGCAACGCCGTCATCGCCCTGCGCTCGTGGCACGACAAGTCTGCCCGCTCCAACATCGTGCCCCTCCTGCACAACCCCGTCTGCTCTTTCCAGCACTCGGTGATCGTGACCGAGCAAGGCGTCGCGCGAACGTTCGGACGCAGCCAGCCGGCGCAAGCCCGGCTCCTCATCGAGAACACGGCACACCCGCGCGCGCGCGACGGGCTGTGGGAGGCCGCCGGCCGCCTCGGGCTTATCCGCGATCGTTAGGGCGACGGCGACTGACCGCCGCGTCGGCGTCGCACGAGCGCCCGACGATCCCGGGCCCCGGGTCGGGGACCTTGGTCTCTAGACGGTGCGGACACCGCCCCGCCAAACTACGAGAGGAGCAGTCACCGGGACAGGAGAGTCACGACGTGAGCGGTCCGACCATCACCGCCGAGCGCGTGTCGCCGTACCCGAGCCCGTCGACCGGCGATGACTGGCGCCGTACCGACCCTTACGCCACCCTCTCCCTCGACGCGGCGCAGGCTCTGCGCACCCTGGGCAGTTCGGGTCAGGGCCTCGACGAAGCCACCGCCGTCCAGCGCCGTACGGCGGTCGGTCCCAACGCGCTTCCCGAACCCCACCGACGATCGATCGCCTCTGAAGTTGCCGCGCAGTTCGCGAACATGTTCGTCGTGGTGCTCGTCGTCGCGGCGGGACTCACCTTCCTGACCTACGTCCTCAGCACTCCTCGTGACACGGCGAACCTCGAACTGACCTTCGGCATCCTGGCCGTGGTCGTCCTTAACGCGCTCATCGGCTTCGTGCAAGAACACGCCGCCGAGCGCACCGCCGAAGCGCTACAGGCGATGGTCCCCCATACGGCACGCGTGCTGCGCGAAGGGCGGCTGACCGACATCCCCGCCGTCGACCTCGTGCCGGGTGATGTCCTCGTCATCGACACCGGTGACGCCGTCTCGGCCGACTGCCGCATCATCGAGGCCCACTCGCTCTCCATCGAGATGTCGGCGCTCACCGGGGAGAGCGCGCCGGTCACCCGAATCGCCGAACCGGTCGACGCGCGCGTCAGCCCTCTCGAGGCGCGTAACGCGGCCTTCATGGGAACTTCGGTCACCACGGGCACCGGCAAAGGCGTCGTCGTCGCCACGGGACCGGATACCGAGTTCGGGCGAATCTACCGACTCACCGCCGAGTTGCCCGCCGAGCAGAGCCCCCTGCAGCGTCAGGTCGCCGACATGGCACGACGCGTCGCGGCGGTGGCTATCGGCGCGGGTGCCCTGCTGTTCGCGCTGCGCGTGCTCATGGGCAACTCGGCCGCGCTCTCGTTCGTCTTCGCCCTCGGCGTGATGGTCGCGCTCGTCCCCGAGGGACTCCCCGCGACGTTGTCGGTCTCACTGGCCATCGGCGTGCGGCGTATGGCGCGGCGCCACGCGCTCATCCGGCGCCTGACCGCCGTCGAGGCCCTCGGGTCGACCACGGTCATCTGCACCGATAAGACCGGCACGCTGACCCGCGCCGAAATGACCCTCCAGCAGATCGACGTCGCTGATCGCACCTACGCCGTGAGCGGGGTGGGCTACGCGCCCGAGGGCGACGTCGAGCACGTCGAGGTCGTCGGCGACGTCCTGCGACGCGGCGCCCTGTGCTCCGACGCCCGGTTGCTGGCCCCGACGGGGCGTGACGGCTGGCGCGTCCTGGGTGACACGACCGAGGGAGCCATCATCGTCGCGGCAACCAAGGCTGGCCTCGACCTCGACGCCGAGGTCGCACGCACGCCCCGGATCGAGACCTTCCCCTTCGATCCCGACCGCAAAATGATGACCACGCTGCACCAGGTAGGCGATCACGTCGAGGCCTACGTCAAGGGCTCACCCGAGGCACTCCTCGCGCGATGCGTCGACCAGCGCGTGGGCGACCGCACCGTGGCCCTCGACGACGCCGCGAGGGCGGTGATCACCCGCGCGAACGATACGATGGCCGACCAGGGACTACGGGTTCTCGGCGTCGCCACCAAGTCCGCGATCAACGTCCCGGCGATCCAGAGCGACGTCGAAAGCGGGCTCACGTTCCTCGGCCTGCTCGGCATCGCCGATCCGCCACGCCCCGAGGTCACGGCGGCCGTCTCGGCGTGCCGGCGCGCGGGTATCCGCATCATCATGGTCACGGGGGACTACGGCCTCACCGCCGAGGCCATCGCGCGTCGCGTGGGGATCATCGACGAGGGTTCGGTGCGCGTGGTGACCGGTGCCGAGCTCGACACCACCGCCGACGAGGATCTGGCGTCGCTACTGCGCTCGGGCGAGCGTGTCATCTTCGCGCGCGTACGGCCCGAGCACAAGTTGCGTGTGGTCACGATCCTGGAGGGCTTGGGCGACGTGGTCGCGGTCACCGGCGACGGGGCCAACGACGCCCCGGCCCTGAAGCGGGCCAGCGTGGGCATCGCCATGGGGGCGAGCGGCACGGACGTTGCCCGGGCCGCCGCCGTCATGGTCCTGCTCGACGACTCCTTCGCGTCGATCGCGGCCGCCGTCGAACTGGGTCGCGCCGTCTATCGCAATATCCAGCGCTTCCTCGTGTACATCTTCAGCCACAACCTCGCCGAGTTGGCCCCGATCCTCGTCGCGACCTTCGTCGGCTTCCCGCTCGTGCCGCTGTCCGCCCTTCAAGTCCTCGCCATCGACCTCGGCTCGGACGTTCTGCCGGCGCTGGCGCTGGGCGCCGAGCGACCCGAGCCCGACACGATGAGCCGCCCGCCGCGCGCGCCGAGCGAGCATCTCTTCTCGTGGGACGTGGTACGACGCTTCCTGTTCCTCGGCACGATCGAGTCGGTGGGGGTCGTCTTCGCGTTCTTCTGGCGCATCCACTCCGCCCACCTCGGATTCAATCAGTTCACCGCGGCCACCCCGGACTACCGCGAGGCCCTGACGATGACCCAGGCCGGAATCGTCGTGAGCCAGTTCTTCAACAGTTTCGCCGTACGGACCGAGCGTGAGAGCCTCTGGCGGGTAGGGATCCTTTCCAATCCGGTGCTGATCGGTGCGGGTGTCATCGGGCTCTCCTTCATGGCCGCGGTGAGTTACCTACCGCTACTGCAGGAGGTCTTTCATACGGCTCCCCTGCGGCTCTCGGACTGGCTGATGCTCGCCGCGTTCGGTGTTTTCCTGCTCGCGGCCGACGAGTCGCGTAAGTTTTGGCACCGACACGTCGACGCTCGGCACGCTCAACGCGTCACCGCCGCCGAATCCGCCATTGCTACCGAGGGGGGGATCTGATGCACGTCGTCATCGTGGGAGCGGGGCGGGCCGGGGCCGCCCTCGCCGTACAACTCGACGCCGAGGGTGACAGTGTCAGCGTCGTCGACCTCGAGGAGCGGGCGCGCGAGCACCTACCCGACGGCTTCACCGGACGGTTCGTGCACGGCAACGGCATCAACCGCCTCGTGCTCGACGACGCCGGCATCACCTCGGCCGACGCGCTGGTGGCGCTGACCTCCAGTGACAGTCTCAACATCGTCCTCACCCGCCTGGCGCGTGACACCTTCCACGTCCCACGCGTCGTAGGGCGACTCAACGACGTCGACTACTCCCTGCTCGCCAACGACCTTCACCTGGAAATGGTCGCGTCGGTGCGCATGACCGTCGATCGCGTCCACCGCCTCCTGCGCCACCGACCGCTCGACCCCGACTACACGTTCGGCAACGGCGAGTCGGTACTGGTGCGAGCGTCGACTCCCGACTACCTGGAGGGCCGCCGCGCCAGTGAGTTCGACGTTGAAGGAGAGATACGAGTGGTCGAGATCACGCGAGCGGGGCACTCGCTCATCCCCGGCAGCGCTACGACCCTGCAGGTCGGGGACCGGCTCAGTTTCGTCGTGGCGTCGACCTCCCTGGAGCGGTTGCGGAGCTTCCTCGGCGGGAGGTGGGACTAATGCACGTCATCGTGGCCGGTGGTGGAATGATCGGCGAGCAGGTGGCTCGGGCCCTCGGGGTCGGAGACACCACGGTCATCGTCGTGGAGAGCGATCCGACGCGAGCCGCGGACCTCACCGCGCGAGGCCTCCACGTCGTTCTCGGCCGAGCCAGTTCGCCCCGACGCCTGGAGGCCGCGGGCGCCCTGCGCGCCGACGTGCTCGTCGCCTGCACGGGGCGTGACGAGGAGAACTTGGTCATCGCGGCCCTCGCGCGGCGCCACTTCGCCATCGCGCGAGTGGTGGCCACGGTGCACGACGACGCCAACCAGTGGCTCTACGACCAGAGCTGGGGAGTCGACGCCGCCTTCTCGGCGGCGACCACCCTGGTCGCGCTCATCGAGTCCGCGACCGGCTCGACCCGTGCCGTGCGCCTCGGCGAACTACCCGGCCCCGGACTGGTTCTCCTAGAGATCACCGTGACCGACGCGTCGCGCGTACGGGGCCAGCCGGTGTCAGCACTACCGCTGGACGGGGGAACCCTCGTCGCGGTCGTGCGCGCCGGT
Organism: Actinomycetes bacterium; assembly: GCA_021793395.1. Classification (GTDB taxonomy): domain Bacteria; phylum Actinomycetota; class Acidimicrobiia; order Acidimicrobiales; family RAAP-2; genus RAAP-2. The sequence goes on from JAJYSU010000034.1 coordinate 7,700, forward strand.
GCGGTGCTCGTGGCCGACCCCACCCTTCACCTCATGCCCGGCGACCGGGCACTGGTCGTCACGGCGCCCGACCACGAGTCCGCCGTGCGCGACGCTCTGGACGACACCGGAGGCGCGCCCGCGTGACGTCGCCCTCCGACGAGACGGGCTCGCGCCCGATGGTGCCGCCACCCACACCGGGCAATCACGGGGATGGCAATCTGACACCGCCGTCGGGAGCGCGAACGTCCCCGGCGGTAAAGCCTCTGAGCGAGGAGGTGTCGTGGCGCTCGATGACCGCGGCCCTCAAGGTTCCCGCCTTCGCCTGGTACTGGACCGGGCAGCTCATCTCGGGAACCGGCACGTGGTCCCAGGCGATCGCGCAGTCGTGGCTGGTGCTCGACCTCACCCACTCGGCCGTCGACCTGGGCACGATCACGATGCTGCAGTTTCTACCAATCCTCGCCTTCGCACTGGTCGGCGGCGTCGTCGCCGACCGCGTCGGGCGCCGACGGCTGCTCGTCATCACCCAGGTCGCGCTCACCGTCCAAGCGATCATCCTCGGCGTGCTGGTCGCGTCGCACGTCGTCACCCTCTGGGAGATCGGCCTGCTGGCGCTGGCGCTCGGCGCCACCAACGCTCTCAATAACCCCGCCCAGCAGGCCTTCGTCCCCGAACTGGTGGGCCGCGACCTGCTGGCGGACGCCGTCGCGCTCAACAGCGTGCAGTTCAACACCGCGCGCATGCTCGGTGGTGCCGTCGGGGGACTCGCCATCGCTACGTGGGGTATCGACGGGGCGCTGTACCTGAACGCGGCGAGCTTCCTCCCCATCATCGTCATCCTCGCCACCATTCATCCCGCCTACGGCGCCGACCACCCGACGGCGTCGGGCCGCTCGGTGTACGGCGACCTACGTCGGGGCCTGTCCTACGCTCTGCACGCGGCGTCCGTGCGCCAGGTCCTCGTACTCTTCGCCGTCATCGGCCTCCTCGGCTTCAACTGGCAGGTGGCGGTTCCCCTGCTCGCGCGCTTCGTTCTGCACCGCTCGGCGACGGGCTTCGGCGACCTCATGGCGGCGATAGGTGCCGGCTCGCTCGCCGGGGCCGTCGTCCTCGCGCGTGACCGCCGGGCCACCGAGACGCGCCTGGCCATCGGGGGGGTCGCCCTCGGACTCGACCTCGTCGCGCTGGGCTTCACTCACTCCTACCCGGTAAGCCTGCTGCTGCTCGGCCTGGGTGGGGTCGCCGGCATCGTCACCTCCATCACCGCCAACACCCGCCTACAGTTGCTCACCCCGGACCGGCTCCGTGGACGAGTCATGGGGATCTACGTCCTGCTGATGGGTGGCACGACACCGATCGGAGCCTTCGTCCTCGGTGAACTGGCGGGACACCTCGGAACCGGCGTGGCGTTGATTATCTTCGGCGCGACGACCGCCGTCGCGGTGACCGTCCTCGGACTTCGTCCCGCTCGCGCCACGGGCGACGAGTCACCGGAGTGAAGGAGCGTACGGACTCTTAATAGGAGTAGTTAGCATTAGCGAATGACCACGGACGGTCCCTCGCCCCTCGCCCCGCCTCCGACGAGCGACGAACCCCGGCTCCGCCAGTCGTTTCACCTGTGGGACCTCGTGCCCCTGTCGGTCTCCAGTGTGGGACCGCTCTTCTCGGTCGCCGCCACCGGGGGGGTCATGGCCGCCCAGGCCGGATGGTGGACGCTCCCCGCGATCGTGATCCTCGCGGTTCCCTTCATCATCTCCAGCTTCGTCTTTCGTCTCCTCAATCAACACTTCCCCCACGCGGGCGCCTCCTACCACTGGTCGGCGCGGGTCATCGGGCGCAGCGTCTCGCGCTACCAGGCGTGGATCCTCATCCTGGCCTACTTCTTCTCCATCCCCCCCATCGCGATCCCCGCCGGCGCCTACACGCTGGCCCTGGTGGCTCCCGGCTACCACGCCCCCGCGGCCCTGCGCCTGGCGGTCACCCTCTTCTGGCTCGTCTTCGCCGCGGTACCGCTCCTCCTCGGCGGACGACCGACCGCCGTCATCACCCAGATATTCTTCGCGGTGGAGATCCTCTCGCTGACCGGCTTCGGCGTCTTCGGCGTGCTCAGTTGGCACCGCCTGGCCGTGCCCATCCACTTCGGCCCGCCACCCATCGGTGGCATCCTGATCGTCGCGGTGGTGGCCGCGACAATCCTGGACGGTTGGGAGATCGACAGCTACGCCGCCGAGGAGTCCCAGCGACCCCGTGAACACCCGGGCATCGGGGGAATCATCGGTGCGGTCGGCGCACTCGTGTTCTACGCCATCCTCTACCCACTCATGCTGGGCGAGACGCCGCTACGCCTGCTCGCGAACTCGACCGATCCCCTCGCCGTTTGGTCACACCGGTTGATCCCCGGTGCTCCGTGGGCGATGCTGGTGCCCATTCTTCTCTCCACGGCGGGAGGACTGTGGCTGACCAGTTTCATCCTGTCGCGCGCGCTGTTCGCCATGGGTCGCGAGGAGCTGATTCCCCGCGGCTTCGCCTCGCTGAACCGCCACCACGTGCCCCACGTCGCGATCCTGGCGTCGCTCGGAACCGCGGCCGTCGTGGTCGCTCTCCAACTCTTCGTGACGTCGCTGGGTACCTTCTTTACCCTGGTCCTCTCGGGGGCGGGCTTCTTCCTGCTGGCCGAGTTCTTCCTGGATTCGCTGACCGCCGTGGTCTTCCTCACGAGGGGCCACCGCCACCTCGCCGACGGCCCACGCCAGCGTCACTCGCACCCCGTTCTCCTCGTCGGCGCACTCTTCTCGAGCGTGGTCATGGGCCTGCTCCTGATCGCCTTCTTCATCTACGGCCCCGCCGCAATCGGCGCCGGAGTCGACCAACTCTTCACGGTGCTGCTGGCTCTCGGCGTGGTCTTCGCGTGGTGGACCAAGCGCCGCCACGTCGCCACCTTCCGCTTCGACGAGCCCGCCCCACGATCCCTCGCCCCGGACGGACCGGCGAGCACGGGCGCGCACTCGTAGCCGCGCCACGGGGGTGTCGCCGCGTCCCTATAGTCGAAGAGAGGACCATACGCCACGGACGTCGACGCGAGAGGTGGGGATCGCCACGAGCCACGGGGCCAGTGAGCCCGCGTCAGCAGTGATCGCTCAGTGAAGTAACCGGAGGTGGACATGGGTTTCGTGACCGCGGCACAGAACTTCGACGTCGTCAGTCTCGGTGACGTCGTGACCGACGAATTCATCCGCCTCCCCGAGGGCCCCGTGCACGTGCGCACCGACGAGGCCGGCCAGTGGCTCGAGATCCCTCTGGGCACGAAACTCGCGGTTGGCGACGACACTCCGGCCAACACGGGTGGCGGTGCGGCCAACGCCGCGGTCGCCCTCGCGCACCTCGGGCTACGCGTGGGCCTGAGTAGTTACCTCGCGCACGACCAGGTGGGCCTGGACGTTCTGAGCTCCCTGCGCTCCCAGGACGTGGACACCCGCTTGATTCACGTCGACGCCCCCACGCACTCCGTACGCAACTTCGTCCTCTCCTTTGAGGGCGAGCGCACGATCCTCGTGCGCCACGCCGCCTTCACCTACCACTGGACGGGTCTGCGCGACTACGAGGTGCCCACGTGGCTGTTCATCAACTCCCTCGGGCCCGACGCGCTCGACTACCAGAACCAGATCGCCGACTGGCTCGACGATCACAGCAGCGTGCGCGTCGCCTTCCAGCCCGGCACCTTCCAGATCGAGGCGGGTCCGACACAACTCGCCCGCCTCTACACGAAGAGCGAGGTACTGCTCTGCCGGCGTGCCGGAGCGGAGTCTCTGGTCGGGGCACCGGGCGCCGACGCGAACGTGCTCCTCGACGGTCTCGAAAAACTCGGGCCGCGACACGTCATCGTCTTCGAACCCGGCGGCGGCACCTTCGCGGCCAACGAGCAGGGACGATGGCGCAGTGATCCCTTCACGCCCGCCGAGACGCCGCGAGATCGCACGGGTATGGGCGACGCCTTCGCCGCCGCGGCGCTCGCGGCCCTGGTCTACGCCGAATCCCTCCCCGACGCGCTGCGGTGGGGCCTGATCAACGCTCTCGCGGTGTCGCGCGAACTGGGGGCCCAAACCGGCTTGCTGCGCCACGACGAACTGCTCGCGCAACTCGACGCCGCGGTGCCGACCAGCATGATTCACGAGTTAGGAGCGTAAGCCCCCGACTCGGGTCACCCACCAACGCCGCGACGAGTCGACTCCTTCTCCTTCTTCGCCTGACGCTTCTCCTTCAGACTCTTACCGGACTTCTTCGATGCCGCCTTACGGGGAGACTTGTCTGCCATGTCAGCCCCCTTTCCACTTCGAAGGGTACTCCCCCGACCGTGCCCACGGAACCGTCGTGGCGCACGTAGCGCCGTCGCGCGAGCCGCGGTACCCGAGGACGTCAGAGACCCGCTCACGGCCAGGGCCGTGAGCGGGTCGGTGCCGACGTGGGGCGAGTCAGCCCATCGTGGGCGACAACTGCTCCAACGCCTCCAGCGCCTCACAGCCGTAGACCACTGACGGTCCGCCGCCCATCATGATGGCCACGCCAATCGTTTCGACGATCTCTTGATGGGTGGCTCCCGCGTGCAGGGCATCGTGAACGTGGTAGGCGAGACATCCGTCACAGCGCACGTTGATACCAATGGCCAGCGCCATCAGCTCCTTGACCTTCGTGCTCAGTGCTCCCTCCACGGTGCTGGTCGCGTGAAGCACGTTGAAACCATTCATCACGCCGGGTGTCTCACCCGCGAGGCGTCCCATGAGACTCACGAGTTCGGAGTACAGGGCGGGGTAGTCCTTCGCCATTGTCATGACCTCTCTTCTCTTCCTTGTGACGTACTGTCATCTCTTCTCGCACGTCGAGTGACGACGAACCCCTTACCGTTCTACGTCGCGCGGCATAGGCGTTCCAGTGCCGAAAGGCCCTTGTCTCGCCCCACCACCGTGGCGACGAAGGAACGGGGTCCATCGCCTGAACAGCGGGCCATCGCGTGGTGGTACCGGTCACGCCACTCGCGGCCTCTCGACGCGCCATGGCGATCGTGGCGCGGCGTGGCGACCGTCGTGCGGCGTGGCGCCGTCGTGCGGCGTGGCGACCGTCGTGCGGCGTGACGACGTCGACTCCACGGCGCAGCGGCCACGTCGACGGAGGCGTGATCACCGCCCGAGCACTGGACCTCCCTCGGTATCAGGGAGACTCGGTTCCGCCTCGCCGCTCGTGAACCGGTACGCCACCGCTCGGCGATGTCCCCCTCATGAACAGGACCTGACGACGGGGAACAACGAGCGGAGACACGCGCGAGTGCGTCGCGACCGTTCGGTGGTCACCGCACCGGTGACTACCGACCAGGACCCCGTGAGAGCAAAGAACGAATCTCCGCAACGGGAAGAGCCCGCCGCGAGCGAGGGCTCGTCACGACCACCGCCGACGCGCTACTGTAGGCCCAGCTGTATCGGGAGCTCGGGTGAACCGGGCTGAGAGGGTGATCCTGCGGCGTGTCCGCTCCATCACCGACCGACGAACTTGTCCGGGTAATGCCGGCGTAAGGAGGAGCATGGACGAACTCACGTCATTCACGATCGTCACCGGTGACGCGCACGCCGAGGTAGGCCACACGCTCGTCGAGCCCGTACCCCAGGCACTCGGCGTCGTCGACCAGTTCGGTCTCTGGGGCAACCTCGGGGTGAGCCTGCTCGGCTTCACCGGCGCCATCTTCGTCCTCGAGCCCACCGGGACCGTGCGCGGAGAACTACCCGTCGCGGGAGCCTTCCTCTCCCTTGTCCTCGGTACGGTCCTGGGCTCGTTGGCCATCGCCGCCTGTGGCGTCTCCGGGGCCCGCACGGGAGCGCCGGCCATGGTACTGCTCCGACGCCTGCTCGGCGCGCGCCTGTCCTACCTGCCCACCGTGCTCAACGTGGTGCAGCTGCTCGGTTGGGGAATCTTCGAACTGGTGACGATCGCCACCGCCGCCCACGTGGTCGCCCCCGACGTCCCGCGCTGGCTCTACATCCTGGCGGCCGGGCTGCTCACCGGGCTGCTCACCCTATGGCCCCTCGGAGCCGTACGAATCCTGCGACGCGTCGCGACACCGGCGGTCGTCACCGTACTGGTGTACCTCGCCGTCGAGATGCTGCGTCACCCGCTGCCGGCCCTCACCCACGGCTCGTGGTCGGGCTTCTGGGTAGCCACCGACACGGTCGTCGCCGCGGCGGTGTCGTTCGCCCCGCTGGCCGCGGACTACACGCGCCACTCACGCTCCGAACGCGCGAGCTTCTGGGGTGCGCTCGTGGGCTACGGCATTACCCAGATCCTGTGTTACGCGATCGGGCTGGTGGCGCTGGTGACCGTGGCGCGAACCCCTTCGGATATCTACGGCGCCTTCGTCGCCGTACCGCTGGGCGCGGTGGGCTTCGCCATTCTGGCGGCGCGCGAACTCGACCAGTCCTTCGCCGACGTCTACTCGAGCGTCGTCTCGATCCAAAACGCTCGACCGCTTTGGGACCGACGAGTACTAGCCGGCGTGGTGAGCCTCACCATCACCGTGCTCGCCCTCGCCATCAATATCAGCGACTACGAAAACTTCCTCATTCTGCTGGGCTCGGTATTCGTGCCGCTCACCGCGGTATTCCTCGTCGACTTCTTTATTCTCGCACGACGCCGTGATCCACGCCTCGTGACGGGACGACGTCCGGCAATGGTGGTGGCGTGGGTGCTCGGCTTCATCGTCTACCAACTCATCAACCCCGGTTACATCGGCTGGTGGGTGTCACTCTGGACGCGAGTAGACGGCTGGATTCACCTGCGTGATCAGGCGTCGATGTCGGCCTCGCTCATCTCCTTTGCGATCTCCGCCGTAGCCACTCTCGTGCTCGGTCGACTCGAGACGCGCCTACGCCGTCGCCGCGCGACGACGAGCGGATGAGCCACCTCGTCCACGGCATGGGCCTCGAACCCGTGGCCCCGGACTGGTCCCCGATCGTCGCCGCCGAACTCGTCGAGCCCCTCGCCCAACTGGGCCACGAGCGCGTCACGAGCAGTGATCTTCAGGTTCTGTGGCGTAGCCCCCGCCCGATGTCGGCCGCAGCCCTCGTGCGCTTCGACACGACGAGTTTCTTCGTCAAGCGCCACCACGAACGGGTACGCACCGCCACGCGCCTGGAGGTCGAACACCGCTTCAGTGACCACCTGCGACGCCACGGCGTCGCGACGCCCGCGTGTCACCGCGGCCCGCACGGCGAGAGCGTCGCGCGGGTTGGCCCCTACCTCTACGAGATCTTCGACGTGGCGCGTGGACGCGACCTCTATCGCGATGTTCCCTCCTGGCACCCCTACCGGAGGCCGGAACACGCCCGCAGCGCCGGTGCCGCGCTGGCTCACCTGCACCAGGCGGCGGCGACATTCGACGAGCCGGCGAGTAGACCCGACGTTCTACTCGACGCCGTAGGGCTGATGGACGCTGATGACCTCAATGATGCGCTGGTCGCACTGCTGCACGCACGCCCGGGACTCGCGCGAGCGCTCGAGCCCTTCGCGTTTCTCACGGACGCGCAGCGCGTCCTGGCCGAGCCGATGGCCCGAGCGCACGCCGTCGCACGGACACAGGCGCGCCAGTGGACCCACGGGGACTGGCATCCGTCCAACCTCACCTGGGACGCGACACGCCACGAGGTGCGTGAGGTGCTCGACCTGGGCCTGGCCAATCGGACGTTCTCACTACACGATCTCGCGACGGCCGTGGAGCGCGCCGTCGTCGACTGGCTCGACGCGGCCGGTCGCGGATTCGTCGGCGTCGACTGGGACAGTCTGGACGCCCTGCTCGCTGGCTACCAGTGCGTCGCCCCGTTGAACGAGTCTGATCGCCGAGCATTAGCCACCATCCTTCCGGTCGCGCACGTCGACTTCGCTCTGTCTGAGGTCGAGTACTTCGGTGACGTACTCAGCGACGCGGCGAATCGCGACGTGGCCTACCATGGCTACCTCATGGGTCACGTCGCTTTCTTCAACAGTCCGGTAGGTGTCGAACTGCTCGAGCGAGTCGCCGGCCAACCACGTTGAACGGCCCGAGAGACCCCGCCACCTTCGATACCTCACCGGCTCGCACGCGCGGCCGACGCCGACGCGAGACCTCGGGTACCTCGTGCGTAAATCCCCTAGTAGATCGTCTCGGCTGACACCGTGAGCCCGTCGCGCCCACCGGCTCGTACGAGTTCGATGACGGTCGTCGACGGTGAGCCGAGCAAGCGCAGACGTGTCGTGGCAGAGTGGGCGTGAGCGTGGCCGGGACTCTCCTCGAAGTGCGTCAACTTCGTGCGATAGCACATTGGCACCGCCCGCCACTCTGCCGTGACCGCGCGATACGCGCGTCGGCCAGCGTTTCGATGGACCTCTCTCGAGGTCGGCCGTCCGAGCACCCGAGCGAGCTCCGCGAACGCGTCGTCGGCCTCCAGTCCTATCCGAATCTCCTCGTGTTCGTCCACCCACTGCGCTGTGCCTGGCGTGCTTAAGCCTCCGCTGGTGTTGTTTCGGGGTGACCCGGCGATCATGGCCGGTCCGTGGCAACCACGGTGGAACTCGCCGGTGGATGATGCCAGCCCCGCCGCGCACCGCCCGACGGAGGTGCCGCTCAAGGCGAGCACGCGCTCGCCCGTGCCACACCCCATGATCCACGGCACGAGGTTCGCGAACAGTCCGACCGCGGGGGCGGCGGCTGCTGCGAAGGCGATCGTGCCAGAGCACGCCGCCTCTGTTCAGGCGACGCTCTTGCTCACGCCCGGATCTGAGCGGCGTGATAGCCGACGGAGAGGATCTCTACGCTCTCGACAGCAAGGGTTCGTGTAGGCGCTCCAAGAAGCGCCGGTGATGGCGACCCGAAAGGTCGAGGTGCCGGTAGACGAGCAGCTTCACCCAGTCGTTGACGACCGCGAAAACGAGGCAGTACACCCAGATGAAGCCGATCTGTCCCCACGTGATGGGGGTGACGAGTCCGAGCCCGAAGGCGACGAGAAGGGTGGCCAGGACTTTCGTGCCGATCGCGGTCCACAGCATGATCGGGGCGGGCCAGGGACGGGACCAGAACGGGCCGCGACTCCTTGCGATGAACAAGGTGAGGTGCCCGGCGATGGCCAACTTCAAGAAAATGAACGATTCGATCTCGGCGATGTCGAGGTGGAACCACACCTTGGCCACGACGAGGGCGACAAACGACTCGATAACCCCGACGATTCCGAGGGTGGTCGAGACGGTGAGCACCCGTCGCATGTCCCAGCGAACCGGCTGGGGGTCAACGAGAGTGTTGTCGACGGCGATCGTCATGATTGGCAGGTCATTGAAGAGGGCCAACAGGATGATCAAGATGGCCGTGATCGGATAGAAGTTGAACACGATCATGGCGGCCACCACGAACAGGACGATGCGGATTGTCTCGGTGACCCGGTAGATGGCATAGGAGTTCATCCGTTCGAAGATGACCCGAGCCTGCTCAATGGCGGCCACGATCACCGACAGCCCCGGGGCGGTGAGCACCAAGTCGGCGGCGGCCCGCGCGGCATCGGTGGCCCCCGCCACCGCCACCCCGGCGTCGGCTTGCTTCAGAGCCGGGGCGTCGTTGACACCGTCGCCGGTCATGCCGACAATGTGACCCCTGGACTGGAGAGCTCTCACGATGGCGTACTTGTGCTCGGGGAACACTTCGGCGAAGCCGTCTACCGACTCGATCTGCGCCACGTCGGCATCGGTGAGCTGGTGCTGCGGATCGTCGCCGAGCAGCTCGCTGGCGGGCACGATGGTACGGCCGAGCCCGACCCGCTCGGCGATCTCCTGGGCGATGGCGGTATTGTCGCCGGTCAACATCTTGACGCTGATGCCGTGCTCGGTCGCTCGTTTGATCGTCTCGGCCGAGTCTGGCCTCGGAGGGTCCGACAGCGGCAGCAGCCCGAGGTACCGCCACCGACCGTCTCCGTCCCGGCGCGCCACTCCGAGGGTCCGGTAGCCCCGGGCAGCGAGCTCGTCGACGGTGGTGGTCGCTCGGGCGACGGCCTCGCGGTCGAGTGGGCACAGGCTAAGGATGACCTGGGGTGCTCCCTTCGTGACACTGAAGGTGGTCCCGTCGAGGTCGATCTCGGCCATCGTCCGCTTGTTGACCGGATCAAAGGGCACGAACCGGCTCTGGTGGTAGGCAGCGAGCGCGTCGGGGCTGCCCAGGCCAGCAAGCACGGCACGGTCGATAGCATCCCCGGTGTCGGGCTGGGACGCCAGGGCGGCGGCGAGGATCACCTCTTCCTGACTGGCGGCCTCGATCACCACCGGCTCGCCCACGCTCAGCTGGTTCTCGGTCAGGGTGCCGGTCTTGTCCGAACACAGGACGTCGACACCGGCCATCTCCTCGATGGCCTCGAGACGGGTCACGACGGCCTTCATCTTCGACAGGGCCACCGCCCCCACGGCCATGGTCACCGACAGCACGGCCGGCATGGCGACCGGAATGGCGGCCACCGTCAGGATCAGGGCAAACTGAATCAAGGTGAGGACCCCGGCCCCTCGGAGCAGTTCGACGATGACGAGGACGGTGACGAGGGCGATGCTCAAGAAGATGAGATAGTCGCCGATCGTGAGCACGGCTCGTTGGAAGTGGGACACCGATTCGGCAGTAGCCACCAACCGGGTGGTCTTGCCGAAGTACGTCCTCGACCCGGTGACGGTCACGACCGCCGTCATGTCGCCCTGGACGGCGACCGAGCCCGAGTAGACCAGCTCCCCTCGCTGCTTGTCGATGGGCAGAGACTCGCCGGTCAGGGCCGACTGGTCGATCCTCAGGTAGTCGCCCTGAAGCAGGACGACGTCGGCGGGGACGACGTCGCCGAGGCGGATCCGCACGACGTCGCCGGGGACCAGCTCGGCGGCGTCGAGGTCACTCCACGCGCCGTCGCGGCGCACCGTGGCCCGCAGAGCGAGCTGGCGCTTCAGGGCGGCCACGGCATCGGCGGCCGTGTGCTCCTGCCAGAACCCGACCGCGGCGTTGAAGATGAGCAGGATGCTCACGATGGTCACGTCGTCCCAGTGGCGCAGGATCCCCGACATCAGGTCAGCGATCTCGATCATCCACGGGATCGGTCCCCAGAAGAAGCCCGCCAGCTCCCTGAGGGCACTGCGGCGCTTCTCGGCGATGGCGTTCGGCCCAACCGAGGCGAGGCGCCGGCGCGCCTCGTCGCCAGAGAGGCCCGCCTCGCTCGTCTCCAGGCGCGCCAACACGTCGCCGATTGGCACACTGGCCGGAGTCTGTCCCCCGACGTCACCCGCGGGAGCGTCGCCGTCACCGCCTGGCGCCGTGACGGGCGTCGTGACGGGCGTCATCGACGGGTCAGCGCTCACCGCCTCACGCTCCCCGTGGCTGAGGACCGACCCGCGACCACGCGTCTTGCGAAACCGGTAGACGACCCGGATAGGCTCGACACGGCGAATTCACGACGAGCGGCGAACCTACCGGGTGGCGCGCTCAGCACCGGCCACTGCGCCACGCGGCGGCAAGACCGGGGTGTTCGTCCCGCTGCGCTATCACGGGTGGTGCAAGAGATCGGCTTCCTAGTCCGAACAGCACGGGTGGGCCACTCGCGTCCTGCTGTGCCAGGTGGTGATGGACGATGGCCACAGGACGGAGGGTGGTGGTAGGCACTCGTGGTCGCGACCGACTTTCGGAGGAGGGGGGCAACGGTGCCGCGACCTCGACAGCTGCCGGCCAAAAGTTCTGCGTCGGCTGCCAGATCACACAACTTCTGTGCTGGATCTCCTTCACGGACGAGCGGATCGGTCGTCACCGCGGGGTCCTCGTCCGCCCGCACGCGCCACAGGTCCACCTCGCGCGACGTCACGTAGAAGATGGAGCGCTCCGTACTGTCGACGCCGGCACCGCAGCACGGGGCCACCGCGTCAATGACCTCTCCTCGCGCCGTGGTACGTTCCGCGACCTTCTCCAGGACGTGACGTGGCCGTAGGAAACCATCGAGTCCGACGAGAATCCTCTCCACCAACTCCCCGCCCTCCTCATACCTCCACCACGAAGCCTGGCTGCTCCAGAGCTGTGTATCCAGGGCCGAACGTCACTGCTCAACGCCGTTCGCGGCCCCACGGCGGCCGCGGACCTTCGATCCGCACCCACCGAGCACCAGGGCGAGCGCTCGACAGCAGCAGCGTCGGTACGAAGAGGTTTGGCGAGGTCTGCTCCATGATCCCGCTCGTCGTCGACAATCAGCCGGGAACTGCGACGCAGAGCGACCACCCGATCGGGTCTTCGGACCATCGACCGCCACCGCTTGGCGGCGCACCAATCCACAGAGCCGATAGCCAACGATGGCCACGCCGGTGGCCAATGACGGACCGCGCGAGTACGTCCTCGACCACCTGCGCGGCACAGGCGTCGACGACACCTCCGCTACGTAGCGACAGTCTCCATCGGTCTCGGCGCATCTCAGACTCAGGCCCTGTGCAACCCGGGCAATAGGGATGGTTGGCCCGTTGACGTCTCCAGATACGTGGCCCAATGTGGCTGGTAGGTTTCGCCCCCACGAGTGGCGTACGAGTTCGTGCGACTCGTCGTTCGCCGTGCCCATCGTCGACCTCTAGGGCGCTGTTGGACAAAGCACTTTCAAATTGATTGGACACAGCGGTAGCGTGCTGGCGGGCCATCGGGGGTGAGTTCGCACCAAAGAGCCGGAATTGAGGGTGTAGTCCGGTCGCGCTGGATTTGGCCTTTGGCCAACAGGTGTCGTTCCCTCGTTGATATGCTCCCGAGGGCCTGTTAGGTCGTAGCGAGCTTCCAACCGCCGTCGAATTTGAGACCGAGCACCACGAGCTTGCGAAGGTTGAGCGCCGCGGCTCGTCGATGAAGCCAGGCCTCGTTTCGTTCGACACCGCGATAGCGAAGCCGCCGGTTGTTCTTCGCGACGAGCCAGGAGATCGAGCGCTCAGCCATTGGGCGGTGCAGTCGATAGGTCGCTCGCAGCTCATCGTCGTGCCATGCCCGTCGTGCTTCGACGAGTTCATCGTCGTTATCGGTGACACTGAACGAACGGATGTTTGCCTTCGTGCAGCGCGCTTTGAGGGGACAGGACGAACAGTGTGGTGCGAATGTTGCGACGCCACCCTTCGAGAGATGCGCGAGGTGTCCGGCGGGGCAGGTGACGGCTCGCGCAGCGTGGTCGACAACGAAGTCGTCGCGCATGAAAGCGCCAGCGAACTTCGGGCGCGACGGGAGTGGCTTGATGACGAGGCGGTGATGACGCTCGTGGAGTTGAGCTCGCGTCGTTCCCGAGCCGTAGGCGGAGTCGGCGAGGACTTCGAGACCATCTTCTTCGCCCTTCATGAGCTCGACACCAACGGGGCCGTCGGGAGCATTGGCCGGCGTGACCTTGACCGCGGTGATGATCCCGGTGTCGGGCTCGACGCCGAGGTGGGCTTTGAACCCGTCTTTGCGCACCGCAGTTGATTTGTGTCCGTGACGAGCCTCGACATCGACCGTCGAGATCACCCGGTCTTTGGCGACCTTTCGCGCGATCTTCCAGGTGCCCGGCTCTTCGCCCGGTTCCACGTCCTGGCCCGAGACCAGAGCGAGCAGGCCAATCGCCTCGCCAGCCACTTCGCTCGACGCGCTGTGCTGCGCTACAGCGAGCACCGCCTCGGCGTCGTTGACGAGCCCGGTAATGAGTGCGTCTCTCGCGACCCTGTCTGACCACTCAATGACTGGCTTTGCGCCCTCGTCAGTTGCCGTCGAAAGTGGCACCGCGCCAGCCTCGGGAACGACGCGACGCACCTTTCGGATCGCCGAGATGATCTGGGTGACGGTGTCCTGGGTGGCAACCGCGTCATCGAGGATCGTCGAGTCAAGTGCTCGACGGCGCTTTCCCCCCAGCACGCCGGTCGCGTTGACGACGTCGCGCACCGCATCGAAGATCCGGTTCGGTCGCGCAGATTTGCGAAGGCGAGTGCGCCAATAGGTGAGGTTGGTGAAGTCAAAGCCTTCGTCATCGAGGGCAAGACCGCAGGCCACCTTCCAGTCGATGCGCGTGCGCAGTTGGCGGATCGCGTCGCGATCAGAGAGCCCCTCCAACGTCTGGAGTACCATCACGCAGCAGATGAGCACGGCGGGGATCGAGGGACGACCTCGGCCTGATGGAAAGAGGTCCGCGAAGTCCTCGTCACGAAAGAGCTCGTCGCGATGGTCAGCCAGGAACGTGTAGATCGTTCCCTCGCCAACGAGACCGCGGCAAAAGACTTGGGCATCGAGCATCTGGCGATTTACTTCGGCTGTTCCTTGCATGCACTAAATCTTACCTCTCACCAGCACAATCGCGAGTATTTCCCCGAGAAAATCGGCGATGTCCACGAGGAATTAATCAACACCGCCCTAGGCCGCGGCGAGATCGATAGCAACCACCTCGTGGGCGTCGATCGCGGGCCCCGAATCCTCGAGTGATGGTGCTGATCGCGGGCTGGCTGAGAGTCGACGGGCACGTCGCGCCTCGTGACTCGGTCCAGGTTCCCCGGAGACCCTGACCTGCACCGGGGTGATTCAGACCGCCTTGGGGACGCGAGCGCGAGAGGTCGCGTCAGTGGACCTCAGCTTCCCCACGTCGCACCAGCACCTCGTTCACCGTCTGCTCGGGACTCTGTTCCGATGTATCAATCCATAGTCCGAGTTCGCGGGGAGTCGTGGCCAGGTCCGCGTCGTTCGTGGCCACCGTGAACCCGCCGCGGTAGGCGATCTTCCCGGTGGACCGACGGCGCTGGTCATCGCGGGTGATGACGACGTCCGCTCTCGGGCGGAGCACTACGAGGTGGCGGGGCCTCGCCGTCACGCGTTCCAACCAACCCACTACGTCGTCGCCGTAGATGTTGTCCTGGACGACAGTGGTGAACCCGGCGGACGCGTACTCGTCGGCGACCATGGCCGAGAGCCGGTAACGAAGGTCGAGAAGTCGCCGGGCTTCTTCCGGCCGGGATCGGTCGTCGAAGTGCACCCAGCCGGAGACCGCCCATCGATAGAACTGGCCGCCTCGAACGTGCACCCCTCTGTCGAACCGGCCCGCCAAGAGCTCAGCGATGGTCGACTTGCCCGACGCCTGTACCCCCGTGATCAGCCACACACCCTCGCTCATCGCCACAGTCTGGCTCAACGGCTTCCCGGCCGGCGACCCCGCGCGACGTCGCCTCCGATCGACAAGGACAGCTGTCAGGACGGCTCAGCGCGGCAACGGCGTGAATCGTGGTCGGGCATCTTGCGGGCCAGGTACCAGGAGAAGTACCCGCGATAGCGCGCCTGAAGGTCGGGCCGCTGCCAGTCGCGCCCGTCGACACTGCCCCGACAGGTCGGGCGCCCACAGGTGCATGTCAAGGAGCCGTCATAGTCGTCGAACATGGCGTAGTCGATGGTCAGCTCTTCGCCGGCGTCGATGTCGCGCATGGCCACCAAGACAACGTTGCCGGCGAAGCCGACGTTGGGCTCGCAGGAGTGGTTGATGAACAACATCACCCCCTCGTACTCCTCGTCGCTCAGGGCGACCAGGTGGAGGTCGTCGGTGATCTGCACGTCGGAGTTCTGCAGTCGCTCTGACATGGCACCCAACTGCTCGCTCGTCACAATGTGGCCGCCTTTGACCGCAACGACCTCGTCTTTGCCGATGGCCTCGACTGCGACCAGGCCACGTCCGGCGATCTCACTCGGCGTGCCCTTTATAGCCTTGGGGCTGATCCACGTGCTCACCATGGTGCTCATTCTTGCTGATGCTGATGCTGACGCGGACCCGGCGGTCTGCGCACCGAGGAGCGCGTGGTCCGCCCCGGGCTCACCACAATGCCCTGGCCGAGCAGTTGCTCGCGCCGCACTGCATCGACGCCTGCGCTCATGTGCGCCTCGGCGAACGCCGCCAGCATCACCCGGAGCAGGTCCTGGTCGACGTCGCCCTCGAGGTGCTTGCCAAGCCAGGCGCCCGCGCCGATAGCCGATAGCCGATAATGGTAGGGACAGTCACCGTGATCCTCCTTAAGTAGTTGTGTGAAACTGCTTCTTGAGGTGGACGCGGTGACCGTCGCGTCTGGGAGATGGTCCCTTCAGATCAACTTGTGCTCGTACACCACTCGTTGGGACTCAACTTTCTTGGCTCTCCTGACGTAACCGTGGAGCCGTCTGGACATCGGCTGTCGCTGGCTGGAGCAAGCCTCCTCAACCGCCGGCAGGGGAATGAACTACTGGCCTCTCAGCTGCCGAGCAACGTGCCTCGTGATCGGAAATTGGCCCTGCCGCGTGGCCCAGCTACTGGGAGGGCTACACCATGGAGAGGCTGAGCACCCAGGACATCCTCGACGCCAAGCTCAATCACTCTGGTGGACCCTGATCCAGATCACTGGCTCGTACACCACTCGTGGAGACTCAACTGACTTGTCACCAGAATGACCGTCGTCCGTGGACGGTAATCGGTAGACGGTAGACCTTGCTGATCAGCGACGCCGAGGAACGTTTCGTGCAGGCTTGCTCGTGCGCGTGTCAGCTTCAGGACTGGCGAGCTGTCGTTCCAAGTCAGTGAATGCAGCGATGACCTCAGGGACCTCGAAGGCACGATTACGCCGACCAACGGTCACCTGCCGGAGGATGCCCGCATCGACAAGTCGCTCAATGGCGTCAGACGCAGGCTTGAAGGTCCGCCCGATCAACGCAGCAGCGCTGTCCACCGTGAGAATCGGAGCACCGGAAAGTACCCGAAGAAGGATGTCCGTGCCGGAGTTGGCACGGATGGTGCCGAGACGCTCTCGCCATTGCTCTTCAAGAGCAGCGGCTCGTTCCTCGAACGTGGTGGCGTCAGCGACGGAGCGAGTGCACGCTCCGGCAAAACGTCCCACCCACGTGTTGATTCCCGCGACCGCTTTCGGCGACGTGGGTGACCCGACGAACCGGAACTGCGTGAGCCCATCGATGTAGCCCTGCGACCACGTCGCCAGGACGAGCGAGACGGGAGGGAGGACACGGACGGCCAATCCTCTTCGGCGAAGGATGAGATGGATGAGTGCTCGTCCCGTTCTGCCGTTTCCATCGACGAACGGGTGGATGGTTTCGAACTGCGCATGAACGATGGCCGCTTGTGCGACGGCGGGAAGGTCGTCGGTACTGGAGAAAGCGCAGAGGTCCGCCATCAACTGCTCGACGTACTCGTGAGGCGGTGGGACGAACGCAGCAGAACACGGGTTGTAACTGCTTCCGCCGATCCAGTTCTGTTCCTCGCGAAACCGGCCTCTGTACTCCTCAAGCCTGGTGCCAGCCAAGAGCCGACGATGCACTTCGAGGAGCACATCGACCGTGATAGGTCCCCCTGGCTCGACTGCATCGACGCCGTAGACCATGGCATCGATGTTTCCGAGCACCTCGGTGGCGGTGACATCGGATGAGGCTTCCTTCAGCCCGCGGATGACCTCAGCATGGAGAAGCCGTCGTGCTCCGACTTCCAGCCCCTCGATGCGGGACGAGGCAACGGCCTCGGCCCGCAAGAGGATGCGGGCAAGCGCCTCAGTGTCAACAAGTGCCCGAGCGTCGGCGTTAAGACGGACGATGGCAGCCTCGGCGTCAGCAACGTCAGCAGCGACGTCGCCGTCGAGCACGATCTTGCGACCGATGAGCGGATCGGGGACGTAGGCTTCGTAGTCGCAGGGAGCGCGGTCCTTCCGGGGAAGCCCAGACCCTCCGAGGTCGCTCTGCCAGCGACACTTCATAACCTTCGACACGGAATCTCCTTATTGGAGTTTAGTGTATAACCTCCAATAAGGTGTGTGGGTTACTTATGGTTTCTGGGTCGCCGTCCCGGCACTCTCCAGCAGGTAGTTGAGCCCAGCGATCGGGACGAGGATGTGCTTCGCGATGGGGATGTAGGGAATCTCTCCACGGGCGATCGCCTCGTAGGCGATTGCTCGGGAGATGCCAAGCGCCCTGGCCGCTTCTTCGACGGACATCGTCAAGCGCTGCTCTGGTCGGTCGTGACGACCAGCCCGACGGTACGCCCTTCGACATGCAGTGCTTCCCAGGAGAGGATAGCGACGGCCTCGTGGAACACGTCGCTGTGTTCGTCCCACCATGGGCCCTGGGTGAGCGTGACGACTCCGATGGTCTCGCTGTTCTGTTCTTGCGGGGGCAGGATTTGAACCTACGACCTTCGGGCTATGATCCGGTCTATAGAGACCCCTCGTCGGCAGCTTGGTAGACGCTACGCACCGTAGGAGTGAAGCCGAGACTTCTGGCGAGAGTTCCATCGACGTGCCCGTTCCAGGGGTTTTCAAGGGGCTGAACTGATGTGGGGTAGTCAGTGCCGACGATGCGGGCGATCTCGTAGACCGAGGTAGGAGCGTCATCCGTGAGGTTGACGATCCGCCGATCTAGAACTCCGGTGAGGGCAAGTTGCATGGCGGTAGCGATGTCGCGGTGGTGGATCAAACTCAACGTGGCGGCGGGATGCCACCCCCATGACCCCAAGAGCCCGGGTGCCGATTGAAGATGGCCGTCACCGTCGCCGTAGACGAAGGCGAACCGCAGGACGCTCCACGTCAGGCCGCTGCGCCGAAGTTCCTGCTCGGCAATGACCTTGCTGGCCGGGTAGGGCCGACTCGGGTCAACAGGATCGCCTTCACGCGCTGGCCACGGCAGACGTTCGTCATAGACGAGATTGGTACTAGCCATGATTATTCGTGCCTCGCGGGCATGGGTCCGGACCGCTGTGATGAGGTTATGGGTGCCGTCGATGTTGACTCGCCGTATCTGCTCCGGATCTGGGGTCCGCAGAACGGCCGCTAGGTGGATCACGGCGGAGATTCCCTCCACGGCCTCCGGGAGGGTGGTCGGATCCAAGAGGTCGCCCGCGACCGACGGGACGCCTTCAGGGAGGGGCCTACCGGGTCGCACGAGTGCACGACAGTCGTACCCCGCATCGACGAGGCGTGGAATGAGGCGAGAGCCGACCAATCCGGTGGCACCGGTGATGAGAATGGTCATGGTGTACCTTTCGAAAGGAGGTCATGGAGCTTGCCGGTGGCGGTACGAAGCACGTGGACAGTGGTTTCCACGTCAGACGCAGCGATGCCATCGAACGCAGTGTCCAGAATCAGGGCTATCGGGTCGGGCAGTTTTCGCCACAACGCGGCACCGGCCGGAGTAAGCCTCAGCACCTTTTGTCGCTGATCGGTGCGACTCGGCTCCTGTACAAGCAGCCCTTTGCGGACCAAGGCAGCGACCACGCCGGTGAGGGTCGCTCGTTCGACCTGGAGCAGGGCGACGAGGCCACTCTGCGGAGTCTCGCCCACCGTTGCAAGGTGGTACAGCACGTACCACTGCGTGGGACCGAGATCGTAGGGGCGCAGAACGGATTCCATCACCAGCCGCGATGCGAGGTAATACTTCTTCGCCCATGCCCCGGCTGACTCGTGCTGAGGGTCCGTCATTTCGTTAGCCACCTTACAAACTTAGTAAGGTAGCTAACAGATGTCAAGCCAGGAGTTCATGGGGACGTGACCAGCGTTCGACTCCACATCGATCCGCAACTTCGGGGTCTGGGTGTCCTCGGCGCCGTCAAACCCATCTGAGAGTCGCTGTCGAACGTCCCACCCACCGAAATCCGAAGAGGCCGCATTCATGGGATGATCCATGAGATGGATCTGCGGGTAGCAGAAGGGCCGGTGCTCTCGCACCGGCCCTGACCTGCACTTTCGTTGGTGGCGGGGGCGCTCAGGCGCAGAGCCAAGCCCGTTCGCATCGTCGCGCATCGTCGC
>JAJYSU010000075.1 GCA_021793395.1 Actinomycetes bacterium
CATCGACCAGCCCGGCACGGTACCGCTGTGCGGCAACTCGATCGGCACCGACCGCCGATTCCTCCAGGCCTACATGCCGACGCTCGAGTCGTTCTTCCACTACCGCAACATCGACGTCTCCACCCTCAAGGAACTGGCGCGACGCTGGAAGCCCGAGGCCCTCACCTCGATGCCCACCAAGGCGACCACGCACCGCGCGCTGGACGACATCCGCGAGTCCATCGCGGAGCTGGTGCACTACCGCGCGACGCTCTTCGCGCCGCCCGCCACGCCGTAGGTGGAGGAGCCCCGCGCGTCGCTGGCCGAGGTCACGGCCGCAATGACGACCCCCGGCGAGCTCTTCGAAACCGTACGAGCCCGCGTGGGCGACGTCGAGATGACCGTCTGGCGCCACGCGCCACGCTCCCTACGCGACGTGCTGGAGTCGTCACGGCGCCACGCTGAGCGCGACTTCCTCGTCTACGGCGAGCAGCGGATGAGCTTCGACGAGCACTACCGCGTGGTCGCGACCCTGGCGCGACGACTGCGCGACGAGGGAGTCGGGCGCGGCACTCGCGTCGCCCTGATCGCGCGTAACCTCCCCGAATGGGTCAGCGCGTTCTGGGGCGCCGCCGTGCTCGGCGCGCTGGTCGTGCCACTCAATGCCTGGTGGAGCGGCGACGAGCTGCGCTACGGCCTGACGGACTCCGCCAGCGCCGTCGCCTTCGTGGACGCCGAACGACTCGAGCGCGTGCTCCCCTTCGCTGACGACCTCGACGATCTCACGACCGTGGTCGTTCTCGACGCGAGCGAGGGCGCGGCTCTCCCCACGCTCGGGCGCGTGCGCGTCGTCGACTTCCCCACCTTCCTCGGAGAGGTTCGCGCCGAGGCGACGCTGCCCGAGGTCGCGATCGAGCCCGATGACGACGCCACGATGTTCTACACCTCGGGCACCACGGGGCGGCCCAAGGGCGCGGTGAGCACGCACCGCAACATCGTCACCAATCTGATGAACCTCTTCTTCATCGCCCAGCGCGCCGCCCGACGATTCCCCTCCGCGAACCCCACCGACGCGCCGAATGCGGCGCTGCTCACCATTCCCCTCTTCCACGCCACGGGGTGCCTCGCCGTCATGGTGGTCAACGTGGCCGCCGGCGGGCGCTTGGTCCTCATGCACCACTTCGACCCGACGCGTGCCCTCGAGCTCATCGCGAGTGAGCGCCTGACGATGATCGGTGGCGTGCCCACGGTCGTCATGCAGCTGCTCGACCACCCGGACTTCGCGCGCTACGACACGTCGAGCGTGCGCAGCGTCTCCTACGGCGGCGCCCCCGCACCCCCCGAGCTGGTGCGGCGCATCCGCGCCGCCTTCCCCCTGGCCCAGCCCGGCAACGGGTACGGGCTCACGGAGACCTCCGCCGCCCTGGCCCTCAACACCGGGGAGGACTACGTGGCGCGGCCCACCAGCTGCGGCCCACCGGTGCCCGTGTGCGACGTGGCCATCGTCCCCGAGGGCTACGACGGTCCCGAGCCCCCCGACGACCGGCCCCGCGGGTCGCACGTCGTGGGCGAGCTCTGGGTTCGTGGACCCAACGTGGTTCGCGGCTACTGGAGACGGCCCGAGGACACTGCCACCACGTTCACCCGGGGGTGGCTGCACACCGGGGACCTCGCGCGCCTGGACGACGAGGGCTTCTTGTACATCGTGGACCGGGCGAAGGACGTGATCATTCGCGGCGGCGAGAACGTCTACTCGATCGTCGTCGAGGCGGCGCTCTTCGAACACCCCGACGTCGCGGACTGCGCGGTCGTCGGTCTCCCCCACCCCACACTCGGCGAGGAAGTCGCCGCCGTCATCGTGCTGCGCCCCGGGCGGCGCGTCGACGCGGAGGAGTTCGCTCGCCACCTGGCCACGCGGATCGCCCGCTTCGAGGTGCCCACGCGATACTTCTTTCGCGCCGACCCGCTCCCGCGCAACCCCCAGGGCAAGGTGCTCAAGCGCGAACTGCGCGCCTCGCTGGCGTCCTAGGTGCGTGGGTCAGAATCCACCACTGACCCGACCTCGGCTGTGAGAATTGTCCATGACCTTCCTGTGCGAAGACGATCGGCTGTTCCAGGTGGAGGTTTCCGAGTCTCGGGCTCGCGAAGTGTCCCAACCAGCCGGCCGCGACAAGACCTTTCGCCCCTACGACCAACACCAGAACTTCCTCTTGCCGCCCTCGCTCGACGACTGGCTGCCCACTGAGCACACCGCCCGGTTTCTCTCCGAGACGGTGGACTGCGCCCTCGATCTCTCGCTGATCTACGACTCCTACACCAACGCGACCGGCGCGCCGCCCTTTGACCCGGCGATGATGGCCAAACTCCTGCTCTACGGCTACTCAATCGGGGTGACCAGCTCGCGCGAGATCGAACGACGCTGTGCGACTGACGTCGCCTTTCGCTGGTTGGCAGCGAACGCGGCGCCCGACTACCGCTCGATCT
Source organism: Actinomycetes bacterium (assembly GCA_021793395.1). GTDB lineage: Bacteria > Actinomycetota > Acidimicrobiia > Acidimicrobiales > RAAP-2 > RAAP-2. The sequence goes on from JAJYSU010000075.1 coordinate 2,464, forward strand.
CGCGCTTTCGCCGCCGCCATCTTGGCGCGCTCGAGGACCTCTTCACCCAGGTGCTCGTGCTCTGTGAGCGAGCCGGTCTGGTCGGACTCGGACGCGTCGCCTTGGACGGCACCAAGGTTCGCGCGGCGGCGAGTAGACACAAGGCCATGAGTTATGACCGCATGGGCAAGCGCGCCGAGGAGTTGCGCGGTGAGGTTCGCGCACTGCTCGAAGAGGCCGAGGCGACCGACGCGAAGGAGGACGAGGAGTTCGGTGACCGCCGCGGTGACGAGCTGCCCGCGCACCTCGCGACCAAGCAGGCACGCCTGGCCGCGATCTTGGCTGCCAAAGAGGCCCTCGAGGTCGAGGCGAGAGAGAAGGCCGCGCGCGAGGCCGAGAAGAAGGCCCTCGCCAAGGGCGCGAGCTCGAAAGAGGCGAAACGAGCGGGCGAAGAGGCAACCAAGACCGCCACGGTCAACCCGCGGTCCCAGCGCAACTTCACCGACCCCGACGCGCGCATCATGAAGACCGCCGACGGCTCGTTCCACTACTGCTTCAACGCCCAGACGATCGTCGACGAGCACGCCCAGGTGATCCTTTCGACCACGCTCACCCAGGACGCCACCGACGTGCACCAGCTCACCGCGATGATCCAGGCCACCACCGAACAACTGACCCGCGCCGGGGTCACCGAGTCCCCCCGAGTGTTCCTCGCCGACGCCGGCTACTGCTCGGCCGAGAACATCGACGCCACCGCGAACGGCCCCTGCGACGTGCTCATCGCCACCGGGCGCCAACAACACGGCGAGCGAATCACCGACTCACCGAGGGGTCGCATTCCCACCAACGCCACGTCGCGTGAGCGCATGGCCCGGCGACTACGCACCAAGTCCGGACGAGCCGACTACGCACGGCGCAAGGCCATCGTCGAGCCGGTGTTCGGTCAGATGAAGACCCGACAACACGCCGGTCAGTTCCGACTACGCGGTCTCGAGGGGGCTCAAGGCGAGTGGACCCTGCACGCGCTCTGTCACAACCTGCGAAAGCTGGCCAACGTCAGTTCATCCGGGGTGCTGGTCACCGCATAGAGAGCGGTGAACAACGCCTCGTCAACAAAATCTGCCGCGCCGCAACACTTCATCGACTATTTCACCAACCGGCGACCACATTGACGTCCACTCAGCCCTCAAGGCCGAACTGAAAACCGATTCTGACCCGTGCACCTAGCGACCCGGTACGCGCTCCCCACTCAGGAAGTCGCTGATGCGCGAGAGCCCTTCGGACAGCTCCTCGCGCGACGAGGCGTAGGAGAGTCGCACGTGGGTGGCGGACGTCGTGGGCCCGAAGTCGCGTCCCGGGGTGAGAGAGACCCCGGCAACCTCGAGCACCCGCTGGCAGAAGGACCACGAATCCAGGCCCGTTCCCGAGACGTCGAAGTACGCGTAGAAGGCGCCGTCGGGCGGCACCGTCACCGGTAGCCCGAGCCGGGCGAGGCCGGCGAGGACGATCTCGCGTCGCTCGACCAACTCACGGCGGCGCTCCTCGCACACCGCGAGCGACGCCGGCTCGAAGGCCGCCCGAGCCGCCAGCTGGGCAGGGGCCGAAGCACAGAGAAAGTAGTTCATCGCGAGCCGCTCGGCCGCCCCGACGAGCGGCTCGGGCAGGATCGCCCACCCCAGCCGCCAGCCCGTCATGCCAAAGTACTTGGAGAAACTGTTGATGACGATCGCCTCATCGTCCACCTCGAGAACGGTGCGTGGCGCCATCCCATCCGCCGTGGGATCGGAGAGATAGAGGTAGATCTCGTCCACGATTCGCCAGGCCCCGCGATCGCGAGCCCGAGCGCAGATGGTCCCGAGCTCGCCGAAGGGGATCGTCGTCCCCGTCGGATTCGACGGAGTCGCGATCATGACCGCCGCTGTGCGAGACGACCAGGCACCGGCCACCGCCGCGTCGTCGAGCTGGAAACGTGACGCGGCCGTCGTGGGCACCGCGACGGTGCGTCCACCAAAGCTCTCGACCAGTTGCCGGTTGCAGGGATAGGACGGGTCGGCCATGATGACCTCGTCGCCCGCATCGATCGTCGCGGCGAGCACGAGCAGTAGGGCCGACGAGGCGCCCGACGTGATAGCGATCCTCGCGGGGTCGATGGACACACCGTGGCGCTCACGGTAGAAGGCGGCGATGTCAGCGCGCAACGCGGGTGAGCCGAGGGCGGGCGTGTAGGTCAGCGGGCGACCGTCCATCACGTCGCGCATGGCCTCGCGCACGAGGGGCGGTGCCCCGAAGTCCGGCTCGCCCACGCTCAGCGTCACGATCCGTCGCCCCGCTTCGACCATCTCCGAGGCCCGCCTCGTGAAGTCCATCGCGTAAAAGGGCTCCACCCTCTCGGCCCGTTCTGAGAGCTTCACGGCACCGCCTCCCACTCGTCGACCGTCGCCACACCGACCACCGGCTGGTGACCCGTTCGACGGTACTCCACGAGTGTCCCGAGGATGACCCGAGTCCGTCGGCGTCGAACGTCACCCACTAACGCCCACGCGAGGAGTCGTGATCCTAGGCCCCGCTAGCCACCCGCGATGTGGTCGGGTGACGCCTGGCCCGCAACGTGCGATGAACATCGATCGGAGCGAGGACAGGGCGCAGC
>JAJYSU010000076.1 GCA_021793395.1 Actinomycetes bacterium
CTTCTTCGCCGGAGCCTTGGTGGCTACCTTCTTGACGGCGGCCTTTTTGGCCGGGGCCTTCTTCGCCGGAGCTTTGGTGGCTACCTTCTTGACGGCGGCCTTTTTGGCCGGAGCCTTCTTCGCCGGAGCCTTGGTGGCTACCTTCTTGACGGCGGCCTTTTTGGCCGGGGCCTTCTTCGCCGGAGCCTTGGTGGCTACCTTCTTGACGGCGGCCTTTTTGGCCGGGGCCTTCTTCTTCGCGGCTAGTGCCACTTTCCCTCCTTGGGACTCAACGTTGAATCAAGTTGGAGCCCGAGACCACCACTCTGGTAATCCCTGATTCGGAAACCGCCTTGACAGTCATGTACTCGCTCGTGTGTTGCCTCGCCTCCCGGCAGTACAACGACCAAGCGCAGTACACGGTCCCTCGCGCACGAGACGCGTGCGAACGATGACGAGCAACTCGTTCGTACTGCATCGATCTCCTACGCGGAGGAACAACAAAAGTTCACTCGGTTTGACCATCGATGTCAAGCATTTCGACGAGAGTGTCGACCGTTGCGATGCGTGATCCACGATGACGGCATCTACCTGGGTCGTGGTGGCGACGGTGACGCGATCAGTGGCGCGCAACGATCAGTCCTCGTACTCGGTCCGAGTCGCAGTGGCAAGACCTCATCACTCATCATTCCCAACCTCTTGATGACCACTCGATCGTGCGTCATCACCTCGACCAAGGACGACGTCATCTCACACATGGCGCGCACTCGTCGTGATGGTGCGACACTTCTCTACGATCCGTCGGGAACGATCACGACACCGCCGGGCGTTCATCGCATTGGATACTCACCGGTGCACCAGTCCCGGACGTGGGACGGCGCGGTTCTCGCCACGCGCAGCCTGCTCGACGTCGCACGGCGTTCACGCGCGGAACGCGGCGACGATCACTGGAGCGAACGCGCCGGTGCGCTCGTTGCTCCGCTCCTGCACGCGGCGGCCCTGGCTGATGACTCTTTGGGAGCACTCGCCACCCGAGTCGACGCTCGAAGCGCCGACACCGCACTCGCCATGCTCACCGAACGATACGGACCGGCGCACCCGTCGACCGCGCTACTCAGCGGTGTTCTCGCCACCGAAGAACGCGAGCGATCGGGGATCTGGTCCACGGCCTCGGGTCTCTTCGCCGGCATGCGCACCGACGCCGCTCGCGCGGCCGCGCGCGGAGCTCCGCTCGACGTGGACGCGTTTCTCGAGGGTCCTCACCAGTTGCACGTCGTGTCACCCAGTCGACACCAGGCCCTCACCACGCCCCTCGTCGTAGGTCTGATCGAACAGGTCGTGCACGCCACCTACGACCGCGCGGCAACCGGTGCTCGTCTTCTGCTCGCACTCGACGAGCTCGCCAACGTCGCCCCGCTGCCTCGACTCGCGGGCATCGTGTCCGAAGGTGGTGGCCAAGGCGTCGTCACCCTCGCCTGCCTCCAGGATCTCAGCCAGGCTCGTGCCCGATGGGGAACTACCGCCGACGGCTTCCTCTCTCTCTTCCCGACCACCGTCGTGCTGCCGGGCATCGCGGACCGCGCCACGCTGGAGCTCTTGCACCACCTCGCCGGACGCACCCTCGTTCCCACCGCGTCGGTGCAACGTGGTGCCCGCGGGCGCACGGTAGGGTCCTCCACCACCTGGGTCGAACGGGACCGTGCCTCACTCGCCGACCTCGCCCAGGGACGGGCGGGCTACGCCCTGGGGCTCGACGCCGACAAGACACTGCACTGGATCGCCCTCACCCCCGCCTGGCGCGACGAGCGGTTCCGGGACTATCGCGAGCGTTCCGTCGCGTCGCGGGAACGTTCGCGCGAGCGATAGCGCCACCGCGTCAGGTCCTCGAACTCGACGGGACGGGGTCCCTGGTCACGAACAACGGCCGTCAACCGCGCGTCGGCGACCCCGATGCCCGGCGCACGAAGCCCCCGCGACTCACGCAAGGTCGGGTAGAGCACATCGACGCTACGCGACAGCACCGCCGCGTCCTGGCCGAATACCGCCGCGTCCGACCAGGCCGCGAGAACGTCGCGCCGCGTCACGCTCGCGCGTCCCTCGAACGCGCCGGCGAAGGCGTGCTCGTCGAAACGTCGCGTGAGTGGCGGTGGCGCCAACGTCCCGAGCGCGTCGAATCGTGAGAGGTCGTGACGCCACGAACGCCGCGCGTCGTCGTTCGACCAGTGCAGTTTCGACCCACGGTCGCGGTGATGCCCACCCCACAATGCTCGATACCCCTCGTCGAGGTCAACGACGTGCTCGGCCCCCGTGAACGATCGCCACACTATCCAGGGAGTACGGGCGGCCACCTCGTGACGCAACGACGCCCGATAGAGCGCGTCGGCGGCGACGGCGTGCGCAAAAAGCGATCGACCGTCGAGCACGAGGGACTGACCGAGCGGGCGTGCCCCCACGAGGACGTGGTCGTGCAGGTGAGGCTCGCCGTGACGATTGACGCCGTGGGTGTAGCTCACGATGTCGGACCAGTGTGCGCTCTCCTCGTGTCGTTCTCCTGCGTCGTGACGGCGCACCACCACCGCACGGTCGTCGAGGTAGTCCACCGCCGCCCGGGCGGCACGCTGGTGCGCCGCGACCGCACCCGAGGCGCTGGCGTGGTCGACCGCCATCAGAATCGAGACCGGTCGCGGCGCGGCGATGACGATGTCGTAGCCGACGACGCCCGCGCGAGGGGTGGAGGTAAGTAGTCGCGCCACGTCGCGCGGGTCGTGAGGGTCGCCACCGCCACGCCACCATTGTCCCGCGGGACCGTCTCGCCACCCGTCCAACTCCTCCGCGCGATCGGACGCGAGATAGTCGACGTCACGAGTACGACGAACGTAGATGCGAATCACGGGTGCCCTCCGGCACCCAACGGTCGTGAACTACTGGCGAGCGATCCTCACCGCGAGGTCGCGGCCGGCGTCCGCGTAGTCCGGCGTGGCCACCACCGCACCCTCTCCGGCGCGCACCATGAGATGATCCAGGAAGGAGCGGTCACGCACCCGAAAACGAACCGCGAAGCGTCCGTCACCCAGCGCGCTCCATTGCGCGTGAGGGAGCGGCTCGAAGAGCCACCGTAGCGACGGATCGATGACGACGATGACCTCGTCGCCGCTCTCGCCCACCTCGGTCAACCACTGCGGATGATCGTCGAGTGGGCGTGTCAGCGGGGCGGGAGAGCGCGCCAGTACCGCTCCGATGCGGTCGACGCGAAAGGTTCGCCAGCCCTCGCGCGACGTGCAGTAGGCCCGCACGTAGGTGTGCCCGTTCAGGACCCTCACCTCTCGAGGCTCGATGATGCGAGCCTCGCTCTCGGACGCGTCGGCCGTGCTGTACTCGATCTTGATCTGTTCGTGATTCGCGGCCGCCGTCACGATCGCGTCCAGCATCGCCTCGTCGGCGGTGGTGACACGAACCCGCGCGCCTACGGCCGCCTCGATGACGGCGATGGCCGACTCGATCGCCGGGTCGTCGTAGAGGCGCGACGCCTCGCGTAGGGCCACGTTGAGTTCGACCACGTCACGCCACAGCAGCGGCGCCAACTCGTGAAAACCGTCGCGGTCGTAGTACTCGGCACGATAGAGCGAGTCGTCGGTGGCCTCGTGGTCCCAGTCGTCACACTCCTTCACGACGTGCGCCGGAAAGCCGTAGACGCCTCGCATGGGCTCGAAGGTCACCAACCGGTCCATGATGCGACGTACCAGATCCTCCTCGAGTGAGAAGCGGGCGGCGAGATCACTGACCCGCAGTCCGTTCGGCGACAGGTGCACCGCCCGCAACAACTGCAGGGTTTGTCCGAGAACGTCGTTGGCCGTGGGCCCGGAGAACGTCACTCCCGCCAGGTCCGGAACGTCACCCCGGTTGACCCCACGGAGCCACGCCCTGAGGTCACGGCGCAGAGATTTAGGCTGCTCCACGCGTACCCGCTCGGCGGCGTCGAGAACGAAGCGCAACGCGCCACGGGGGCTGTCGAAGCGAATCGCCACGTCGACGCGACCGTCGGGGCGCGTCACGCCGCGCACCCCCGGAAACTGCCGCTCGATCAGGCGAGCGAAGTCGGCGTTCGTCGACACCACCGCGTCGAGCGGTGCCGGCGTCTTGGCGTACTGGGGGCGCCACGCGGCGGCGGCGTCGCGCGCGGCCTCGTCGGCGTCGAAGGTATCGGCCGTGACGAGCGGCATCGATACCATCCGCGACAGCCGGTACCCCTTGATCTCCTGCGTCGCGCGCGGGCGAGCAATGAGGTAGAGCGCACCTTCGAAGACGCGCAACTCCAGCGGCTCGACAACGCGCGTCTTACGAGTCGCGGACTGGTAGTCAAAGGTCAGGACGCGCCGCGCGTTGAGCGCACGAATCACCGGGGTCACGAAGTTGGTGAACTCCAACCCCCCATCCACCGCCGGCCCGTCGTTGAAGAGACTAAAGGCGCCGGCGGCGCCAAAACCGCACACCCGCAGTGCGAGGCGCACCACTCGTTCCTCGGCGTCGCTGAAAGCAAGCGGCGGGGCCGTGGCGCTCGTCGGGTCAATCCAGTACCCCACCGCACCGTCCGACAGAACCACCGTCTCAATCTGCCATCCGAGGTCACGGATCCGCGCCTTGTCGCGTTCAAACTTCTGACGCACGGCTCCCGCCGACCCCGTGTACGCGCGCACCTTGCGCGGTCCCCGAGAGGATGTCGGAAACTCGTCGACCATCAACTCCGCGACAATGGCCTCCTGCGTGAGCGGTCGACTGGCCGACGCATTCTGCAAGAGCAGGGTCAATGCGACCAGACGCTCACGACTCTCCTCCGCTGACTGATGAGCCACGCCACCCTCCTTCCGTCGAAGGGTAGCGTGCGTCGCCGCAGATCGGA
>JAJYSU010000077.1 GCA_021793395.1 Actinomycetes bacterium
GCTGATCGTCATCGTCGTGCTGGGTATCTTGGCGGCAATTGTTGTGTTCGCCCTGGGAGGGGTCACCGGGAAGAGTGCCGCGGCTGCGTGTCAGTCTGACGCGAAGACGGTGGGCACGGGTGTGGCTGCACTACAGGCGGAGAATCCGACGCTGGCGACAAGCGGCCTGACTAGCGCGACCTGGGAATCTGACATGACGGCAACGGCACCTGTTACTGGTTTGACCGGCAACCCATTCATCCAGACGTGGCCATCGTCGTCGTCTTATTCGGTGTTCGTGGGAGACGGTACTGCTCTGCCGTCAGGTGTTGTCTCCCTGTATTCTTTGAGTGGAACTAATGCACCCAAGGCGATAACAACACTTCCGATTTACGGCGACGTCTATGTAGTCGCTGCGAGCGATGTTGGTGGCACGACAAAGGGTTGGGCCTTCAATGCTACGACCAATCCGATTGAAGCCTGTAACTGGGCGGTTCTAGGTAAGGCGTAAGTCGTCTCTAGTCGTTGTGGCAGTCCTGTGCCCCGAGAGCCCGACGTCAGTCGGATTCTCGGGGCACAGTGGCTGTAATGGCAGTGTGAGAGCAGGGAGAACGGAATGTCGGACGAGAAGACCGCGGGAATAGATCCCTGGATTCAGGTTCTCTGGGATCAGCGCGGGAGCGACCTCCTGCTCGCCGATGACTCGCAGCCGCGGATCCGCGTGGACGGAAAGCTACATCCCGTTGATGGGGCGCCCGTGTTGTCGGGTACTCAGATCCACGAGATTGCCTGGCCACTGTTGACCAAGGGTCAGCGTGAGATCTTCGAAACGCAGATGGACGTGGACTTTGCGTTCTCGTGGAGGGACTTAGCTCGCATCCGCGGCAGCGTCTTCACGCAGCGTGGTCAGACCGCGCTGTCCCTGCGCGTGATTCCTTCGAAGATTCCCAGCTTCGAGGAGTTGGGTCTGCCGGTGGCGGCCGAGATGGTGGCCCAGCAGCCTCGCGGGTTCGTCCTGGTCACCGGTCCTACGGGTTCGGGCAAGTCGACGACCCTAGCGTCGATCATCGATCGGGTGAACGAGACGCGCGCCTCGCACATCCTCACGATCGAGGATCCGGTCGAGTACGTGCACCGCCACAAGATGTCGGCGGTCTCCCAGCGTGAGGTGGGACTCGACAGCCCCTCCTTCGAACGAGCGCTGCGCTCGGCGCTGCGCGAGGACCCCGACGTGCTGCTGATCGGTGAGATGCGCGACATCGAATCAATCCAGATCGCTCTCACGATGGCCGAGACCGGACACTTGGTCTTCGCGACGCTACACACTAACGACGCGCCCCAGGCGATCGACCGTATCATCGATGTCTTTCCCGCGTGGCGTCAGGAGCAGACGCGCGTGCAACTCGCCGCGTCGCTCAGCACCATCATCGCCCAACGTCTGATCCCGAAGATTGGCGGGGGCATGGTCGCGGCCTTCGAGGTGCTGGTGGCGACCAGTCCGGTGCGCAACCTGATCCGCGAGAATCGCTCGAACCAGTTGGCGAACGTGATGTTCACGAATCAGAAGGAGGGCATGCAGATCCTCGAGAACTCGTTGGCCCGCCTGATTCACGACAACGTCATCACCTACGAGGACGCCCTCTCGGTGTCGGCTCACCCCAAGGAGTTGCAGCGCGCCATTGATCAGGAGGCGTTGATGGCCGCTAAGGTCTCGTAGCACGAGCAACGTTCACCATCGTCAGGATCTGCCCTATCGCGTCATCGCTGGCGTCACTCCGTGGAAGTCGCGCTGGGTGGTGGTGAGCGCCAAGGTTATCGGCGCGACCGTCGCGCCCGAAGTGCCACGGCTCTTCGATCGTTTCAGCGACGTGCTGGACGAGCGGCCGAGTTTCGAGGCACTCGTGGTGAACGCTCCGGTGGGCTACCCCGACGTGTCCGCGCATTGGCCGAGGACGTGCGACCGCGAGGCCCGCGCCCTCCTTGGTCGGAGAGGGATCGCCGTGCGCTACGCGCCGACTCGCGAAGCGATCGACCAGGAGGTGGCTCCGGCCGATAGCCACCTCGACGCGGTGAGCGCGTGGTTGCTGCCGCGTTACCGCGAGGTGGCGGCCGACATGTCCCCCTACCGCCAGCGCGTCGTCTTCGAGGGTAACCCGGAGCTCAGCTTCTACCAGTTGAACGGAGACCAGCCGCTGCGCTGGTCCAAGCGCCTCGAGACCGGCCAGGTGGAGCGCCGCGCCGCGCTCGAGCGACGGCTCCAGAGCGTCGACAAGATCGTGGACGCCGACCTGGAGGGTGCGCCGGTGGCGCACCTGCTCGACGCGGCGGCGTTGATGTGGTCGGCGCGACGTGTCCTGGTCCACGCGGCCAAGCGCCTGCCGGCGGATCCCGAGTGGGACAGCGAGGGGCTGCGCATGGAGTTGGTGTACTGACCGTTCTCCCGCGACGAACAGTCGTGGGAGCGGGCGACGCGGGAGTTAGAGGTGCAGTCCCTGGAACGGGGCGAGCAGTTCGGGTCCGGCGAAGAGGGCCAGCGCGGTACCGGCCGCCAGAAAGACTCCGTAGGGGACGGGCTGGTCGCGCCGGATGGTCTTGGTGGCGATGAGCGTGATCCCCACGATCGCGCCAATGAGGTTGGCCGCGAAGAAGCCGAGCAGGACGTCACCCACTCCGAGCCAGCCGAGGGCCAGCCCGAGCATCGGGGCGAGGCGCACGTCGCCAAAGCCGAGGATCCGCGGACTGGCGAGGTTCATCGCGAAGAAGAGGAGTCCCCACGCGGCGGCGCAGATGACGCCGACGAGGAGGTGGTGCCACTCGTGGGTCAGTACCGCCGCGAGCAGCGTCAGGGCACTGACCAGAGCGAGAGTCGGGTAGACCACGCGACGCGGCAGGATTAGACGCTGCACGTCGATCCACGCCAGGGCGACGAGTCCGCCCAGTAGGGCGAGAAACGCGGGCAGGTCCCAGGCGTAGCCGAGGCGTGCGGCGGCGCCGGCGAAGAGCGCGCCGGTCGTCACCTCCACCAGCGGGTACTGGATCGAGATAGGCGCGGCGCAGTGACGGCATCGACCCCGCAGTACCAGCCACGACAGCACCGGCACGTTGTCGCGCGCGAGGATCGGTGCGTGACACGACGGGCAGGCCGACGGGGGAGCCACGATCGACTCGCCTCGTGGCACGCGGTAGATCACGACGTTGAGAAACGAGCCGATCACGAGACCGAGCACGCCGCAGCCGACGATGAGGACCGCTAGCACGGCGTCACGCGGGTCGCCGACGGGTGGCGTGCTCGCGGGGTGACACGTCTGTCGTCCTGCTCTGTGGTGGACGGCAAGGTCGAATCCCCCAATTCACCGAATTGCCAAATTATAGTTCGCCCGTAGAGCAGTTCTTCGCGGGCGCGAGTGGGTGTCGGATCTTACGGAGAGGTGACGTGACAGCGTGACGAGTCGTCGGTATCGGTACGGATCAAGTTTCGTCGACCAGGCGTCGGGAGTGCGTTTCGAGGGGCATCACCCGCTGGAGCGGCCCGACCTGTGGCGCCTCTACCTGGACGAGGCGGAGGGCACCTACCGAAACTACGGCTTTGAGGGGACTCTGCGACGTCGCGAGATGGACGACGGTGAGGGCGTCTCGCTCTTCTTTATTGCTTTTGCGCCCGACGGACGGGCGGTGGCGGGGCTGCGCGTACACGGCCCGCTGGACGGGAGCCACCAGGCGGCCCTCCTCGAGGAGATGGCCGACTCCCCGGAGATTGACGAGGTCGCGGCACTGATCGACCGCGAGGTGCGAGCGGGTGTGGTGGAGATCAAGGGGGCGTGGTCCAAGGGGGAGGCCGGCGTCGGCCATCGTCTCGTGGAGACCCTGTCGCGCTGCGTGACCCACTCGCTGAACTGGCTCGGCGCGGAGTTGGCCGTGGCCGCCATCTCCGACACCCTGAAGCCCGCCGGCGACATCACCGGTGCCGTCCAGATCGGGACGTGCGGGGTTCCCTTCCCCGACGAGCGCTATCGCACGATCGCTCTGTCGTGGCGCCGCTCGCGCAGCTACGAGTTGTGCGTTCCCGCCCACCAGCAGAACCTGCGCCGCGAGAGCGAGCAGTTGAGCCGCGGCCCGGCGGCGTCGGGTCTCGTCGAGGACGTGAGCGAGCGCTCCCGGGCCTGGCGGGCGGTGGTGCTCGACGTGGCTATCCGTTCTCAGCGCGAAGTGCTGCGGGTTCTGCGCGAGGACGAGTCGTTGCGCATGGTCGACCGGTTAGAGGAGCAGCGCGAGCAACTGGCCGCCATTATTCCGACGCCCCACGCCTCACTTCTCACCGAGGGCTACCGCTGGGTCTACTACCCCTGGCGTCGCGCCGTGGTGCGTCTGCTGGCTCCGCGGTCGTTCTCGCGGCTACGTCTGGACCGCAATCACCACAAGATCACGCTCGAGGAGCAGTCACGCCTGCGCACGTTGCGAGTGGGTCTGGTGGGGGTGAGTGCGGGTCACGCCATTGCCCACGCGCTCGCGATGGAGGGTTTGATCGGAGAGATTCGCCTGGCCGACTTCGACGTTATCGAGCTGTCGAACCTGAATCGCATTCCGGCGAGCGTGCTGGACCTCGGGGTCAACAAGGCGGTGGTCGCGGCTCGTCGCATCGCCGAGATCGATCCCTACGTGCGCGTCGTCGCCGTACCCGAGGGCGTCAACCGCGAGAACCTGGGAGCGTTCCTGGACGGGCTCGACCTCGTGATCGAGGAGTGTGACTCGCTCGACGTCAAGTTCCTCGTGCGCGAGGCCGCGCGGGAACGCGCCATACCGGTCATCATGGAGACGAGTGATC
>JAJYSU010000035.1 GCA_021793395.1 Actinomycetes bacterium
GACGTAGCCGCCGTAGTCGTCAAACCAGTAGCCGGCGGGGTTCTTCAACGCGGGCGGAATCGCCGCCCAGGTCGATACCTTGTAGGGGGCGAGCAGGCCCTCGGACTTCGCGGTCACCGCGTAGCTGGTGCCCACGTCGATGACGTCGGGGTCGCTCGATCGCCCCTTGTCCTGCTGCATCGCCTGAATCTCCTCGGCACTCGATCCCTCGGGATTCTCCGAGTTGACCGTGATGCCGTACTTCTTCGTGAAGTCCTTGATGATGTTGCCGTAGTTCGCCCAGTTGTTGGGCAGAGCGATGACGTTCAACTTGCCCTCGGCCTTAGCCGCTTTCACGAGCGCGGCCATTGAGGTCGGGCCCGACTTGGTCAGGTGAGTCACCTTGGCCCAGTTGACCGACGACGCCGCACCGGCACTACCGGCGAAGGCCGGGATCCCCACCGCGGCGAGACTCGCCACCGCAACCCCCGCGGCCAGCGCCGCCCTTGTTCGTTGCACTGCCATGTACCTAGCCCCCTTGGGAACACAGCGCGCCGCGGTGGCGCACCGAGGCTCACAGTAGCGGAGCACCACCGCCACACGGTGACGATGTCGCCACGACGAGGGGAGCAGACCGTGAACTCTCGGTGAACGTGCCACACCGCGGGACCGGCCACGCGACGGGTCCCGCCGGGCTGGCCACCATTTCCGCGAGAACGATCTCACACGGGGCATCCGTACGCCTCGTGACCTAGCCTACGAACGTGACGCCCGACCACGGATCTCGCGCGCCCCGGCGCTGGCGCCCACGCCTGGGCGTCACCCTGGTCGTGCTGCTCGGCACCGCCGTACCCGCCGCGACGGCCACCGCAGAGTCGCCCGCGGTGCCCAACCCGCGCGCCAACATCCGCCCCGCGCCCAACTTCCTGTCGGCGGGACACTGCGTGACGACGGGCTCTCACCGCGGTACGTGCACGAATCCCTGCGTGGGGTCCCGTCTGGCCTACCCGCGTGCCAACGACGCCGCGTCGTCGTGCACCACCTACGTGTGGCGGGCGCTCTCGCGCGCCAGCGTGGCCGACGGTGCCGGTCCCCTCATCCTCCCGTCGAACTGGAGGACGCTCACCGTCGCCGATCAGCTCTTCGTCCTCGCCGATCTCGAGCGCGTGGACCGTGGCTATCCGCCCTACCTCGGGCTGAATCATGCACTCGACGGGGCGGCCTCGCGCGCGGCCCACGTCGGTAGCGATCCCACCGGCACCGGGAACTTCCACGCCGCCGCCTGGGGTGGGGCGTGGTCCGCCGGCTTCTCACCGCTGGTAGCCGACTACCTCTGGATGTACGACGACGGATGGGGTGGCCGCACGAGCGCGACGCCGAATGTGGCGTGCACGGGCCCCCACGCACCCGGCTGCTGGAGCCATCGTGACGCGCTCCTCGGCGCCGATCCGGCCTACCACAGCAGCGTGGGTCTGTACTGCGCAAACTGCGAAATGGGTGCCGCCTACGCGCCACGGACGGCGACGGCGAGCGAGTCCTCCTACGTCGATCTCGTGGCCCGACCCCGCGGGCGCGCACCCGCTATGACCTTCACGTGGCGCCAGGAGCTTCCCTATCTCACCACGAGGGATGCGACGGCCACCACGACCACGACCACGACCACGACGACGACTACTGGCACTGGTCACGGCACTCGCGGCGCGACCAGCTAACGGTGCCCGCGCCGCGGTGCGACCCCGGGCGCCACGATCGTGCCGACGATGGCGGCCCGGCGCGGGTTGAGGGACTCTCGCGAACGCCCGACGACCACAGCCCTTCTCGCGCTACCCCCGCACGTGATCACCCGACGAGGGACCGGGCGGCCTTGCCAATCCCCTCGGCCGCCATCGGGTGCTGGTCGGCGAAGCGCGCGAGGTCGTAAGCGCTCAACCCGGCCGCCGTCGCCTCCCCGATCTGCCCGACCAACTGAGCGGCGTCCACACCCACCACCCAGCCGCCGCGAAGCCGCAGACTCCCCGCGTCGAAGAAGAGGCGGATCTCACCGTCAGTGTCGCCCAGGATCTGAGCGCGCGAATCCTCCTCAAAGGCGTACGCCGCCTCCACGAGATCCACGCCGCGCGCGGCTCCGCTGGCGCGGGTGAGCCCGACGAACGCGCCCGACGGCGTCGTAAACACGGTGGCCGGCACCGCGTCGACGTCCACGCGATCGACCACTCGATTCCCCGCCAGGATGTTGTGAGCGGCCACCAGCGACTGGCGTACCGCCGAGTGAAAGAGCATCGAGCGGCCGTTCACGTCACCCGGCGCGTAGAGGTGGGCGTAACCGGGAACCTGCATCGAGGGGTCGACCGCGAGACCGTGTCCCGCGAGCGCCAACCCGAGCTCGCTCGCCCCCTCAGCCAGCACGGGCCGGCGTCCAACCGCGAGAAGTACCATGTCGGCGTCGACCCACGTCTCCTCGTCGCCGCGCGAGACGTACACGCGCAGTGCGCCCTCGACGCGAGCGACGCGCTGCACCGGTGACGACAGGTGCAGCGTGATCGCGGGGTCCAGGCCCGCCACGATCAGCGCCACGAAATCCGGATCCATCCCCGCCAGCACCGTGGGCAACGCCTCGATCACCGTGACCTCGACCCCGAGTGCGCGGTACATGCAGGCCACCTCGAGACCGACGTACCCGCCTCCGATGACCGCGAGACGAGCGGGAAGAGTGGTCACCGACGGTTCGAGCGCGAAGAGGTCGCGGCTGGTCACGCACAGCTCGGCGCCCTCCAGGGGCGGCACGAACACGTCGGCCCCGGTCGCCAGGATGATCGACGTCGCCCGGTAGCGACGCTCGCCGTCGGGTGTCGTCACCTCGACCGTGTGGGGATCCACCAGTCGTCCGGTCCCGGCCACCAACTGCAGCGACGGCGTCGCGGCCAACTCGCGATCGTGTTGGCCGTAGCGGCGACGCTGAACGCCATCCTTCCAGGCGATGATCGCGCCGTAGTCGGGCGGTCCGCCGAGCCCCCCGACGGCGCGCCCCACCGGACCGCTCAGGCGCCGGTGCAGTTCGACGGCCTCGAAGACTGCCTTCGAGGGGACGCAGCCCTCGGCGAGGCAGTTGCCGCTCATCACTCCCTTGGGGTCCACCAGCACGACGCGCTGACCCGCGCGGGCCAGGGCGAAACCGGCCGGGTAGGCACCTCCGCCGGCCCCCAGGCACAGGGTGTCGATCTCCTCGACGGGCACCATGGCGACCACCTCACCTTCCGCCGCCGCTCCGCGGCCGCACCCGCAACCTCCGAACTCGCGGGCGCGACACCCGAGCCGGCCGCCGGCGACCACGCGACCCACTGATCCCGACGCTAGTACTGAGCCCGCTGGGTCTCCCCCCACCGCGACCAGAACCGACGCGGACCACCCGACTCCCCGTGACGCCGGTCGAGTCAGCTCGTCGGCAGTCCCAGTGCGACGAGGAAGGGGCGCGCGATCGCCAACTGACCCGACGAGGGCGAGAGAGAGAGGAAGACCCGAAACTCGCGTCGCGCCAGTGACGCGTCGCCGCGAGTCGAGTCGGCGACAATCGCTTCGTAGAGGCGCGGCGCGGGGTCGCGGGGCGCGGCGGCCACGGCGCGGGCCAGGTACCGCTCCCCCAGCGTGACCAGCACGGAGTCGTGTCCGGAACTGCCGGCCGAGACCTCGAGCCAGCCCGCCTGGGTGAGGGCCACGACGTTGTGCGCGTCGAGACCCAACACCTGCTCGTAGGCGGCGAGTGCCGTCACCGGAGTGCCGTTGGCCACGTCGGCCTCCGCCTCGGTCAGGAGTTGCTGGATCTGCTGAGCTCGCCCCAGTGTGATCGATCCGGTGATGGAGTTACCGGCCTGGCGCGGGCCGACCGCCGACCAGAGGACGACACCGATTGCGGCGGCGAAGGCGACCAGGGCGACGGCCAGCCATCGACGACGGTGCACGCGAACCCGCGGCGCCTCGCCACCGGCGTCGCCGGCCAGCGCGTCGCCCGCGACCGCCAGGTCACGGCGCGCCCGCGCCAGACCCGCCGACTCGCGCGCGGAAATGCGAGCGAACTCGCGCTCACTCAACTCCCCGGCGTCGTGCTCACGACGCGCGTCGGCCAGTGACGCCTCGCGCAGGGCGATCTCGTCGGCCAGGCGCTCGGTCACCTCGCTCACGACGGCTCCCCTCGCGTGTCACGACGCCGGAACAGGCGCACCACCACGCCGATCAGGGCCACCAGCGCCGCTACCGGTACGATCCACAGCAGCGCACCGATCCCGGTCGTCGGCGGACTGAGCAGGATGGTGGGTCCGTAGGTGTCCTCGAGCGAGGTCAGGATCTGGCTGTCAGACAGTCCGCGCGCGACCGCCCGGGCAATGTCGGCGCGCACCGCCACCGCCGACGTCGCGTCGCTCTGAGCGACCGACAGGTCCTCGCACGACGGGCAGCGCACCAACGACTCGAGGTGCGCCACGCGCGCGGCGTTACCCGACGCGTGGGGTCCGGCGACGAGGGCGAGGCCCACCACGGCCACCAGGGCGATCGCCCAGAGCCGAAAGGAGCGTAGGACGCTCACGATTCCTGCGCGCGCACGCGCGCGATGACGTGCTCCAACTGAGCGGTGCCGAGCGGTCCCACCAGAAACGCCACTACCCGCCCGGTGCGCCCGATGACGAAGGTGGTGGGCGGTGCCGTGACGCCGTAGCGATTGGCCAGCACGCCACCGTGATCCACGATAGAAGGGTAGAGCGAGCCGTAGTGGCGCGCGAAGGCCAGGGCCGCGGCCACGGTGTCGTTGAACACCACTCCCACCAGGTCCACTCCCCGGTGACGCTCGGACCACGCGACGGTCGAGAGGTTGGCCGCCTCCAGTTGGCAGGGTACGCACCACGAGGCCCAGAAGTTCACCACGACGATCTGACCCCGGTGCGCGGCCAAGTCGAAGGTTCCCGTCCGACCCAGGTAGGGCCCCTCGAGCGCCGGCGCGAGTCGCCCCACCAGCGGGCTGTTCGCGCTGGTGGCGTCGCTCACCGGGTGGCGCGTCGCCAGCAGCACCGAGAGCCCCGCGACCAGCACGAGGGCGACCATGGACGCCACCAGGATCGGCCGCTTCACGCGTCAACCCCCTGGGGACGACGCGCCAGGGTCATCAGCGCCCCGAGTCCCACCACCAGCCCGCCGATCCACAGCCACGCGAGCAGCGGTTCCACGGTCACCCCGAGCACCACCGACCCGGCGGGCAACGCGCCGCCCACCTGCGCCCCCGACGTGGCGCCGCCGCCCAGCGCGTCGAAGGTCACGTAGACGTCGCGAGCCAGGTTCGAGTCGATCGCCGGTGTGCCCACACTCTGAGACTGACGACCGTTATACGTGGTGATCGCGGGACGTAGCGAGTGGCCGTCCACACTGACCAGAACCTGCGTCTGGGTCTCCAGGGCGTCGCGTACCTGGTGAAAGCCGGTGAAAGACACGTACTGGCCGTCGACCACGGTGCGCTGGCCCGCGGCCAGGGTGACCTCGCTGCGCGTCGCGTAGGAGGTCGAGGTGACGATGCCCAGCGCGAGGACCACCACGCCCAGGTGCACGATCATGCCGCCGGTCGACGGTGCGCGCAGCACCGCCAGCCACCGTCCCCGACGACGCGCGCTCACGAACGCGCCACGCAGCGTGCGCAGCGCGGCGCCGGCGGCCGCCGTCGCCAGGAAGCACGCGACGAGCTCGGTGGGCCGACGCACGCCCGCCACGATCAACACCACCACCACACCGAGCGCCGCCCAGGCCGTGACCCTCAGTCGCCCCCACAGCACCCTCGCGCTCGCGGCCCGCCAGCTGACCAGTGGAGCCACCGCCATCAGCACCAGCAGCACCACGCTCATCGGGGCCGCCACCGACGCGAAGTACGGAGTGCCGACACTCACCTGGCCGCCGTTGACCGCCTCGTAGAGCAGCGGGAAGATCGTGCCGAGCAGGACGACGATCGCGAAGCCGACGAAGAGAACGTTGTTGGCGACGAATAGTCCCTCGCGCGAGAAGGGGTGACCAACGCCCACCGGCGAACGCAGGCGGTCCCCGCGCCAGGCCAGGAGTACCGCCCCGAGCGCCACGACGACGAAGAAGAAGCCGATGAGCAACGGGCCCAGCGTGGACGAGGAGAATGCGTGCACGCTCTGCAAGACCCCGGAGCGGGTGAAGAAGGTCCCGAGCACCGTGAGCGCGAAGGTCGCAATCGCGAGTGAGAGGTTCCACACTCGAAACAGGCCGCGCCGGTCCTGGACGATAACCGAGTGGATGTACGCCGTCGCCGTCAGCCACGGCAGCAGGGCCGCGTTCTCGACCGGGTCCCAGCCCCAGAAGCCACCCCAGCCCAGGACCTGGTAGCTCCACCACGCGCCCAGCACGATCCCCACCGACAACGCCCCCCAGGCGAGGACGCTCCAGCGGCGCTGTTCGAGGGGCCAGCGGTCCTGCACCCGGCCCGTCACCAACATGGCCACCGCGAAGGCGAAGGGCACGGTAAATCCCACGAAGCCCAGGTAGAGCAGCGGTGGGTGCATCGCCACCAACGGGTTGTCCTGGAGCAGCGCGTTAGGGCCGGCCCCCTGGTGGACGATCGCGGGATTGGCCAGGAACGGGTCGGCGGGACCCACCATCAACAGCGTGAAGAAGGTCATGACCGCGAAGAGCACCAGGGTCGCCCAGCCCACGACCGCGTCGCGGGCCTCGCGGCGGTAGTAGAGAACCACACCGAGAGCCAGCGCGTCGAGCAGCAGCACCCACAACAGCAGCGACCCCTCCAGGGCCGACCACATACCGGTGATCGAGTAGAGCAGGGGGGTGAAGGTCGCGTTGTTCTCGGCCACGTAGGCCAGCGAGAAGTTGTGAGTCACCAGCGCGTACTGCATGACCGCGACCGCGCCCACGATGCCGACCATCGCCGCCACCGCGAGGATCAGCGCGTGCGAGCGACGGTGGCGCGCGAGCGCCCGTCCCTGATCCACGATTCCCGCAATCGGCGCCAGCAGGGCCAGGTAGAGCGCGGCGCGCCCGAGCCACGTGAGGGTCACCGCACGCTCCCGTTGGGTGCGCGCACGCGCCCGGGGTGCTCGGCGATGTAGGTCGCGGTGTGCTTGACCATTATCTGGCTGCCGTCGAAGACCAGGGAGGTGGGCGTCGTGAAGTGGCCCACCACCACCACGGGGATGTTGGCCTGGAAGAGTCCCGGCGGCGAACCGTGAGCGTTCACCCGCACCGTGCGCCCGGGCGAGCCGACGAGGGTGAAGGACGCCCCGCTCGAGGTGCGATCGATGCTGTGGGGCACGACCACTCCCTCGAGGCGGATCTCCTTCACGCCAATCGCGTGGCGCTGGGCCAGCACCTGGTCAACGGTCTCGAAGTAGTTGAGCGAGTGCAGCAGTCCCTGAGCCAGCAGCACGACGATGACCGCGGCCAGGACCACGAGCACGCCGAGGCTGCGCCAACGGCTACGACTGGGCGAAGGGGGTGGCGCGACCGGGGTGACGTCACCCAGCGTCTCAGTGCGAGTCACGACGTCCCCGCCACCAGATCGACATGGCGTAGAGGGCCAGCCCCCCGAAAGCGAACCCGTAGCCGGCGGCCACGTAACCCATTAGCGCACCCCCTCACGACGACGCTCGACAATGGCCTCGTCGTACTGTCGACTGAGGCGCGCCTCGCGCGCCACCTCGAGTCGGTAGCGCGCGCGCAGCAGCCAGGCGTAGGCCAGGGAGAAGGCGACGAAGCTCACCAGCAGCGTCCAGGCCATGGAGCCGTGAACCAGGATGGTCCGGTTCGACGTGAACACGGTGGCGTTTTGGTGCAACGTCTTCCACCACACCACCGAAAAGTGGTCGATCGGCACGTTGATCGCCGACAGCACCGCGAAGACCGCGGCGCGCCGGGCGCGCACGGTGGGATCGTCGTTGGCCCGACGCAGCGCCAGGTAGCCCACGGCGAGCACGCCGAGAATCGCCGTCGAGGTGAGCCGCGCGTCCCAGGCCCACCACACGCCCCAGGTGGGTCGTCCCCAGATCGAGCCCGTGATCAACGTGAGCGCGATGAACACGACGCTCACCTCCATCGCGCAGTACGCGACGCGGTCCATCACCATCGAACGCGTACGCCGCCAGAGGTACAGGGCACTCGCGATGGTCGCGGTCCCGTAGGACAGGTACAGCGCGTCCCAGGCGACGGCGGGGTGCACGTAGAGCAGGCGCACCAGGTTGCCCTGAATCCGGTCCGGTGGCGTCACCACCAGCCCCAGCCAGATCGTAAGAGCCAGCAGCACGAGCGTCACCGGACCGAGCAGCCGTTGGATCAGTTTCATCATGTCTCCTCCAGCACCGCGTAGAGCAGGATCCCGATCGCCAGGTACGCGACGAGAGCGACCACGTCGAGTACCCACCACTGCCACAGCCCCTGGTGGGTGACCGCGGCCGACAGCGAGCGTTCTCCGGCGATCAGCAGCGGTGCGAACGCCGGCAACGAGAGCACGGGAAGCAGCGTCGCCGACGCGTCACCACCGGTGAGCGCTCCGTAGAGCGTACCGGCCGCCGCGAGAGCCGCGACCGTCACGAGCACGCTGGGCGCGGCGCTGAGCGTCGCACCCAGCGGCAGGTGCAGCACGAGTACCGCACCGGCGAGCAGCACCGCCGCCGTGACCCACAACTCCACCGCGAGCGCCAGCGTCTTGCCCAGGAAGACGCCGGCCGGATCAAGGCCCAGCGTGGCCACCGAGGCGTGGGTACCCGGAGAGGACTCGATCGCGCGGTTGCGGTTGATCATGAGGATGGCCACGAGCAACGTCACCAGGTAGAACAGTCCCGGCCCGGCGCCCGAGTGACCGGCGCGGGTGGGACCCAGGGCGAGCCCGCTGAGCAGCAGGGCCATCACCCCGAAGGGCACGACCTGCCAGATCAGGACGCGACTGCGCGCCTCGATCAGCAGGTCCTTGCGCGCGACCAGCCACGCCGTCGTAATCATGCTGTCGGCGCCACGACGCGCCCTCCCACGAGTCGCACGGTGCGCGGAGCGAGCGCCGCCGAGCGCAGCGGGTCGTGCGCGCTGACGACCACGCTGGCCCCGCCGGCGCACACCTCGCCGATCAGCACGTCGAAGAACTCGCGACCCTCGTCGTCGAGGGAGGCGTAGGGCTCGTCGAGCAGCCAGAGTTCCGCCCGGCGCACCAGCAGCCAGGCGAGACCCAGACGACGGCGCTGACCCGCGCTCAGTCGGCGAGCGGCGGTACGCCGGCGCGCGCCGAGACCCACCCGCTCGATCGCCGCGTCGAGATCGTCGAGGGGCCGTCCCAGGGCCCGCGCCGCGAAACGGAGGTTCTCGGTGACGCTCAGGTCGTCGTAGAACGAGCCCTCGTGACCCAGCCACCCCACCCGTCGGCGTAACAGGCGACGGTCACCCGTGGCCAGATCGATCCCCACGACCGTCCCCGACCCACTCGACAGGGCCACCAGCCCGCCGAGCAGTCGCAACAGACTGGTCTTACCCGCGCCGTTGGGACCGGTTACCACGGTCAGGCTGCCGGGTGTCACGTCGAGGTCCACTCCCGCGAGCAAGGGAAACCCCGCCGAGAGCACTACCGCGTCGCGCAGCCGCGCGACCGACGCCGGCTGGTCCGCCACCCTCTAACTCGCCAGGGCGTGCGTGTCCGCGGCCACCATCATGTCGATCAGGTCGTAGAAGTTCGTCTCGCACTTCCACCCGAGCTCGCGGCGCGCCTTCGTCGCGTCGCCCACGAGCTCGTCCACCTCGGCCGGGCGCAGGAACGCCGGATCCACCACCACGTAGTCCTCGTAGCGCAGACCCACCGTGGCGAAGGCCACCTCGCACAGCTCGCGCACGCTGTGGGTCTCGCCCGACGCCACCACGTAGTCCTCGGGCGTGTCACGGTTGGCCATGAGCCACATCGCGCGCACGTAGTCGGCCGCGTAACCCCAGTCGCGCTTGGCGTCCAGATTGCCCAGGCGCACCTCGTGGGCGAGACCGGCCTTGATGCGCGCCACGGCGTGCGTGACCTTACGCGTCACGAACTCGAGTCCCCGCCGCGGGGACTCGTGATTGAACAGAATCCCGCTCGAGGCGTGCAGGCCGTAGCTCTCGCGGTAGTTCACGGTGATCCAGTGCCCGTAGACCTTCGCGACCCCGTAGGGACTACGCGGGTAGAAGGCGGTCTCCTCGTTCTGGGGCACGGTGCGCACCCGTCCGAACATCTCCGAGGAGCTGGCCTGATAAAAGCGGATCTCGGGGTCGACGGTACGAATGGCGTCGAGCAGGCGAGTCACCCCGAGGGCGGTCGCCTCCCCGGTCAGTACCGGCTGGCGCCACGACGCCTGGACGAAGCTCTGCGCGGCCAGGTTGTACACCTCGCGGGGCCGGTACTCGGCCAGCACGTTGATCAGCGACACTTCGTCCATGAGATCGCCCGAGACCAGGGTCAACCGGTCCTGGATGGCGCTGATGCGCTCGATGTTCACGGTGGAGCTGCGCCGCATCAGGCCGATCACCTCGTAGCCCTGATCGAGTAGCAACTCCGCGAGGTAGGAGCCGTCCTGACCCGTAATACCGGTAATCAGTGCGCGCTGGGCCACTACGCCTCCAAAAGACGAGAGAATAAGGGTGCCCACGGAGGCACGGCCGGAATGTTACTACTCGATTCCGCGAGCTCACGACGAGCCCTAGCCTGGGCGAGTGGCCCGCCTCGCCGTCGTCAGCTTCCGCCTGGGCGGAACCGACGGCGTCTCCATCGAGGCCGCCAAGTGGGTGGCGGCTCTCGAGTCGCTCGGCCACGACGTCACCCTGGTCGCCGGCGAGGGGGAGGTGGACGTACGGGTGCCGGGGCTCGCCATCGGCGCCCCCGCTCCCGCGCGCGCCGAACTGGAGGCGGCGCTGGCCGACGCGGACCTGGTGATCGTGGAGAACCTCGCCTCCCTCCCCCTCAATCCGGGGGCCCGCGACGTGCTCTACGAGGTTCTCGCGGGGCGTCGGGCGATCTTTCACCACCACGACCTGGCCTGGCAACGACCCACGACGGCCCACCTCGAGGGACCCCGCGACGCACCGCACTGGCGTCACGTCACGATCAACGACCTCTCGCGACGCGAGCTCGCGTCGCGCGGTATCCGCGCGACGACACTGCACAACTCCTTTGACTGCGACCCGCCGCCGGGCGACCGCGACGGCGTCCGTGCCCGACTGAACGTGGGTGATCGCCCACTGGCGCTGCTGGCCACGCGAGCCATCGCGCGCAAGAACGTCGCCGGCGCGCTGTCACTGGCGCGCGACCTCGACGCCGTTCTGTGGCTCCTCGGCCCCAGCGAGGACGGCTACGAAGCGGAACTGGACGCGCTGCTCTCCCACTCGAGGGTGTCGGTGCGTCGCGGTCCCCAGGGGAGCATCCACGACGCCTACGCCGCGTGCGATCTCGTCGTCCTGTCCTCCACCTGGGAGGGCTTCGGCAACCCGGTGCTCGAGTCGGTGACCCACCGTCGGCCACTGGCCCTGTACCCCTACCCCGTCGCTCGCGAGATCGCGCGCCACGGCTTCACGTTCTTCGACCTCGCCGACCGCGACGGGCTGCGTACGTACCTAGGCGCTCCCGAGGAGGGACTCCTCGCGCGCAACCTGGCCATCGCTCGTCGCCACTTCAACGTGGCCCACCTGCCCGCACGACTCGACGCTCTGCTCACCGAGTCGTCGATCACGTCACCACTAGGATCGCACCGTGGTCACCTACCCGTACCGTGACGAGACGTCGTGGTGAGCGACCTACGTCCCGACCAGCGTGAACGGCGCGACCTCGTGCTGCGCGTCGGACGTGAGGTCTTCGCCGAGCGCGGTTTCCAGGCCACGACCATGGACGACATCGCCCGACGGGCCGGCTTCACCAAGCCCATCCTCTACCAGTACTTCGAGTCCAAGACCGCCCTCTACCGCGAGATCGTGGCTCAGACGGCCGCCGCGCTGCTGAACCGACTCGACGACGCGGTGGCCCACGCCGACACGCCGCGCGCCAAGATCGAGGTGGCCTTCCGGGTCTACTTCGACATGGTGGTCGGTGAGACCGACGCCTTTCGCATCCTGTTCATCCACTCGCACGAGGCTGAAACGGTCGGCGAACTGCGCAGCCTCGAGTTGGGGCTGGTCTCCTTCCTCGAGCCCTACATCAACGTCGCCATCGGCGACGACCACCGCCGCCAAATCGCGGCCGGCGTCGTCGGCATCGCCGAAGGTGCCGCCGTCGCCTGGCTGGTCCAGCAGCACCGCAAGGGCTGGCCGACTCCGTCGGCTCGCGAGGCCGAGCGCCTCGCGGCGCGCACCGCCACCCTCGCCTGGGGCGGGCTGCGCGCGGTGCAACAGGACTAGGTCGCCCGCACGCGCACCAGCGTCTCGAAGAGATCCGCGAGCGCCTCGGCGTCCATCGCCGCCGCCGTCGGTGCCGCCATCGCCTGGCCCACGACCGCCGACCAGACGAACGTGGTCAGCGTGGTCGCGTCGACGGCGGGATTCATCCACCCCCGACCCTGAGCGCCGGTGACCGTGGCCACCCAGCGCGAGAACTGGCGCGCGATGAATCCAGCCGCGTCGCGCGTCGGCGAACGCTCTCCCTCGCCGTCAAGGAAGAGGCGACCCATCGCGTACTTCCCGTCGACCTGTGCCGGCTCGAACACCAGGGCGAAGTACTGGCGCAGCGAGCGCCAGTAGCCGTCCTCGTCGTTCGCGACAATTGCCGCCTCGATAACGTCCATCAGCTCGCGTAGCGGGACCATCATCGCTTCGTAGCGTGCGATCTGGGCGACCGCGATCAGGTGCGCGCGCGACTCGAAGTGGTAGTAGATGGTCGGAATCCCGACTCCGGCCCGCCGGGCGAGATCCGCGACGCGCACGCGCTCCACCCCCTCGCTCTCGATCATCGCGATCGTCACGCTCACGATTCGTTCACGCACCACCGACTCCTCACGCACGACCCGACCTTTCACCCCTCACCATCTCTCGGTCTAGCGCACCGGTGTCGCGTCGTCACGCTCCACGACCGCCGATACCGGACCGCCACGTCCGCGACCCGGCGAACCCGTGGAGTCTCCTCTCGCGTCCGGTCGAGTCACCCGTCCCGTCGAGTCGCCCGTCCCGTAGAGTCGTGGCCGTGACCGACAACCGAGTGCGCGACGAGGCTCTTCAGGAACTGGCGGCGGGGCCGTTGCCGATGTCCGAGTTGGTCGCGCGTCTCCTCGCCCGCGGCGCGCTCGACGGGTGGCGCGACCTCGACGAGTCCTCCCTGTTCGACGCCCTGGACGAGGTCTTCGTGGAGACCGATGACCTGTGGACCACGCCCGACGACGTCGTGGCGGCCACCGCCACGCTGCTCGACGGCGCGATCTTCACCCACCGCGTGAGCGACAGTGAGCGCGCTACGAACTCACTCACGGTCGCCCCCGACCTCACCGCGCTCACCGTCGCGACCGACCAAGACCTGCGTCTGGCCGACGGGGGCGACCTGGCCGTGCGCGGCGACGACGTCCAGGGCGACCTCCTGCACGGTCCCTCGGGCTGGCTCGCGGGATCCTCGCCGATCATTCAGCTCACCCGCCACGGCGCCACCGTCGCCGTAGCCCCCCTCTCGACGACGGACCTCCACTCGGGCGATCGCGAGGCCGACGCGCTGGTGCGCGCCTTCGACGAGGAGTACGAGACGGGCGTGGCCCAGGACCTCACGGACCTAATCCTGAACGCGCTGACCCACGACCCGTCGCTGTTTCGCCACCCGGTCCCGCCGGTGCGCGAGCTGCTGGCGCGCACCGACCTCGACGTGATCGGCGAGTGGGTCGGCCGTACCGGCGAGGACGCCCAACCACCACTCGTCGCGCTCCACGAGTACCGCCTGGCCGAGTTGGGAGAACGCTTCAACTTCGACGCGTGCTGCCACGAGGCGTTCGCTCGCGTGCTCGACGCCTGGTACCGCACCCTCGAGGCCGACCGCGACCAGGCCGCCACCCCTCCCCCGAGCGAAACCCCGACGGGAGTGGAGTGGCGCGACGTGGCGCGCGACCTCGCCCACGGCGCGGTGGCGCCCGCTCTCGCCGCCTACGTCCTCGAGGACGAGTCCGTCGAGACCGAGCACCTCGCGACCTTCGCCCGGCCACTGGCGCGGCTGACCGGTCCCCGGGCGGCGCCCGGGCACTACCTGCTCGCGCGCCACCACGAGGCCCACGACGACGGACTCGCCGGCGAGTCGGCTCTGCGCGCGGCACTCGACGCCGACCCGGACTACCCCGTGGCGCTGGTCGACCTCGCCTGGTGCGCCAGTGATCGCGGCGACGCGGCGCGGGCAGCCCAGTTACTCGCACGAGTGAGCAACCTCGACGTGTCCGACGAGCTCGCGCGCCAGCGCGCGTACGCCCGTCCGGTGGTGGCCGGGGTGGGTCGCAACGACCCGTGCCCCTGCGGTTCGGGCGCCAAGTACAAGGCGTGCTGCCTGGGACGTCCCGCCCCCCTGGAGGATCGCACGGGATGGCTCTACCACAAGATCGTCACGTTCGCCCAGCGTCCGGGCCAGCGGGACTTCCTACGCGACCTGTTCGACGTGGCCCTCGAAGCCCTCGAGGCCAGCGGCACCGTCGCCGACGACGAGCGCCTCGGCTTCCTGCTGCCGCTCCTCGGCGACCTAGCAGCGATGGACAAGGGCGCCCTGGATCACTTCGTGAACGCGCGCGCCGGACTGCTACCGCCCGACGAGGCGTCACTCGCTCTCGCGTGGCGGGCGTCACACCCCGGCCTCTTCCAGGTGACCGCCGTGGAACCCGGGGTCTCGCTGGACCTGCTCGACACGCGCGACGCGCGTCGCGTCCACCTACGCGAGCAGTCCGGCTCTCGGGGCCCGCAACCGGGGGACTACCTCTACGCACGCGTCATCGAGGTGGGAGCGACGTCCCAGATCGTCGGCGCGATGATACCCGTCGCCCTGGCGCAGCGACCGGCGCTACTCGCGATTCTCGACGACGGCGGTGACCCCTTCGAGCTCGCGGCCTGGCTCGGCGGACTCCTCGCGCCCCCGTCGATCGTGAACCGCGAGGGCGAAGAGACCGTGCTCTGCCGGGCCGTCGCCCGACCCACCATCCCCTGGTCCACGATCGCCTCGCGACTGGACGCGGCCTTCGGGCCCGCGTCAGACGAGCACTGGAGCGAGGTGGTCGAGATCGACGGCGAAGCGGTCGTGCGGTCCTTCCTCCTGCGTGAGAACGACGAACTCATCGTCCTGAGCAACTCCACGACGCGCTTCACGCGCACGCTGGACCGGCTCGAGACCGAGGTCGGCGACCTCGAGTTCCTGTCGCGCGAGGCCCCCTACGTGCCGGGTCCGCCGACGGCGCCCCCGCGCGAGGACGACGCCGATCCCGCGCTCGCCACCCGCCTGGCGGCCGTCATCGCCGAACGCGAGACAGCCTGGCTTGACGAGTCGATTCCCGCCCTGCACGGGTTGACCCCGCGCGAGGCTGCCGCCGACCCGACGCGACGCGAGGACCTCGTGGCCCTGCTCAACGAGTTCGACCGGTACGGCCCCGCGCCCGCGGGCGCCGCGACCTTCGACGTGGGACGACTGCGCCGCGCGCTGGGCCTCGACTGACTGACAGCGGACGTCGCGACGCCGACGGCGCACTCGCCACGAGTCGCGTGGGCTGCGGTGATGGCGAACCAGCGTCTCGAGTGATCGCCGTCAGTCCATGTAGGCGCCACCATTCACGGCGATCGACTCACCGGTGAGGAACGCGGCGTCGTTCGACGCGAGAAACGCCGCCACGAGCGCCACGTCCTCGGGCGTCTCTAGACGACCCAGGGGCGTGTCATTAATCCACATCGCGCGCACCTCATCGGGTGCGACACCGCGCAGCGCCGCCTCCCAGGCCAGTTCGCGCTCCTGCATCGGCGTCGCCACGAACCCGGGACAGATCGCGTTCACGGTGATCGAATGGGGCGCCAACTCGAAGGCCATCGCCTGAGTCAGGCCGACGACCGCGAACTTGCTCGCCACGTAGTCGGCCAGGTACGGTACGCGACCCTGCTTGCCCGCCATCGACGCGGTGTTGATGATCCGTCCCGGACGGCCCAGGGCGATCATCGCCCGCGCGGCGGCCTGGCCGGCGTAGAAGACGCCGTAGGTGTTCACCGCGAAGGTCCGTCGCAGATCCTCGCTCGACACGTCCACGAAGCGAGCCATCCGGGAGACGCCCGCGTTGGAGACCCAGACGTCGAGTCGACCAAACTGCGCGGCCACCCCTCCCGCCACGACGTCGCACGCGTCGGGGTCCGTGACGTCGAGCACCCGCCAGGTCGCGTCCGCGATCTCTCCCGCGACGTGCGCCGCGCGCTCGGCGTCCAGGTCGCTCACCACCACGCGATGACCGCGTCGACCGAGCTCGCGAGCGATCGCGGCGCCGATACCCGATCCGGCGCCGGTGACCACGGCGACCGGCCGTTCGTCGCGGTCCGTCGCGCTCGTCGCGTGAGGGGGGGATGACTCAGTTGTCACGGTTGCTCCTTGCCAGTTGATGAGAGATGTCGGTCGTCAGCGAGCCCAGTTCCTGGTACTGCGCGTAGCGCTCGCGATAGGTGCTCGCGAGCGAGCGTCGCGGAGTGATCACCTCGGCCACGGGTAGGGCGCCGACGACGTAGGACCAGTCCTCGATCACCCCGGTCCCCAGCCCCGCCAGCACCGCGGCGGCGAAGGAGGCCCCCGGATGATCGACGATCGACACGAGGTCGCGCTCGAGCACGTCAGCCAGTATCTGACGCCACAGCCGCGACCGTGAGCCGCCGTTGGTCACGCGCGTCGTTCCCACGACCAGCCCGTCGGCCGCAAACACCTCCGTGTGCGCCCGAAAGCCGTAGGCGATGGCCTCGAGCAGCGCACGGTGCACGTCGCCGCGGGTGGTGCCCAGATGCAGCCCCACCAACGCCCCACGCAGGTTGGGATCGTGCAGGGGGGTCTTCTCACCCAGAAAATACGGCAGGGCGAGCAGCGCGCCCGGCGCGCTCGCGTCCGCCTCGGCGTCGAGAGTCGTGAGGTCCACCCCGCCGAGCAGCGCCTGCTCCCAGCGAAGGATCGACCCGCTCGTGGCCATGCACCCGTTGGGTAGCCAGAGGCCAGGCATCGGATGGCGGTCCAGGTACAACTGGGGGTCGAGCACGACGTGATCGCTCACGCACAGGATGTCCCCGGCCCCGCCTAGCTTGACCAGGCAGTCGCCGGGCACCACCAGGCCCGCGCCGTAGGCGGAGAGCACGTGATCCGCTCCGCCCACGACGAGGGGCGTCCCCGCGGCGAGCCCGGTGTGCGCGGCGCCGGCCGCACTCACCTCGCCGAGGGGCGTCCCCGGAGCCACCACGGGCGCCAGCGTCGGCCAGTCCACGCCGGTCGCGGCGAGCACCTCGTCGAGAACCACCCCGTCGAGACCGTACAGACCGCTCTCCAGGGCCCAGTTCTGCTCCACGTGAGCCGGCGCCCCCAACGCCGTCGCCAGCCAGTCGTAGGAACCCTGCAGCGTCACCGTGGCCGCCCACACCGCGGGTTCGTGGCGCGCGAGCCACGCCACGGTGGGCGCCACCGACTGTTGAGAGAGGACCGACCCCGTGCGCGCGAGCACGTCCACTCCGGCGAGGCGCTCGCCGACCTCGTGGATCTCGACCGTGGCGCGCGCGTCATTCTGGAGAATGGCCCGGCGCAGCGGCTGCCCTCGCCCGTCGCTCAGAACCACCGCCGGCACCATGCCGCTCACCGCCACGGCGACCACGTCGCGCGACGTCGCCGACGCTGCACGCAGCAACTCGGGCACGAGCTCGCCGAGCGCTCGCCACCACTCATCGGTGTCCGCCTCGGCCCACCCGGGATGATCACTGTAGAGCGCCACCTCGCGGGTGGCGCTCGCCACGACGCCGCGTCCGGGCTCGACTAGGACGGCCTTCACCCCCGACGAGCCCACGTCGACGCCGAGCAGGTACCTCTCAGACACTGCGAGCAGCGTCGATAAAGCGCGCCACCCGCTGCGCGTCGACTTCGTTCCAGGTGTAGCCGTCCCGCTTCAGGTCGCTGCCGACCACGCATCCGTCGGCGTACTTCAGGTACTGCGCGATCGTGGCGGCCTTGGCCCCGGTATTGAGCAGCACCGGCACGGCGGGATCCAGCGCCGCGCGCACCTCGGCGACGACTTCGACGTCGGGTTCGGACCCGGCCATCGGACCCGACACCAAGATAACGTCGGCCAGACTCGAGACCACGGTGGAGCGCGCCATGGACGCGGGCGTGCGCGAACCCGTCGAGGAGGCGAACTCCGGGGTGACGTTCGCGAAGATCGCCAAGTCGTCGCGACCGAAGGAGCGTCGATTGCGCAGGAGAGTCGCCGCGTCGGGCGTCCAGGCGCCCATGTCGGACTCCCACGACCCGGTCACCACCTCGCGCATGAAGTGCGCCCCGGTGCCCACCGCAATGGCCAGCGCGCACTGGGCGTCCCAGAGGAAGTCGACGCCGAAGGGCCGATCGTCGGGACGGCACTCGGTCACCACGCGCGTCATCACCGCCGACGCCTCAAGCCCCGCGTGCAACTGGTAGGGCCGATCGCCCTCGTTGCAGAAGAGAACGGCGTCGAATCCGCCCTCGAGAAGTATCTCGGTGTCGCGCTTCACGTTGTCGATGAGCCCTTGCACGCCGCGTTGCTCGTCGTAGAGTGGGGTTCCCGGGAGGGGTGGCACGTGCGCCATGGCGATGAGCGGCTTGGCCACCGCGGGAAAGATGTCGCGAAAACGGGTCATGGGGTCATCTCCTTCTCACTGGGCTGCACGTGCAGCACCTCGACGTCCAGGTCTCGTAACCGGCGCACCACGTCGTTCTCGGCGGGCGCGTCGGTGACCAGCAGGTCGATCTGGCTGGCCGGAGCGAAGGTCACCAACGCCACCTGACCGAGCTTGCTGGCGTCGGCCAGCACGATCTTGCGCCGGGCCGACGCCATCGCGGCCCGCTTCACGTCGGCGTCGTCCAGGTTGTACTCGGTCAGACCGCGCGCGTCGCTCAGCCCCGCGACTCCGAGGAAGACGGCGTCGCAATTGAGGTCGTCAAAGGAGGCTCGCGCGCGGGGGCCCACGAGGCTCATCTCGCCGTGACGCACCACGCCGCCGGTCACGATGGTGCGCACGCGGGGCTTGGCGGCAAGTTCCGTGGCGATGAGCAGCGAGCTCGTAATCGCGGTCAGCACGAAGTCCTCGCGCAGCGCCTTGGCCATCTCCTGGACGGTGGTGCCCACGTCGAGTACGACGGTTTCGTTCTCGCGCACCAGCTCGGCCGCGGCGATCCCGATACGGCGCTTGGCCTCGGCCTGGTGCGACGCGCGTTGCAAGATCGGCGGTTCGAAGGAACGACTCTGCACCGAGATCGCCCCTCCGCGGGCGCGCCGGGCCAGGCCGTCCCCCTCGAGAATCTCCAGGTCGCGCCGGATCGTCATCGCCGAGGTCCCGAACAGTTCGGCCAGGTCGACGATCGACGCCTCCCCCTCGACGCGCAGACGCTCGGCGATAATCGTGCGGCGCGTCTTCGAGTCCATCATCCTACATTATGTGATTTTTTAACATCTTTCAAGTAAAGCATGAGACAATTTCACAAATTTCGCGGCATTTAGTCCCGTAATGTCACATCATGACGGCGGGCCCGCCGTCGAACGGCATCCAGCCCGTGCGCACGCGCCAGTGATCACCGGCGAGCCGGCGCCGAGCCACCTCCCGCGCCAGGCGGGTTAGCGGAGGTGGCTCGTCACCGTCGCGGCGTCCCATGACAAAGCGCGCCAGGTCGTCGTCGCCGTCGAGAGAGCCCGGCACCAGGACGAAACGCCGGGCGAAGGCCACCAGTCGGCTCGTCGGCCCCACCAGGTCGGCCAGGCGCTCGTCGAGCAACCAGGACTGGCAGGTGGCCAGTCGTGGTTGCTCGCTCGGCCACAGTCGGCCGAGCTCGCGACGAGCCTCCTCGAAGCTGGCGTCCACGGCGCGCTCCGAGAGGTCCGTACGGTCCGGAATGTGCACACCCATCGACTCGGCGCCCGCCTCGAACGCCGGCCCGCGGCGTCGGGCCTCGTCGTCGTCGTACCAGGGATGAGGCGAGAGAGTACCGACGCCCAGGTGAACACGGTGGTACTGCAATGATCCCACCTGGACCAGGACCCCCCTCAGGATGGGCGTCATCCACCACGCCGCGTCGACCCCCGTCACCCCCCGCAGTCGCCGATGTAACGCCGCGTGGCGCGCGAGAGCCCCCCACGTCGCCGCCACAACGGACGCGCTGACGCCACTCGTGAGTAAGTAGTCGGCCATCCGCGGCGCGTCGAGGGCGAACAGGTAGAACGGCGCCAGTCGCCCGGCGACGTCGTCGCGGGCCGCGTCAGGGTAGACGGGAACCGGCGCGTCCGCGTCCCCACGTTGGCGCGACAGGTCAGCCAGCGCGGCCACCAGAGACTCGCGGCGAGCGACGTCGCCGCGCCACGAGTCCCACGACGTCGTCACCTCCTCACGCGTCGCGTCGTCGACCCCTAACTCGGCGAGGGTGTCGTCCAGAGTGGCGCTCGTGGCCGCGGCGACGACGTCACGAGCGTCACGAGCGTCACGCGTCACGGATCCTCCCGTCGCGGGCCGCCCGTCACCGGTCGATAGGTCACTCCCGCCGCGTCGAGTCGCGCCAGGTGCGACACGAGGCGCGGTCGAAACTCCTCGAGCGGCCCGGTGGTTCCCCAGACCACTTCGGCGAAGGCCGCCAGACGAGGAAAGGCCATGTAGTCCAGGTGATCGCGGTCGGCGATGTACTCGGTCCACAGTTGCGCCTGAGCCCCGCGCACCCGTGGGCCGAACGACTCGTCGAGCTCCTCGAGGATGGCGGCGACGCCATAGACATCCTCCCACGTCGTGCACAGTGGCGGTCGCGTGATGGCCACGGGCTCACCGGGATCGGCGCTGTTAGCCCAGTCGAGGTAGAGGTGCTGCTGGGCAGCCAGCACCACGTCGTAGCCGCCACGGGCGGCCGCGACCGCGCGGCCGACGTCCCGCCAGGCCACGACCACGGTCGACGGGTCGAGTGACGCCTCCATCGCCTCGTCCCAGGCCAGCACCTCGCGACCTCGCGCGCGCGCCGCGGCGATCGCCCGTGCGCTGAACAGACCCTGAATCTGGCGAGGATCAGCCGCGTCCCCCACCCCCGCAGTGACGTGCGCGTCGACCCACTCGTCGGTCGGGCACTCATCACCTCCGATATGGATCGGCGAGTCCGGGAAAAGATCGGCTACCGCGCCGACCACCTCGGTCACGAAGTCGAGGGCGGCGGGAGTCGGAGCGAGCACGTGGGGCGAGATTCCCCACCGCGTCGCCACCGACAGCGGCTCGGCTACGTTCGCGAGTGCCGGGTAGGCGGCGAGGACCGCCTGAGCGTGACCGGGCAGGTCGATCTCGGGCACGACGGTCACGTGACGCCGTCGGGCGTGGTCCACGAGTCGCGCGACGTCCGCCTCGCGGTAGTACCCGCCGTAGGGAACGCCGTCGTCACGCCCGTCCTCGGCGTGGCCCACCGGCGTCGACGTTCGCCAGGCTCCCACCTCGGTGAGCAACGGCCACGCACGAAGGGCTATCCGCCACCCCTGGTCGTCGTTGAGGTGCAGGTGCAGGTGTGAGAGCCGGTGCGCCGCCAGAAGATCGATCAGCCGACACACCACCTCGACGTCGAAGAAGTGACGCGCGACGTCGAGGTGCACCCCGCGCCACGCGAAGCGCGGCGCGTCGCTAATCCGCGCGCGGGGCACCTCCACCGACGGCGCCGACGCCCTCGTGACGCTCCACCACGACGCGGGACCGAGTTGGCGCAGCGTCGTGAGGGCGCAAGCCAGACCCGCGCCGTCGCCCACCGTGAGCGTCGCCGCCTCGTCCACCACCAGCCGGTACGCCTCGGGCCCGAAGGTGGCGTCCTCGACCACGCGCAGGTCGCCCCCACGCGGGACTCTCGTCACCCGCCAGTCCACGGCGACCTCCAGGTCGCGCGCGAAGGTCTCTATCTCGTCGTCGAACCGCGCGGGACCCGAGATCGTAAGCGGCGACCTCCAATGAACCGTGCCCCCGAGTGCGACGACCGCGCGCGGGCGCGGGAGAAGATCATCGATCACTCGGGGTGCACGGCAAAGCAGGCCGCGCGCTGGGTCGCCGACACGCGCACCATCACGGGCGTGGTGGTGCGGCAGTGCTCGGTGGCGAGCGGGCAGCGCGGAGCGAAACGACACCCGGGGCCCGGGTCGATCACCTTGGGTGGCTCGCCCAGGTCGGCGACCACCTCGTCACTCAGTGGCAGGCGCGGGTCGGGAGCGGTGGACATCAGCAGTTTGGTGTACGGGTGGCGCGGAGCGGTAATCACCTCCTCGCTCAGTCCCTCCTCCACGATGCGCCCCGCGTAGAGCACGATCATCCGGTCCGCGACGTAGCGGGCGCTCGCCAGGTCGTGGGTGATATAGAGCAGCGAGACCCCGTCGCGGTCGCGCAGGTCGCCCATCACGTTGAGCAGACCGATTCGAATCGACACGTCCAGCATCGACACGGGTTCGTCGGCCAGAATCAACGCCGGGCGCGACGCCAGAGCCTGAGCAAAACCCAGGCGCTGGCGCTGGCCCCCCGACAACTCGTGGGGGTAGCGGTGCAGAACGTCGGCTCCGGGGGTGAGACCAACCCGCTCCACGAGGGCCACCGCCTCGTCGTGGCGCTGCGCGCGCGACAACTCGCGCCGGTGCAGGGTGAGGGAGCGGTCGAGGCTGTGACCCACCCGCAGCACCGGATTGATCGAGCCGAAGGGGTCCTGGAAGACGATCGGCATACGCCCGCGCACCGCTCGTCCGGGCCGACGCCCGACCGGTTTCCCCTCGAAGATCACGTGACCCGACGTCGGCGGGTACAGACCCGCGAGCACGCGGGCGATGGTCGACTTACCCGACCCCGACTCGCCCACCAGCGCCAGGATCTCGCCCGACGCCACCTCGAAGGACACGTCGTCGGTGGCGTAGAGCGAACCGCGCGAACGAAAGCCCCCGACGCGAAAGTGGCGCGAGAGGTTCTGCACCGAGAGGATCGTCTCAGTCACCGTCCACCTCATCGTGCACGAGGAAGCAGCGCACCGCGTGAGCGTCGACCTCCACGAGCGCCGGACGGGCCGAGCGGCATCGGTCGGTGGCGTGCGCGCAGCGTGGCGCGAACAGGCACCCCCGTGGAGGGTTCACCAGCGAGGGCGGATTTCCCGCGATGCCGGTGAGGGGACGCCGTTCACCGAGTAGCGACGGAAACGCGTCCATCAGGCCACGCGCGTACGGGTGACGGGGATGATCGAACACCTCGCGCGTCGACCCCAGCTCGACCACCTCTCCGGCGTACATCACGGCCAGACGATCCGAGAAGTGCGACACGACACTCATGTCGTGGGTGACGAACAGCACCGCGAAGCCGAGCTGGCGGCGCAGGGTCTCCACCTGGCGCATCAGGGAGCGCTGAGCCACGACATCGAGCGCAGAGGTCGGCTCGTCCATGATGATCAGCTTCGGCTCGAGCAGCAGCGCCATCGCGATCATGGCTCGCTGACGCATGCCGCCCGACAACTGAAAGGGGTAGCTGTGCAGGTGCACCGGGTCGATCGAGACCATCGTCAGGACTTCGGCGCAGCGCTGCTCGATACGCCGGTCGTCCCAGTCGGTGTGGGCCCGGCAGACGTCAGCCAGTTGGGCGCCGATGGTGAGGGTCGGGTTGAGCGCGTTCATCGCGCTCTGCATCACGAGCGAGATGTCGCGCCAGCGTGACTGACGCAGCGTTTCGGGGTCCAACGACGTGAAGTCGACTCCGTCGAAGAGAATCGAACCACCCGTGAGCCGCGCCGGGTAGGTCAGCAGTTGAGCGATGGCGAAGAGGAGCGTGGACTTGCCGCAGCCCGACTCGCCGACTATCGCCAGGAACTCACCCGGAGCCACGTCCAGGGACACGTGGCTCACCGCCTGGGCCGGCCCCGACGCCGTGTCGTAGGCGACGCGTAGGTCGCGCACCTCGAGAATCGACGTCACCCGTTCACCTCGCTCATCACGCCCCCCGTCGTCACGCGGGCGGCACGCCGACGTCGCCGGCGCGTCGCGCCGGCGACCGGGCGCAGGGCGGGGTTCGCGACCTCGTCGAAGGCGTAGTTGAGCAGTGCGAAGGCGCTCCCCAGTACGGCGATGGCCACTCCGGGCGCGAGCGCCCACAGCGGTAGTCCGGTGGCCAGGGCCTCGTTGTTCTGGGCCCAGTAGAGCATGGTGCCCCAGGACTGGGTGTTGATGTTGCCCAGGCCGACGAACTGCAGACCCGACGCCGCCAAGATGGCGTAGAGGGCGGCTCCGAGGAAGTTCGCCACGATGAGCGAGGTCATCGGCGGAATGAGCTCCACCGCCACGATGTACCACGTGGACTCCCCGCGAGCCTTGGCCGCCAGAAGGTAGTCCCGATTGCGTAGCGACAGCGCCTGCGCTCGCAACTGGCGTGCGCCGTAGGACCAGCCCGTGAAGACCAGTACCCCGACCATCAGCCAGAAGCTCGCGCTCTTCACGTACGAGGTGATCACGATGATCAGCGGGAAGGTGGGGATCACCAGCACCACGTCGGTGAACAGCGACAGCACGTCGTCCAGGATCCCCCCGCTGTAGGCGGCGGTGATCCCGATCACCACCGACAGGACCGTCGAGAACAGGCCGACGATCAGCGCGATGAACACCGACTGACGAGTGCCGGCCATGAGCTGGGAGAAGACGTCCTGACCGAAGGAGGTCGTGCCCAGAGGGTGAGCCCACGAGAGACCGGCACCGGGCGTGTAGATCTCCGCGGCCGGGTTGTCCGGGGTGAACCAGTTCGGGAAGATCGCGATGAGCAGCAGCACGAAGAGGATGATGGAGCCCACCAGCGCCTTTTTGTCGCGGCGCAGGAAGCGGCCCGCTCCCCGTAACGCTCGGCCGACGGTTCGCAGGGCGCTCACGCGGAGCTTCTCGTGCGCGGATCGAGGATGGCGGTCGCGATGTCGGACAGGAAGATGGCCAGGAGGACCGCCATGGTGATGAGCAGGAAGAGCGACTGCATGAGCGGGTAGTCCTCACTCTGCACCGCCTGAAGGAGCATGAAGCCGACCCCGGGGTAGTTGAACACGTACTCCACCAGGATGGCTCCCGAGATGACGAAGCCGAGGGACATGGCGAAGCCCGTCAGGTTGGGAAGCAGGGCGTTGCGCCCCGCGTAGTGCCAGAGGATTCGCCGCTCCTTCAGCCCCTTGGCGCGCGCCATCTTCACGTAGTCCTCGGCGATCACCGTGATCATGTTGTTACGCATCGTGAGAATCCACCCTCCAATGGACGTGATCAGGATGGTGAAGGCCGGCAGCACCGCGTGCATCACGATGTCACCGACAAATCCCCAAGTCAGCGCGGGACTGGCCGTCTCGCTGTAACCGCCGAGCAACGGAAACCAGTTGAGCGTCAGGGCGAAGAGCCAGATGAACAGCAGCCCGACCCAGAAGTAGGGAAAGGCCGAGATGACGATGAAGGTGGGGGGCACGACCGCGTCCATGACGCCACCGCGACGCCACGCCACGATCGCGCCAATCGCCGTGCCGATGATGAAGCCGAGCACCGTGGCCACCCCCACCAAACCCAGCGACCACGGGAGGGCCCGTAAAATAACCGTGCGCACCGGAAGCGGAAAGTAACTGGTGGAGATGCCCAAGTTGCCGTGCAGCGTGTTGTTGATGTAGGCAAAGTACGCCGCGACCAGACTCTCGTGAGTATGCACCCCGAAGGCCACCTCGAGGGCCTTGAGGGCGGCCGGGTTCACGTGGCCGTGGAACTTGGCCATCATGGCCTCGGCCGGATTGCCGGGCATGAGTCGGGGGATGAGGAAGTTCACCGTGAGGGCCGCCC
>JAJYSU010000036.1 GCA_021793395.1 Actinomycetes bacterium
GGGAACTCGCGCCGATGTTGCGGGGCATCTCGATCAATCTGGCCATCATGTACGGGACTCCTCGGGTCTCCGTGGGTAACGTAATGCTCTCATCGAGGCGGCACGTCCTCGACAAGCCAGTCCACGCTGGGATCAATGGTCACGGTGCGACACGCGGGATCCTCGTCAAAGGGCGCGCACGTAGTTCTCGTAGTGTCGGAAGCGTTCACACAGCCGAAGCACAAGGAACGACATGCGTGCCGCCACTGCTTGGAGTCGCGTCATCGCCGGCGACGGTGTCGTCGTTGTGAGTGTTACCTTTACGCCCGAAGCAGTGGTGGTCAAGATCCGCCGACGAAAGCGTCGTCACCAGTGTCCCTGCGGCTGATCCACACCACCCACGACGGCCGCTCGACTCGTTGCTGGCGCCACCTGGACCCCGGGGCGGCCAAGTGCTTCCTCAACGCCGAGATCTGTCGCATCACGTGCCCCCCGTGCCTGCGCGAGCGCGGCGAGGACGTCCCCTGGCCGCCACCCGGTGCCCGGCCCGCTAACTCTTTCTGTGCGGTCGTGGCGTGGCTCGCCCAGTGCACCGACAAGACCACCCTGACCAGACTGCTGCGCGTCAGCTGGGAGGCGGTCGCCACGGTCGTCACCGACGTCGTGGACCAACTGACCGATGAGACCCGTTTCGAGGGGCTCACTGGCAGCGGGGTCGACGAGATCTCCCCTCGCGAGGGGCACCGCTACCTGATACCTGACCGTGGTCGCCGACCACGCTCAGCAGGGCCGACCGGGGGTGGACCGACGAAGGCAAGGACCGCCGCGCATGGGGCCAATGGCCCGGGCTGCGGACGCGTTCTGGCGACGGCTCACTAGAACACGTAGAAATTCTCAGCGTTGGTGCTAGATACGAACAGGTGTTCGTAGTAACCTGCGGTAGAGCAGAGCACGACCGATGTCACACTAGGTACGTAGCGTGCCGCACGTGACGACGACCAAGGAGAACGGCATGGCAACCGACGATCGCGCAAAGGCCCTCGACGCGGCCCTGGGCCAGATCGAGAAGCAGTTCGGCAAGGGTTCGATCATGCGCCTAGGTGAGAACCTGCACATGAATATCGAGTCCATCTCGACGGGGGCTCTGGCTCTGGACATGGCTCTCGGGATCGGGGGTCTGCCGCGGGGGCGCATCGTCGAACTCTACGGACCCGAGTCGTCAGGTAAGTCGACCCTCGCGATGCACGTGGTCGCCGAGGCCCAGCGCAACGGAGGCGTCTGCGCGTACATTGACGCGGAGCACGCTATGGACCCGGTCTACGCGAGAGCCATCGGGGTCAACGTTGACGACCTGCTGATCAGCCAGCCCGACACGGGGGAGCAGGCACTCGAGATCACGGACATGCTGATACGTTCGGGGGCCCTCGATGTCATCATCATTGACTCGGTGGCGGCATTGACGCCTCGGGCGGAGATCGAGGGCGACATGGGCGACTCGCACGTAGGGCTCCAGGCGCGTCTTATGAGCCAGGCCCTGCGTAAGCTCACCGGTGGCTTGTCCAAGTCCAACACGGTGGCCGTCTTCATTAACCAGTTGCGCGAGAAGATCGGCGTCATCTACGGCTCGCCCGAGGTGACGCCGGGAGGACGCGCACTGAAGTTCTACGCGTCGGTTCGTTTGGACATTCGGCGCATCGAGTCGATCAAGGACGGTACGGAGGTCGTCGGGAACCGTACGCGGGTCAAGGTGGTGAAGAACAAGTGCGCCGCACCCTTTAAGCAAGCAGAGTTCGACATCACGTACGGGCAGGGCATCAGTCGTGAGGGATCAGTGCTGGACGTTGCGGTGGAGCTGGGATTCGTGAAAAAGGCGGGGGCGTGGTTCACCTACGAGGGGGAACAGATGGGCCAGGGTCGTGAGAACGTGAAGGCGTTCCTGCGCGAGAACCCTCAACTGATGGCCGAGATCGACGGTCGGGTCCGTGAGCACTTGGCCGAGTCGCTGGCACCCGATGTAGTCGGCGGCTCAGGGGATCTCGACGTGGACGCGCCGCTGACGCTGGACTGACGCCAGGACGCGGGCCCGCGCGCTCGTGGCGACGATGTCGAGCGACCGGCGTCGCGCAGTCGCGGGGTGCCTTCGCGGTAGCGTGACTCGCATGTCCGTGCGCCGTCGGCTCCGTCACGCCCTGGGCGCGGGGATCCGCGCGACGCGTCGCTACGTGAACGATGTAGCGACCGTCGGCCCCGATGATCCGTACGCACGGCGTTTCTACTACTTCGGCCAGCGAGCCGCGTTGATGGCGCCCCAGGGTGTCGTCTACAACGAGCGTTACCTATCCATCGGCGATGAGACGCTGATCGGTCCCAACGTATGTGTCACCGCCGGGATCAATGGAGATCAGGTGATGATGAGTTCACCCGTCGTGTCGATCGGGCGACGTTGCGTCATCGGTCGGGGCTCGCACCTCGTCGGTCACTGGTCGATAGTGCTGGGTGACGAGATTCAGACCGGACCGTACGTCTACATCACCGATCAGAATCACTCCTACGAGAACCCCGACGAGGCCATCGGTTGGCAGCGCCCCACTGAGGCTGCCGTGCGGATCGGCTCGGGTAGTTGGATCGGGGCCCACGCCGTGATCCTTCCGGGGACGAGTCTGGGTCAGCACACGGTGGTGGCGGCCGGAGCCGTCGTGCGCGGCTCCTTCCCCGATCACGTGGTTCTTGGCGGTGTGCCGGCTCGGGTGCTGCGCCACTACTCCCCCGAGCAGGGGTGGCGTCCGGGCGCGCCATGAGGTCGTTGGGCGTGGACCTGGCGCTCTGGCGAGCTGCCGCGTCGTTCCGGCGGCTGTACGTGGCCGGCTTCGTGACGGCTCTCGGCGGTCAGGCGACCTACGTCACCGATCCCTTATGGAAACTTCTTCATAAGGGATCAATTCCTCTCGAGGTGCGCGGACGCATGGCGGGCATCGAACTGATCTCCTACTCGATTGGTCCAACGGGCGGTCAGTTTCGCGCCGGCCTCATGGTCCGGCGGGTGAGACTGCGCGCGTCACTGTCCCTGGGCGGGCTGGCGTGCACGGACTCGGTGGTCGCGGAGGGGGCCGGACTACGCTCGCTGTGGCGCCTCGACGCGCGCCACGACGTGCACGTCGCCGCGCTGCGGGCGAGTCGCGCGGCGTCGCTCGACTAGACGGCCGCGCCCTACGCTCGGAGAATGGCCTCGACCACGTACCTGGTGACCGTGAGTGGAACTGATCGCGTGGGGGTCGCCGCGCAACTGTTCGCCGCGCTGGCGACCCTCGCCAGCGACGCGACCTCGTTGCGCGACGTGGCTCAGATCACGCTGCGCGGTCAGCTGGTGCTGTGCGTGGAGCTCTCGACCGACGAGGCGCTCAGTGCGTCACGGGTGCGACAGCGTGTGATTGATCACGGGGTGGCCCGCGACGGTCTGACGGTCAGCGTGGAGCCGGTCATCGTCAGCGAAGTGACGGCGGGGCACCGACTTCTCGTCACGTTGCTGGCGCCCGCCATCGGGGCGGCGGCGCTCGAGGGCGTGTTCTCGTCGATCGCCGCCACGGGGGCGACGTGCGAGCGCATCGTGCACCTCGCGACGTATCCCGTGGACTGTTACGAGTTGGTGGTACGCGGGCCCGATCATGACGCCCTGCGCCGGCGGGTCACCGCGGCGGCTCAGGACCTCGGGTTGGACCTCGCGGTGCAGCGCGCGGGGCTGCACCGGCGTGCCAAGCACCTGGTGGTCATGGACGCGGACTCCACGTTGCTGCGCGACGAGGTCATTGATCTTCTGGCCGAGGTGGCCGGGCGCGCCGACGAGGTGGCGGCGGTGACCGCGGCCACGATGGCCGGGGAACTGGACTTCGCCGACTCGCTGCGCCGGCGGGTGGCCG
Source organism: Actinomycetes bacterium (assembly GCA_021793395.1). Classification (GTDB taxonomy): domain Bacteria; phylum Actinomycetota; class Acidimicrobiia; order Acidimicrobiales; family RAAP-2; genus RAAP-2. Next base: position 3,894 of record JAJYSU010000036.1, read on the forward strand.
TGTTGGCGGGACTGCCCGTGGACGTCCTCGACGAGGTACGCTCGCGGCTGCGCCTCACCGCGGGTGCGCGCACGCTGCTGCGCACACTGAGCCGCTTGGGGTACGTCGCGGCCGTGGTCTCGGGGGGCTTCGTGGAGGTGCTCGCGCCGTTGCTCGAGGAGTTGGGCGTACCCTACCTTGAGGCCAACCGGCTGGAGATTGTCGACGGTCACTTGACCGGGCGCGTCCTCGGCCCCATCGTGGACCGCGCGGGCAAGGCCCGGGCGCTGCGCCGCTTCGCCGAGGAGGTGGGAGTGCCGCTGGCCCAGACCGTGGCCGTGGGCGACGGGGCGAATGATATCGACATGCTGTCGACGGCCGGCCTAGGTATCGCGTTCAACGCTAAGGCGGTGGTGCGTGAGCACGCCGACGCGGCGCTGTCGGTGCCCTACCTGGACGCCGTGCTCTACTTCCTCGGCATTAGCCGCGAGGAGATCGAGACCGACTAGCGTCATCCTGTGAAGTCTCACAGTATTCTGGCTGGTCACCAGGGCGTTACCCAGTAGTAGGGTGAGCCCGGCGGGGGGTAACCGTGAGGGTCTCAATCGACGTCGATCGCTGTCAGGGCCACGGTCGGTGCTTCTCCCTGGCCCCGGAACTTTTCACCTTTGATGATCTGGGTAACGGGGTCGTGCTCGGCGACGGCACCGTGAGTGACGCGCAGCGCGAGGCGGCGCGCCTGGCCGTGGCGAACTGTCCGGAGCACGCGGTGTCACTGAGGGAGTCGTCGTGAGCGACAAGGTTCCGGTGAGTGACTTCGCGACGGACTGGGATCATACGGATCCGCGCTGGGTGGCCGATCCCTACCCGATTTGGGACGATTTGCGTCAGCGCTGCCCCGTCGCGCACACCGAGCGCTACGGCGGCGGGTGGTTTCCGACGACGCACGACGCGGTGTCGCGTATCGCGAATGACACCGACCACTTCACGAGCCGTACCGTGGTGATCGGCCACGGACGTCCGCTCGAGGATGCTCCTCCGGCTCCGATCGGCGTGGCTCCCCCGATCTCGTCGGATCCGCCGTTTCACCAGATCGCCCGCCGACTCATCCTGCCGGCCTTCGCCCCCGGCCCGATCAACGCACTCGAGCCGATGATTCGCGACTTGTGCCGCCGACTTCTCGACGGGCTGGCCGGGCGCGACGAGATCGACGCGGGTACCGAGTTTGCTCAGTTCATCCCTCCGGCGGTGATCATTCGGATGCTGGGTTTTCCCGAACGCGACGAGGACCTCTTCCGCGAGTTCGTTCACGTCGTGCTCGAGGGGATCGATCAGCCGGTGGAGCAGCGCATCGAGCAGTTCGCGCCGATCGAGGAGTACTTCGCTGCCCAGATCGAGGACCATCGGGAGCACCCGCGCGACGACCTCACCTCGTACCTACTCTCCGTCGAGGTGGCGGGTCACCGACTCTCCCCCGAACACGTTTTTGGGACAATGATCCTTATCCTGGTGGCCGGCATCGACACGACGTGGTCGGCCATTGGCGCGTCGTTGTGGCATCTCGCGACGCACCCCGAGGACCTCGCGCGGCTCGCCGGCGAGCCCGACCTCATGGCCACGGCGGTGGAGGAGTTCCTCCGGTTCTACGCGCCGGTGTCGATGGCTCGCCTGGTCAAGGAGGACGTCGACTACGTGGGCTGCGCGATGAAGCGCGACGACTGGATTCTGCTCGGATTCCCCGCCGCGAACCGCGATCCGGCCGCCTTTCCTGACGCCGACCGCTTCGTCATCGACCGGCGAGAAAACCGTCACCTCGCGTTCGGGCTGGGTATCCACCGGTGTGCGGGGTCTAACCTCGCGCGCCTCGAGTTGCGCGTCGCGCTCGAGGAGTTTCTCGCTCGCTACCCGCGCTTCGAGTTAGCCGACGCGGCGGGTGTCACGTGGGCTCCCGGCCAGGTGCGCGGACCCCGCCACCTGCCGCTTCGTCTGACGTCACTCGAAGGCCAGCAGCGGTCCGCGTGACCACAGCGACGCCATCCACGCCTCGACCTCGTCCGCTCGTCGGGGCAGGGCCGCGGATAGATTGCGCGCGCCGTCGGCGGTGACCAGCACGTCGTCCTCAATGCGTACGCCGATGCCGCGGTACTCTTCGGGCACCGTGGTGTCGTGGGGCTGAAAGTAGAGACCGGGCTCGACGGTGAGTACGTAGCCCTCGGCGAGATCGCCCAGGTAGACGTCGTTGCGCGCCTGAGCGCAGTCGTGAACGTCGAGTCCCAGCATGTGGCTGACGCCGTGCAGGGTGTAGCGTCGGTGCAGTTGGCGATCGCGGCGTAGGGCCACCTGCGGGTCTCCGTCCAGAATGCCGAGGTCGACCAGACCCTGGACCAGCACGGCCATCGCCGCGTCGTGGGCCGCGTGGAAGGGGACTCCGGGACGAACCGCCGCGATGCCGGCGTCCTGGGCGGCCAGTACGAGGTCGTACACGCGGCGCTGGGCGGGCGAGAAGACTCCGCTTACGGGAAGGGTTCGCGTCACGTCGGCGGTGTAGAGGTTCGCGCACTCGACGCCCGCGTCGAGAAGTAGGAGGTCGCCGTGGCGCACCACTCCGTCGTTGCGCGTCCAGTGAAGCGTGGTCGCGTGCGATCCGCTTGCCGCGATGGTGTCGTAGCCCACGTCGTTTCCCTCGACGCGCGCGCGCATGTTGAAGACGCCCTCGACGAGTCGCTCGCCGTGGCCTACGGCGGCCGGCAGTGCCCGTACGACGTCCTCGAAGCCTCGCACGGTGGACGCAATAGCCCCCTCGAGCTGAGTCACCTCGAAGTCGTCCTTCACCAAGCGGTGCTCGCTCAGCGCCGCTGCCAGGTCAACGTCGGCGTCGCAGGGCTCGAGAAGCGCGTCCACGCGGGGGTCGATTCCGCGCACGCACGCCGTCTCCCCGTGCAACGAGGCGAGGTCCTTCTCGAGGTACTCGAGCGGCGCGGTCGGCACCGCGTAGTAGGCCTCGGCCTCGGTGACGCCGCGACGCGCACCCACCCACAGTTCGCCGTAACGCGAGTCGGTGAAGAACTCGTGGGTGTGATAGTCGCGCCGGCTCGGCACGTAGAGTGTCGCGCGGTTGGTCGACGGTCCGGCGGTGATCACCAGCACGCAGTCGGGTTCGTCGCACCCGGTCAGGTAGAAGAAGTCGCTACCCGGGCGGAAGCGGTAGTCGGTGTCGTTAGCTCGTACCTTGAGTCCGCCCGCGGGTACGACGACGGTGCGCTCCGCGAAGTGCGCCCCGAGCCACTCGCGACGGGCTCGCGCGACGTCGGCGCTCGGGTGAACGGCGTCGGACGGTGGCTCGTCGCGCCACCCGCGAGCCATTTGTTCGACGAGGACGCGCGGTACCGCGGGTCGGTGCGGGCCCACCCAGACCCAGTTCTCCGAGATCGGACTGTCCGCGCTGACGTCGGGCTCGGGTACCGAAGAGGAAGCGTCACTCATGATCGTCAACCTAGTCCCTCGCGCGCGACGGGCGGTCTAGGCTCGGTCCGTGGGAATGTCGGTGACGCGCGACGGTGCGGTGGCGGTTATCACGTGGGACGATGGTGAAAATCGTATCAATCGCGATTCGCTGAGTTGGCTCGACGCGATCCTCGACGACCTCGAGGAGGAGTCCGGCCCACTGGCGATCGTCTGGACGGGCGTGGGAAAGTTCTTCTCCAACGGGTTGGACCTCGCGCGCTTCGGCGCGGACCCCGAGGAACTTGCCGAGACGTTACGCGCGCTCCATCGGGCCGTGGCGCGGCTACTGCTCTTTCCCGCCTATTCGGTCGCGGCGCTCAACGGGCACACCTTCGCCGGCGGGGCACTCCTGTCGTGCGCCGCGGACTATCGCGTGATGCGCGCTGATCGTGGATTCTGGTGTATGAACGAGGCCGACATTGGCTTCTCCCTCGACGCGAAGTTGGCCGCCATCCTGTTCAATCGGTTACCTCGCGCGACGGCGATCGACGCAATGCTCACCGCCCGTCGTTACGGGGCTGATGACGCGATCGCCGCGGGGATCGTACAGGAGTCGGTATCCGAGGAGAACCTCGTCACCCGCGCCGTGGAGGTGGCGGCGGCCGTGGCGATGAAGGATCGCGCCACGTTGGCGGCGCACAAGCGCGTGGCCTACGGCGAGGTCGCGGCGTTCCTCGGCTTTCCCGACGGTCGTTAACCCTTCGCGCGACTGAGCCGGTCCACCACGCGCCACGACGCCGGCAGGACCAACCCTGCGAGGAGCGCCTTTATCAGGTCACCGATCACGAAAGGCGTGAGGCCGAGGGTCACGGCGTGGACCAGCGAGACGTGGAGCGAGACGGCGAGCCACGGCACGGCCACCGCGTAGATAGCGGCTTCGCCGAGCAGCATCGAGGAGAGCGCGTGGCGCACCGTACGGTCGTGACCGCGTCCCGCGAGCCATCCCAGGAGCGAGCCGGCCAGCACGAAGCCGAGCAGGTAGCCGAAGGTAGCCGTGGGCAGGCCGTGGGAGTGTTGGGCGAACCAGGGGACTCCGGCCACCCCCGCCGCGACGTAGAGGGCCATCGACAGCCCTGCGCGTCGCCAGCCGAGCGCCGTTCCCGCGAGTAGGACGCCGAGGGTCTGGCCCGTGATCGGCACCGGCGTGAAGCCGAGCGGGATGGATACCTGGGCCAGCAGGCCGACGAGGGCGGCCGCGCCGACGACGAGGAACACGTCGCCCAGCAGCGACTCGGACACGACGTCGCCCAGCACGCGGCGCGGGGGACTCGAGACGGTAATGGTCGTCATGGCGCTTCTCCTCTTACTCGTTACTTCGTTGACGTCGTGCCGTACCTGTCGTTGGGTGTGGTCCGGCCCCTCGAGCGGCGCTCGGGACGGTCGGGCTACCCTACGGGGCTCCCGCTACCGTAGCCTGCGGTCAGCCGAGGCGTCTAGATCCACGTTTGGTCGCGGGCGATCTGTTCGACGTCGCCGATGCGCAGCCCGGTCCGGTGCTGGAGCGTGCGAATAAGCCCGCCCGCCTCGTAGAGCGATTCGTGGGTGCCGGTGTCCAGCCAGGTGGTCGCGCGCGAGAGAACTTCGACGTGCAGGCGGCCCTGGGCGAGGTAGGCGTTGTTGAGAGCGGTGATCTCCAGTTCGCCGCGGGCGCTCGGCGTGAGCGTGCGCGCGATCGCGGGTGCCTGGGCGTCGTAGAAGTAGATTCCCGGAACGGCGTAGGAGCTCTTGGGCACCGCCGGCTTCTCTTCGATCGACAGCACCCGCCCGGTCTCGTCGAACTCGACCACGCCGTAGGCGCGCGGATCGCTGACCTGGTAGGCGAAGATGAGGGCTCCGTCCACCTCCACGTTCTGGGAGAGGTGTGTCCCGAGTCCTGGCCCGTAGAAGAGATTGTCGCCGAGGATGAGGGCGCAGCGGTCTCCGGCGAGGAAGTCCTCGCCGAGTACGAGGGCTTGGGCGAGACCGTTAGGTTCGGGCTGCACGACGTAGGAGAGTGTCAGACCGATCTGGGAGCCGTCGCCCAACAGGCGACGAAACGCGGGTTGGTCGTGCGGCGTCGTGATGAGCAGGATCTCGCGCAGGCCCGCGAGCATGAGCGTGCTCAGCGGGTAGTAGATCATTGGCTTGTCGTAGATCGGGAGGAGTTGTTTGGAGACGGCCCTCGTGATCGGGTGCAGGCGCGTGCCACTGCCGCCAGCCAGGATGATTCCCTTCACTCCAGTAGTATAAGAGACCACGTATCCCCTGACGAAGATGAGGTCCTGACGTGCGCGTGGTCATAACCGGGGCGGCGGGATTCATCGGATCTCGCTTCACCGAACTACTGCTCGCCGACGCGGAGCGTCTCGGCTACGACGAGTTCGTCCTGTTGGACGCGCTGACCTACTCGGGGCGTCGGGAGAATCTCGAGGCCGTACGCGACGATCCGCGCGTGCGCTTCGTGCACGGCTCGATCCTGGACCAGGCCCTGTGCGACGAACTGTTGCGCGGTGCACGGGCCCTCGTCCACTTCGCGGCGGAGAGCCACGTCGATCGGTCCCTGACTGGGGCGAACGCGTTCTTCACGACCAACGTGCTCGGAACCCAGACCCTCCTCGAGGCCGCCCGGCGCGGGGGAGTTGAGCGAGTGGTGCACGTGTCCACGGACGAGGTGTACGGGTCCATCCCCGAGGGATCGTGGCGCGAGGATCACCTGCTCGAGCCCAACTCCCCCTACTCGGCCAGCAAGGCTGGTTCAGACCTAGCCGCGCTGGCCTACCACCGCACCTACGGACTCGCCGTGAGCGTGACGCGATGCTCGAACAATTACGGCCCGCGCCAGTTCCCCGAGAAGGTGATTCCGCTGTTCGTCACGAACCTGATCGACGGACGGCGGGTGCCGCTCTACGGTGACGGGCTGAACGTACGCGACTGGCTTCACGTCGACGACCACTGCCGAGGCGTGCTGCTGGTGCTCGAGCGAGGGCGCGCGGGAGAGATTTACAACATCGGCGGTGGTACCGAACTTACTAATCGAGACCTGACCCGAAGGCTCCTGGCGCTACTCGGTCACGACGAGTCGATGATCGAACCCGTCACCGATCGTCTCGGCCACGACCGACGCTACTGCGTCGATTGGACCAAGATCCGCGAGGAGCTCGGCTACCGGCCGCGGGTGAACTTCGACGAGGGACTGGCCGCGACGGTGCGCTGGTACCGCGAGCACGAGTCGTGGTGGCGTCCCCTGACGGCGGTGAGCGCGTGAACGCGGAGTCGCGGTCGATCGAGGGGCTCGTCGTCTTCACGTCACCCGTGTGGGGCGACGAGCGGGGCTTCTTTCGCGAGTGGTACACGCACCGCGGCGTCGAGGACCTCGGTGGGTCGTTCGTCGTGGCCCAGGCCAACCTCTCGATGAGCGCGCGTAACGTCGTGCGCGGTCTGCACTACTCGGTGGCGCCCGAAGGCCAGGCCAAGGTGGTGACCTGCGCCTACGGCACTCTCGACGACGTGATTGTTGACGTGCGCGTGGGTTCGCCCACCTACGGCGCGGTCGAGGTCGTGCACCTCGCCGAGGACCTCGGGGTGAGCGTGTGGCTGCCGGCGGGCGTGGCGCACGGCTTCTGCGTCACGAGCGAGCACGCCGCCTTGACGTACTTGCTCTCCTCGGCGTTCAACGCCTCCGTGGAGTTGGAAATCAATCCCTTCGACCCCGCGATCGCGGTGCCCTGGCCCCTCGACGGTGAGCCCATCATGTCGGCGAAGGACGCCGGAGCTCCCTCGCTGCGTGAGCGCGCCGACGCGTCGCAACTGCCCCGGTGGACTGCCCCCGGGGAGTGATCGACGAGGTGACCAACCCGGCGCTTGCTAGCGTGGTGACGTGAGTACGACCACGCTGCCGACGACGGGAGCTCAGGTACGCCTCGGCCCTGGCGCGGGCGTGCCGACGGTCGAGACCGAGGGGCAACTTCGCTCGATCCTGGCGAGTCTGTCGGGTGTGGACGCCGTCGGCGCCGAGGCTCGTGCCGCCCGTCTGGCGACACGATCGATCAAGCGCGCGACCAAGTGGGCGGCCCTCGACCTGGCGATCTCGATGGTTGATCTCACCACTCTGGAGGGTGCGGACACGCTCGGTCGCGTGAGTTCGCTGTGCGCTAAGGCGCGGCGACCCGACCCGAGAGATCCCTCCATTCCGTCGGTCGCCGCCGTGTGTCTTTACCCGGACCTCGTGGCGCACGCGCGCGAGCGCCTCGAAGGCTCGACGGTGAAGGTCGCCGCGGTCGCGACCGCGTTCCCGTCGGGTCGGGCGTCGCTCGCGGTGAAGCTCGCCGACGTACGTGACGCGCTCGACGCCGGAGCCGACGAGATCGACATGGTCATTGACCGTGGCGCGTTTCTGTCGGGTCGTCTCGGCCAGGTCTTTGATGAGGTCGTCGCGGTGAAGTCGATCTGCGGTGACGCGCACCTGAAGGTCATCCTCGAGACGGGTGAGTTGGTGACCCTGGACAACGTGCGACGCGCGAGTTGGCTGGCGATGCTCGGAGGAGCGGACTTCATCAAGACCTCGACCGGCAAGGTGGGAGTCTCCGCGACGCCGACCGTCGCCCTGGTGATGCTGGAGGCGGCTCGCGATTTTGCCGAGAGCACGGGGCGACTCGTGGGCGTCAAAGTCGCCGGTGGAATTCGTCGGTCCAAGGACGCGCTGCGCTACTTGGTGATCGTGAACGAAACCGCGGGCTCGGCGTGGCTGACGCCGGATCTCTTTCGCTTTGGCGCGTCCTCTCTGCTCAATGACTTGCTGGCGCAGCGTCTGATGCAGCGCCGAGGCGTCTACGTACGCCCCGACGAGTTCAGCGGGGATTGACGTGAGCTCGCGACCCCTCGCCAATTCCGAACTCGGGTGGTTGGCCTACGATCCGGCCCCGGAGTCGGCGTCACTGGCTCGTCTCGCGCCGAGTTACGGTCTGTTTATCAATGGGACCTTCACCGACCCCGGTGCCCACGAGCAGGTTCCGACGCTCAACCCAGCCACCGAGGCGACGCTCGCCACGGTGGCCCACGCCGTCGACGAGGACGTGGATCGGGCGGTACGCGCCGCGCGCCACGCCTACGACACCGTGTGGTCGGTCACCTCGGGGGCCGAGCGCGCCAAGTACCTCTTCCGCATCGCTCGACTGATCCAGGAGCGTTCCCGCGAGTTGGCGGTGGTCGAGACGCTCGATAACGGTAAGCCGATTCGTGAGTCGCGCGACGTGGATATCCCCCTCGCCGCTGCCCACTTCTTCTACTACGCGGGGTGGGCCGACAAGCTCGATCACGCGGGCTACGGAGCTAATCCGCGTCCGCTCGGTGTGGCCGGCCAGATAATCCCGTGGAACTTTCCGCTGTTGATGGCGGCCTGGAAGTTGGCTCCCGCCCTGGCCGCCGGTAATACCTGCGTGCTCAAGCCGGCCGAGACGACCCCGCTGAGCGCGCTGATACTGGCGGAGATACTCCAGCAAGCCGAACTTCCCCCGGGGGTCGTGAACATCGTGACCGGCGATGGTGCTACCGGCGCCGCTCTGGTCGAGCACCCCGGCGTGGACAAAATCGCCTTCACGGGATCGACGGAGGTGGGTCGGGCTATTCAGGCGCGCCTCGCCGGGCGCGGCACGCACCTAACCCTGGAGCTCGGTGGTAAGGGCGCCAATATCGTCTTCGACGACGCCCCGATCGACGAGATGATCGAGGGGATCATCGACGGTATCTTCTTCAATCAGGGGCACGTGTGTTGCGCTGGCTCGCGTCTCCTCGTCCAGGAGACCGTCGCCGACGAGGTGCTGCGCCGTCTCGAGCGTCGCGTCGAGCAGTTGCGCGTGGGTGATCCCCTGGACAAGAACACCGACGTCGGGGCCATCAATTCGCGCGCCCAGCTGACGCGCATCGAGGAACTGGTGGCGGCGGGTGAGAGTGAGGGGGCGACGCGCTACTCCAGTTCCTGCGCCCTTCCCGAACAGGGTTACTGGTTCGCGCCGACGGTCTTCACCGATGTCTCCCAGACGCACCGTATCGCACGTGAGGAGATCTTTGGACCCGTTCTCTCGGTGTTGACGTTTCGTACGCCCGAGGAGGCGGTGTCCAAGGCGAACAACACCACGTACGGACTGGCGTGCGGCGTGTGGAGCGAGAAGGGGAGCCGGACCTTGTGGGTGGCTGAGCGACTGCGCGCCGGGGTGATCTGGGCCAATACGTATAATCGCTTCGACCCGACCAGCCCCTTCGGTGGCGTACGCGAGTCGGGATTCGGACGCGAGGGCGGCCGACAGGGACTGGCGGCGTACCTCGATGTCTGAGCGCCTTGACGTACGCAAGACGTACAAGTTGCTGATCGACGGCGCGTTCCCGCGTTCGGAGTCGGGTCGAACCTACGAGGTTGTCGATGCGCACGGTGCCTTCGTGGCTAACGTCGCGCGTGCCTCGCGCAAGGACGTACGTGACGCCGTGCGCGCCGCGCGCGCGGCTCAGCCGCGCTGGTGGGGCGCGAGCGCGTACAACCGTGGTCAGGTTCTCTACCGGTGGGCCGAGATGGCCGACGCGCGCTCGCACGAGTTGGCGGAGCAGGTGGCCGCCGCCGAGGGTCTCAGCGCGGCCGACGCTCGTGCCAGCGTGGGTCGGGCGGTGGATCGGCTGGTGTGGTACGCGGGCTGGACCGACAAGGTGACGCAGGTCTTTGGCGGGGCCAACCCGGTGGCGGGTCCCTTCTTCAACTTCTCCCTTCCCGTGCCCAGCGGCGTCGTGGCGGTTCTGGCGCCACGCGACTCTTCGTTAGAGGGCTTCGTGGACGTGGTGGCCGCGCCACTGTGCGTGGGCAATGCCGTGATCGCGTTGGCCAGCGCGACGCGCCCACTGCCCGCCGTGCTACTCGGGGAGATGAGCGCCACGGCGGACGTGCCCGGCGGCGTGGTGAACGTGCTGACGGGATCGCTCGAGGAACTCGCCCCAGTGTTGGCGAGCCACGAGGACGTGGACGGGATCGACCTCGAAGGGGCACTCGGCGCCACCGGTGACCTCGCTGCGGTGGCCGCCGCCTCGATCAAGCGAGTGCTGCGCCCGGGTCACGGTGGAGCCGAGGCGCCCCTACGGCGCCTGCGCGCGTTCGTCGAGACGTCGACGGTGTGGCACACGGTGGGTCAGTGAGCGGTCCGTACGAACTCGCCGAGCGCGCCGCCCGTGAGCTGTGCGCGCGCAGCGGCGTCGATCACTTCGACGTGGCCGTGGTGCTCGGCTCGGGCTGGCGAGAAGGGGCGGTGGCACTCGGTGAACCGTCGCGCGTCGTGGCGACTCGTGACCTGAGCGGCTTCGCGACCCCCACGGTGCCCGGCCACGACGGCGCGATTCTCTCGCTTGAGGTGGGGGGACGGCGCGTTGCCCTGGTGGCCGGCCGTGTCCACCTGTACGAGGGCTACGACGCCGCTCACGTCGTTCATCCGGTGCGCACCGTGCTGGCGGCGGGGGCTCGGGTGGTCGTACTGACCAACGCCGCGGGCGGCATCGACCCGGCGCTGACGCCGGGCTCGGTGGTTGTCGTGCGCGATCATCTGAACCTCACCGGAACCTCGCCCCTCGAGGGCGAGGCGCCCCCCGCGTCCTACGCCGCGCGCTTCGTGGACCTCACGGATCTGTACAGCGCGCGACTGCGTACGCTCGCGCACGAGGTGGTGCCCACCCTGGGCGAGGGGGTCTACGCGGGCTTGCGTGGACCCCACTACGAGACGCCCGCGGAGATCGAGGCGCTGCGTCGGTCGGGCGCGGACCTCGTGGGGATGTCGACGGTGCTGGAGGCCATCGCCGCGCGCCACCTGGGTGCGGAGGTGCTGGCGCTCAGCCTGGTCTCGAATCCGGCGGCCGGGGTGGCCGCGGCCCCGCTTGACCACCGCGAGGTGCTGGCGACGGGTCAGCAGGCGGCACACTCGCTGGGCGACGTGCTGGCGCGTCTGGTGCCCCGGCTGTGACCGATCCGGCCGTGACTCGCTCCGCCGAGACCCACGAGGTGCGTCCCGAGTTGGTCGAACGGGTGAGGGAGTGGATCGCCGCCGACCCCGATGCCGAGGATCGCGACACGCTCGAGCGCTTGGTGGCCGCCGGTGACGAGGAGGAACTGGATCGACGGTTCGCTCATCCGCTGGAGTTCGGTACCGCGGGGCTGCGCGGGCCAGAAATGGCGGGTCCGGCGGGAATGAACCGCCTAAGCGTGCGCCGTACGACGCAGGGGGTCGTGGCCTGGCTTGCGGCCACCGGGGCCGACCTCGAACGGGGCGTGGTGGTGGGGCGTGACGCGCGTCACGGCTCCGAGCGCTTCAACGACGAGGTGGTGCGAGTCTTGCTCGGCGCGGGCGTCGTGGTGTGGGAGATGCCGCGGCCCCTGCCCACGCCCCTGGTGTCCTACGCGGTGCGCGCGCTAGGCGCTGTGGCGGGAATCATGATCACGGCGAGCCACAATCCGCCGCTCGACAACGGCTACAAACTCTATGGTCCCGACGCGTCGCAGATTATTCCTCCGCATGACGCCACGGTGCAGGACGGGGCGCGACGGGCCGGACCCGCGATCCTCGGGGATCGCGACGACCCGCGCCATCACGTCATCGGGGCGCCGGTGCTCGACGCTTACCGCGATCACCTCGTGGCGCGCTTCGCCGTGCCTGGTGGCAGCGACCTGGCCGTCGCCTACACTCCGCTGCACGGCGTCGGTGGTCGGCTCGCGACGGAGATGTTGGCGGCGGCCGGATTCTCGCGGGTCGCCGTCGTGGAGTCACAGTTCGTGCCCGACCCCGCCTTTCCGACCCTGGTGTTTCCTAACCCCGAGGAGCCGGGAGCGCTCGACCTCGCCATGGCCCGCGCCGACGAGGTGGGAGCGGATCTGGTCATCGCGAATGATCCTGACGCCGACCGTCTCGGGGCGGCCGTGCGCGGACCCGCGGGGTGGCGAGTACTGCTCGGCGACGAGATTGGCTGGCTGTTGGGTTCTCATCTTCTGGCGACGGCCACGGGCCCTGACGACGTGGTGGCTACCAGCGTGGTGTCCTCGACGATGCTCGCCGCGATGGCCGAGCGCGCCGGGGTCCGCTGCGTGACGACGCTGACGGGTTTCAAGTGGATTGCCAAGGCCGCCGGGACGGGCGTGCTGCGCTTCGGCTACGAGGAGGCCCTGGGCTTCGCTGTGGACCCTCTCGTCGCCGACAAGGATGGAGTGTCGGCGGCGTTGGCCCTGTGTCGACTCGCGCACGACCTCGCGCGCGAGGGGCGCACGCTGCTCGATCGCCTCGACGATCTCGAGCGTGACTACGGCGTGCACGCGATCGATCACCGCTCCTGGCGGGTCGAGGGTGATCACGCGCGCGAGCGTTTACGCGACGCTTACGAGGGACTACGCGACGCACCTCCTTCGGTCGTGGGTGCGGCGACCGTGCGCGAGGTCGCCGATCTCGCCCGTGGATGGCGCGGTCTTCCGCCCACGACCGGGTTGGTGCTGGTGCTCGACGACGCGCGCGTCGTCGTGCGGCCGTCGGGAACCGAACCCAAGCTCAAGGCGTACGTCGAAGTGACCGCTGCGCCGTCACTCGCGCTCGTTGAACACCGTGCCGCGGCGCACGTGCGCGCCGCGGCGATACTCGACGAGCTCAGCGAGCGGCTGGATCTGTCGTCGCCAGATCCGCGAAGCCCGGCTTGATCACCCGGTTGATGAGGGCGAGGCGTTGGTCGAAGGGGTAGAAGGTGCTCTTGGCCGCGTTGAGCGTGAGCCACTCCATGTCGGCCAGGGTCCAGTGGAAGGCCGTGGCGCACGCCTCGAACTCGTCGGACAGCGTGATGCCGCTCATGAGCCGGTTGTCGGTGTTGACGCACACGCGAAAGCGCAGGCGGCGCAGTAGTTCGATGGGGTGCTCGGCGATCGAACGAGCCGCTCCGGTGTGCACGTTGGAGGTGGGGCACACTTCGAGGGGGATCCGCCGGTCGCGGACGTAGTTGGCCAGTCGTCCGAGAATGGCGTCGTCACCATGGTGGATGATGTCGTCGACGATGCGTACGCCGTGGCCGAGGCGATCGGCGTCGCAGAACTGGACGGCCTCCCAGATCGAGGGTAGGCCGAAGGCCTCACCCGCGTGAATGGTGAGGTGGAAGTTCTCCCGTTGGATCAGGTGGAAGGCACGGAGGTGGTGGGTGGGGGGAAAGCCGTCCTCGGGCCCCGCGATGTCGAAGCCGCACACTCCCTCGTCGCGGAAGGCCACGGCCAGCGCAGCGATCTCCTCGGAGAGGTGGGCCTGGCGCATCGCCGACAAGATGGTGCGCACGATGATCGTACGACCCTCGCGCTGCGCGGCGGCGGTGCCGTGAGCGAAACCCGCCAGTACCGCGGTGACCACTTCGGCGTGCGTGAGTCGCGCGCGCGTGTGTAGTTCGGGGGCGAAACGAACCTCGGCGTAGGCGACGCCGTCACGCGCGAGGTCGAGGGCGCACTCACTGGCCACGCGCTCGAGCTGATCACGCGTCTGCATCACCGCGGTCGTGTGGGCGAATCCTTCGAGGTAGCGAACCAGGTCACCGCCGGGCTCGTCGGCCACGAACCACGTCGCCAGTTCGGCGGGGTCGCTCGTGGGTAGGGAGTAACCGATCTCTTGCGCCAACTCCACGACCGTCGCGGGCCGTAGGCCTCCGTCGAGGTGGTCGTGCAGGAGGACCTTGGGGGCGCGCTCGATCAGGTCGCGCGTGAGTGGGATCGTCATGGGACCAGGCTAGCGAGTGGTTAACTCGCTAGCGGTCCCGAGTCGCGGGTGACGCGCTCGATCAGGAGGGGGCGCAACTCTCCCGGCTCGTCGTCGATCACGGCGGCGTCCGCGAGGGCGGCTCGCCCGCGCGCGAGGTGGTCATCGTCGTCGGCCCGCAACTCAAAGAGCGGCTCGCCCGCCGAGACGTGCTGGCCCTCGCGTACCAGGCAGAGTACACCGGCACCGGCGCTGACCGGGTCCTCCTTGCGCGCTCGTCCCGCACCCAGGCGCCACGCGGCCACGCCGACGGACCGCGCGTCGAGTGCTTGGACGTAACCGTCGCGAGTGGCGAGTACCTCATCGCGGTGCGTGGCACGCGGCAGGGGAGCGTCCGGGTCACCACCCTGGGCGGCAATCATGCGTCGGAAGACCTCGAGGGCGCGCCCGTCGTCAAGGTGCGTCGCCGGATCGGCGTCCAGGCCGACCAGAGCGAGCATGTCGCGCGCGAGCCCCAGGGTTACCTCACGCACGTCGTGGGGCCCGCCGCCGGCCAGAACCTCGAGGGACTCACTCACCTCGAGGGCATTACCGACGCTACGTCCGAGCGGAGCGTCCATCGCCGTGAGTTGGGCGACGGTGCGTACACCGTGAGCCTCACCGAGTTCGACCATGGTGCGCGCCAGTTCGCGAGCCCGGTCGCGGTCGCCCATGAACGCGCCACGACCGACCTTGACGTCGAGGACGAGCGCCGACGTTCCCTCGGCAATCTTCTTGGACATGATGGACGAGGCGATGAGGGGGATCGACTCGACGGTGCCGGTCACGTCACGTAGCGCGTAGAGTTTGCGGTCCACCGGAGCCAGTTGATCGCCCGCCGCGCATATCACCGCGCCCACGTCCTCGAGCTGGCGGCGAATCTCGTCGGGCGTCAGTTGGGCGCGCCACCCCGGAATCGACTCCAGCTTGTCGAGTGTGCCACCGGTATGCCCGAGACCTCGGCCGGACAGTTGGGGGACGGCCGCACCATACGACGCCACCAGGGGCGCCAGTATGAGTGAAATCTTGTCGCCGACGCCTCCGGTGGAGTGCTTGTCGACGGTGGGGCGCGAGAGTGTGCTCAGATCCAACCGCTCACCGGACTCGATCATGCGTTCGGTCCAGGTCCGCAGCTCGCGGGTGTCGAGTCCGCGCCAGACGATCGCCATGGCGAGCGCGGCCATCTGTTCGTCGGCGATCTCGCCGTGGTCGTAGGCGTCCAGCGTCCAGGTGATGGCCTCGTCGCTCAGTGCGCCACCGTCACGCTTGGTGACGATCACGTCCACGGCGGTGAGGGGGGACGTCACGGAGTGGCGCGCAGTCCGAGGTCGGCCGGACCGAAGGCGTCGGGGAGCAGGTCCCCCAGACGGTGGGGTGTCGCGCCGGCACCGGCGTCGATCAGGACGTCCGGTCCACCGTGCTCGTAGAGGAGTTGACGGCAGCGCCCACACGGCGTGATCGGTTCGCCGTCGCCGGCCACTACCGCGACGGCGACCAGTCGCGTGGCCCCCACGCGGCGCAGGTCACTGACGAGGGAGCACTCGGCGCACAGGGTCAGGCCGTAACTGGCGTTCTCGACATTGGACCCTTCGACGACGACACCGTCGTCGCTCAGTCCCGCCGCTCCTACTCGCACGTGGGAGTAGGGCGCGTAGGAGCGCGTGGTCGCGCGCCGGGCCCGGTCGCGCAGCCTCTCCCACTGCTCGTCGGTCGGTGTAATCACGTGTCTACAGTACACTCGCCATTCGTGACCTCTTCTTCTTCCGTCCCCGCCGTTCACGTCAATGAGGAGGTGCGCACCGCCTTGAGCGAGCGCCGTGCCGTCGTGGCCCTGGAGAGCACGATCGTCGTACAGGGGTTGCCCGCTCCGGTGAACCTCGACGTAGCCGACGCCTGCGAGGCGGCGGTGCGCGCGGCCGGCGCGGTGCCGGCGACCGCGGGCGTGGTGGCGGGACGGGCCATCGTGGGCCTGACGCGCCAGGACCTTGAAGCGCTGGCTGACCCCTCACGCGGCGCGGCGAAGCTCTCGGCACGTGACCTGGGGTTAGCCACCGCGAGTCACACGTGGGGCGCGACGACGGTCGCGGGCACGATTGCGCTGGCGCATCGGGTGGGTGTGGCGGTGATGGCGACGGGTGGACTAGGCGGCGTGCACCAGGGGGCGTCACAGAGTTTCGACGAGTCGGCTGACCTGACGGCGCTGTCGCGCACGCCGGTTCTGGTGGTGGCGTCGGGGGTCAAGTCAATTCTCGATATTCCCGCGACGCTCGAGCGACTCGATTCGCTGGGTGTGCCGGTCGTCGGTTACCGCACCCGGCACTTTCCCGGCTTCTACCTCGAGGACAGCGGCGTGGATCTCGATTGGTCACTGGATGAGCCCGAGCAGGCCGCGGCGGCCTTCGCGCACCACCGAGTCTTCTCTCCGACGGGCTTCCTGCTCGCGAACCCGGTCGCGTCCGCGTCGGCACTCTCGCGTGACCTGCACGACCGTGCGCTGGCGGCGGCGCGCGAGGCGGTGCGCGTCGAGGGTGCCACGGGCCAGGCGGTGACCCCCGTGATGCTGGCGGCCTTCGCACGAGTGACCGGTGGGGAGAGCGTGCGTACCAACCGCGACCTGGTGGTCGCCAACGCGGCTCTCGCCGGGCGCGTCGCCGTGGCGCTCGCGTCGTCGGCCACGTGAGCCGCGTCGTGGTCGTCGGCGACGTCATGCTTGACGTCGTGGTGCGCCCGATCGGCGACCTGGCCCCGACGAGTGATACTCCCGCCGACGTGCGCGTGAGTCGCGGGGGCGCGGCGGCGACATTCGCCTGCGCGCTGGCGGCGGCGGGGCACCGCGTGCGCTTTGTCGGTGCCGCGGGTGACGACGAGGTGGCCTGGCTGGTGGAGACGGCCCTGCGTCGTGCGGGTGTGGAACCCGAGCTGTGGCGTGCTCCGACACGTACGGGTGTCGTGGTAGCGATGGTCGCGCCCGATGGCCAACGGGCGATGCTGACTGATCGCGGAGCTAACGCACTGTTGGACGGAGCCTTCGTGCGCTCGCGAGTGCGCGACTGCGATCACGTGCACGTGTCGGGCTACAGCGTGCTTGATGACGAGACGCGAGCGCTCGCGACGGCGGTGTTGCGCGACGCCCGGGCGTCGGGCCTCAGTACCTCAGTGGACGTCTGCTCGGTGGCCCCGCTACGGCGCGTCGGTGAGAGTGTCTTTCGTGACGCCGTGGCCGGAGCCGACTTCGCCTTCGCCAACGCGGAAGAGGCACTCGTGCTGGCCGGTACGTCCGATGAACGTGTCGCGCTGGACGTCCTCGCCGGCCTCTGCGGCGAGGTGATGATTACCGACGGCGCCGAGGGAGCTCGCGTGGCGCGCGGTGACGAACGCTGGAGTGCGCGGGGACGATCCGTCCGTGTGGTTGACACCACCGGGGCCGGAGACGCCGCCACCGGGGCGTATCTCGCGGCGCGGCTCGACGGGCTCGACGTGGAGGTATCCCTCGAGCGGGCCATGGACGCCGGAGCCCGCGCCGTCGAGGCACTGGGTGCGATCTACTAGTCCTCTACTCGCGGTGGTAGGGGATGCCGTCGGCTGCGGGAGCCCGTACTCGTCCGACGAGACCCGACACGACGAGGATCGTGATGAGGTAGGGGAACATCTGCAGGATGTACGTCGACAGGGGAACCTGGTAGGTCTGCAGGTTGTAGGCGAGGTAGACGGACAGCCCGAAGATGATCGAGGCCACGACAGCACCCGACGGGCGCCAGCGCCCGAAGATCATCGCAGCCAGCGCGATGTAGCCGAGTCCGGAGGTGTAGCCCGGCTGGAACTGACCCTGGGAGGCCATGAAGGCGACGCCCCCCACGCCGGCGATGACGCCGCCCAGGACGACGTTGCGGTAGCGAACCCGCGCGACGTTGATTCCCACCGTCGAGGCCGCCTCGGGGTGCTCGCCCACCGCGCGCACGTGGAGCCCGTAGCGGGTCTTGAAGAGCGCGAAACTGACGACCGCCACGAGCACGATCATGAGGTAGAAGAAGCCTGACTGATCGAAGAACACCGGGCCGAGTACGGGAATCTTGGTCAGGAGGGGGATCGGGAGGTTGGGGGCGAGATTGCCGGTGTTGAGGTTGGGATAGGGGGTGAACACTTGCAGGTTCAGGTACGACGAGAGACCGCTCACCATCGTGACGATCACGACGCCGACGATGATTTGGTCCGAGAGGTAGCGCACGGCGAGGAAGGCGAGAAGTAGCCCGAGTAGTCCCCCGGCGATACCACCGGCGATGGCGGCGTAGAAGAAGTTGTGGGTGGTGGACGCGAAGATCGTTCCGAGGAACGCCCCGACGATGTACTGACCCTCGATCGCGATGTTGACGACGCCCGAGCGTTCGCACATGACGCCCGAGAGCGAGCCGAAGATCAAGACCATCGCGTAGGCCGACGCCCCGATCAGGACCGCGGTGACGTTAACGAAGGAGACCGGCGACGGACCGGGCGTGCGCACCGCCCAGAGCAGGAGAGCGACGAGAAAGAGTACCGCCACCGCGCCAAAGCGGGCCATGACGCCGCGCCGGGGCTCTCGCCAGAACACCTCGACCCCGAGGGCCACCATGACGATCGCCAGGGCCAGTACCCACGACCGGGTCGACACCGTGAGGGTGCCGACGTGCCACGGGGCGCTCGCGCTCAGGTTTACCGGGTTGAAGGTCAGTGAGGAGCGTGCCCGGGTGGGGCTGCCCAGACCGAAGATCCAGCCGGAGAAGAGGCCGATCACGATCATCATGAGGGCAATGACTCGCGTGCGTCCCAGGTGGTTCGCTCGGTGCGCGCGGGTCGTGGTGTCGGCGGTGGTGGTCACGAGTTCCATCCCTGGGTCGCGAGTTGGACGCGGGTGACGTGCGCCGCGCGTAGACGGAATATCTCCTTGACCAGCACCGGGGTTGCCACGAAGAGGACGATCACCGACTGGATGACGGTCGCCAGGTCGAGGGGGATCCCGGTGGAGGCCTGCATGACGCGTCCACCGACTCCGAGCGCGGAGAAGAGCAGTGACGACCACACGATGCCCATGGGCCGATTGCGTCCGAGTAGCGCGACCGTGATCGCCGTGAAGCCGATGCCCGCGTTGCCGATGAGGAAGCCGCCGTTGAGTTGCTGCTGAAAGCTGGCGGCCTGCGTGATACCGGCGAGGCCGCACAGAGCTCCCGACAACACGAGGACCAGAACGGTGACTCGGCGTGCGCTGATGCCTGAGGCCCGCGCCGCGGTGGGGTTGAGCCCGGTCACCCGGAACTCGAAGCCCATCGACGAGCGGTCGAGGAACCACCACGCGAAGATCACGACAGCCGCCGCCACGACGATCGAGTAGCTCACGCGAAGGCCCGACGCTGTACCAAAGAGCGGGGCGAGAGTCGCCGACGGCAGGATCGTGCGGCCAATATCGTTCTGCTGGCCGGGCTGCTGGAAGGGTGTCGAGAGCACCACGTACATCAAGAACGCGTAGACCACGTAGTTGAACATGATGGTGACGATCACCTCGTGAGCCCCGGTGTAGGCCTTGAGCACCCCCGGCACGGCGCCCGCGAGGGCACCTCCGACGAGGCCCGCGAGCAGCGTGAGCGGCAGGTGCACGATCGTCGGCACGTGAATCATCGAACCGACTACGGCGCCGGCGATCCCGCCGAGGACGGCCTGGCCGTTCGCGCCGATGTTGAACAGGCCCGTCTGGAAGCCGATGCCGACACCGATACTGGCGATGATGAGGGGTGGAGCGTAGGTGAAGGTCTCCGAGAGTGGGGTTAGAGTGGCGCTCCATCCGCGCCCGGTGGTAATCGAGTGCCACAGGCTCGCGGGGTCGACGACGGAGCCCACGAACATTGTCCGGTACGCCGCGCCCACGGTATCGAAGGAGACCTTGAGGGCCCGACCGGGCCCGTCCCATCCGTGGAACAGTCCGCGCCACGCGTCGAGCACCGTGGGCGTGGTCGTGATGATAATGAGCGCCCCGACCGCGAAGCCAAGGACCAGCGCGAAGATCGTCACCGAGACGGGACTGGCTGACGACCAACGCGACCACCACCCGCGCCATCGGCGGGCAGTGCGACGCGTGGCCGG
This sequence comes from Actinomycetes bacterium, assembly GCA_021793395.1. Taxonomy (GTDB): domain Bacteria; phylum Actinomycetota; class Acidimicrobiia; order Acidimicrobiales; family RAAP-2; genus RAAP-2. Next base: position 24,236 of record JAJYSU010000036.1, read on the forward strand.
TGGCGACGACGAGGCGATCGTCGGATCCGGAGTGGTTGACACGTCAGGCGACGACACGAGTGTCCTCGTTGGTCGAGCCGGTCATCAGCAGGCCGATGGCTTCACGACTGGTGGAGGGGTCGACGATACCGCTGATGCGTCCGGCGTACATGACCGCGATGCGGTCACCGAGTGCGAGCACCTCGTCGAGTTCGGAGGAGACGACGAGCGTCGCGTGGCCCTGGTTACGGTGCTCGACCATCTGGCGGTGGACGTACTCAATAGAGCCGACGTCGAGGCCGCGGGTGGGTTGGGACGCCACCAGGACCTGGATCGGGCGTGATAACTCGCGGGCCACGATGACCTTTTGTTGGTTGCCGCCCGACAGTGAGCCCACCGGCTCGCGAGCGGACTCGGTACGGATGTCGAAGTCGCCGATAAGCCGCTCGGCGTTGGCCTGCACGGCGGCGAGGTTGCGCGTGCCGTGGCGGGCGAAGGGAGTGCGGCGCGGGGTGTTCAGGACCAGGTTGTCGGCAACCGAGAGCGACATGACCAGGCCGTCACGTTGTCGATCCTCGGGGATGTGGCCGAGACCGGCGTCGAGGATCTCGCGCGGGGTGCAGTTGGTGATGTCGCGTCCGTTCAGAGTAATAGTGCCCGACTCGACGGGCCGCATACCCGCGATCGCCTCGACGAGCTCGGTCTGTCCGTTGCCCTGAACGCCGGCGAGCGCGAGGATCTCGCCGGCGCGTACGTCCAACGAGACGCCGTTCACTGCGGCCAGACCTCGATCGTCGCGCACGACCACGTCGCGCAAGTTGAGCACGGTATCTCCCGGAGTGGTCGGCTCTTTGGTCACGGTCAGATCCACGTCGCGTCCCACCATCAGTGACGCCAATTCGCCTTCCGTCGCGGTGGGCTGTGCGGTGCCGACGACCTGGCCGTGGCGGATGATGGTGATCACGTCGGCGACCGCCTTGACTTCCTTGAGTTTGTGGGTGATGAAGAGGATCGACTTACCGGCGGCGGCGAGCGAGCGCATGATCGTCATCAGGGCGTCGATCTCCTGAGGCGTCAGCACCGCGGTGGGCTCATCCAGGATGAGCAGCTCGGCGTCGTGACTGAGCGCCTTGAGGATCTCGACGCGCTGCTGCAGCCCCACGGGAAGGTTCTCCACTAGGGCGTCGGGGTCGACCTCGAGGTTGAACTCGCGTGAGACGCGCCGGATCTCGTCGGTGGCGTGTCGGTAGTCGATCCGGTTGAGGGACTTGGTGGGCTCGAAGCCCAGCACCACGTTCTCGGCGACGGTGAATACCGGCACCAGCATGAAGTGCTGGTGAACCATGCCGATACCGCGGCGCACAGC
>JAJYSU010000078.1 GCA_021793395.1 Actinomycetes bacterium
GAGACGGTGTTGGCCCCGAGCCGAACCGTCACTCGTCGACCCATGGTGGTGACCGGCACCGAGTAGAAGTTCTGGCGCACGCACACCCGTGACTTCGTGTCCACCCGGGCCACCAGCACGAGTTCGCTCGCGAAGGGCTCTGCTGGCAGCGCTCGCAGGTGGGGTGCTTCGAGCGCGAAGTGCTCGCCAACGCTCAAGTGGCGTCCTTCGACGTGGCGCTGGTCGTCGCGCGCGTCGCCCGCAACCACGAGCTCTTGGAGTTGGGTGAGGCTCCTCACCTCGGGCAGGGGCACGAAGTGGCGCCGTCGGAAACGGCCGATCTCGCCCTCGACGCCGCCCTTCTCGTGCGCGCCCTCGACGCCGGGCAGACAGAAGAAGGCGTCAAAGAGGTAGTGGCTGCGCAGCATCGTGAAGCGCTCGGACTCGACGCGCCCGCGACCCTTGAGGACTCGCACCACCGCGGTCTTCAAGTTGTCGTAGCGAACGCGGGCGGGCACGCCACCGAAGTGGGCGAAAGCCCGCACGTGGCCCTCGATGAAGACCTCCTGGGCCTGGTTGAACGAGACGAAGTGGAACGCCCGGGCGCTCGCGGACAGTCGCATCACGAACATCCACGCCTCGACCACGACGCCGTTCAGAATGAACGAGAACTGACCGAAGTCGACCTCGGCCTCCTCGCCTAAGGGATGGACCTGGGGAATCATGACCTGGGCCGCGCTGAGCGGCGAGCGTCGCTTCGCTTCGGCGACGTAACGGCGCACGGTGGACTCAGAGATCTGGGCGTCGTGTTCCTCGACGAGGCGCTGGAAGACCCGCCGGGCGCTGTGACGCTGCTTCTTGGGTGCGGACCGGTCGGCCTCGAGCCAACCGTCGATCACTGGCTTCCACGGGTCCAGCACCGGCGAGCGCCGATCGTGAACGACGCGAGGCGGCGGCACCGCGCTCACCAGGGCTTGGCGCACGGTGCGGCGGTGGACGCCGAACGTCTCGGCGAGCGACCGGATCGACACGGCGTCGGGACCGAAGTGGGCTTTTCTGATCTCTTCAAAGAGCACTGGCTTGGACCTTTTCGTCATGCCCCCAGCGTTCCAGCCCGCGACGCTTGTCGCGTACTCCACCGATGCTGGTCACCAAGTGGGGCCGCTTTCAATGCGTGAGGTGGGGCCAACTCAGGTAATCACACCCAGCCAGGACCTCGTCACGTTCTGGGCGTGCCACGTGGCGGCCTTTCGTCACTTCGGTGGCGTTCCCGCGAGCATCCTCTACGACCGAACCAAGACCGTCGTGAAGCGTCACGTGGGACGAGGCATGGAGGTGCCGCTACACCCCCGAGGCGCTGGCCTTCGCCGCCCACTACGGCTTCGCGATCCTGGTCGCCGCCGCGCAGCGGCCCCAAGCTAAGGCTTGCGCAACTGACTGCTCCTTGGTGGTCGGATCTGTAGCAGATTCATAACGGTTGTGGCGGCACCATGGTCGATGGGAAAGACGGACCAACTCACGACGCGCCGTCATGCTACGTGTGTTGTCGGACACGTCAAATGATGATGACATCGACGTTGACGGTGACGATGATTTCGTGATCACGTCGTCGCTGGTGACATTGAGGGTGAGTACGGCGCTGCTCACGATGTCGTTCTGATCGCCATCGACCGCTGAAGAGCGCGCCTCGACGCAGCGCGATGGACGCCATTCGCCCCGAGAGTTGCGCGGGGCTGGGTTGATGGGTGTTCGAGACGCTCAGGGGCCGAGTTCTGCGCTGAGCAGATGGCCGCCAGTGACGACGTTGACCACGCTCCAGGGCGTCGTGCCCGGTCTCAGCGGACCGAACAGGCGCACGAGCGCCGCCACGCAGAGTCCGAGCGCCTCGACGGCACGCGCGAGTGGCGTGGCACGCCAGACGAGGCGCATCGGATCGGCGTGGGCGTCGAAGCGGAAAAGGGCTTGCGTGCCGATCACCTCCGCGGCGAGAGCATTGTTGCTGAACCGTGAGATCCAGTTGCGCACCGTCTCACGTGAGCGGCCGATCTCGCGCGCGATCTCGGCCGCGCGGGCACCGTTCGCGGCGCGAAGCAGCGTGTGTCCGATTACCCCGGCGTCGTCACGGCGCCGGGGCACGACCTCGCTGGACAATACGACGTGGGTCATCTTGCACGAACTGCACCGGGCGCGGCGAGGAACGATCGTGCGCGAACCACCGAGCGTGCGTATCACGCGTCGACGTGCGAAGCCCCACGGCACCAGGCACGCACCACAGCCCGGGCAGGAGAGTTCACCGGCGGCGAGCTTGCGCTCGAGCACCTGCTCGCTCAATAACAGGACGATCAGACTCGTGCTCCATTCCCTTCGCGGGTCGCGATATGACGACCGGTGGCCAGTTCGTGTTGGAGTATTGCCCACGCGCGTCACCATCGCAACTGCTTGGCACCTTGTGCACGAGTGCATCGTCTCTCGCATCGCAGTGCGATGTCGCCATCGTTGTTCCTGCTCGCGGCGGCTGATTCAGGCACCAGCGACAACGTGCCCATCAACGTCAGGCCATATCGTCATCACCGTCAGTGTCGAAAACGGCCTCGTAATCGTCAACGGAAGAGTCGCCCTACACACTGCCGTCGAGCGATCCTTTGACGATCACACGAAACAACGTGCCGACACCGCTCACGGTCTCGTGGCTCCAGCTCAACGTTGAACTACGGACCAACCGGGTACCGCATAGACGGATCGGCCGGGTTCACATCGACGACGCGGGGATGCCTCCACTTGGCGTGTCTCGGTCAAGTCCGACCCGCTGGCTGTGGGAGGTGCTCCCCGAGGACGTCGAGATGGTGGAGGGGGCGCGGGCGAGCGAGCCGACGACTCCCATCCACTTTCTAGTCGACGTACGCGGCATCGCCAAGCTCGTCAGCCCCAACAATGACGTTCTGGACATCGTGTCCATTCGGGGTGCCCCGTCCCAGCTCAACGTCGAACTCTCCCAGTGGGAGCGGTTGCTTCAGCAAGTGGGCTACAGCCTGCCCCCGTCTCAATCGGTGCTAGCAGGAACGGCCACGCTGGAGCATCCCTCGTGGAAGGAGGCGACGACGCAGCTCGCTAACGCCCGGTCGCACCACCGCCGGGGGGAAGACTACGACGCCCTGCGGGAGTGCCTCAGCTCGCTCGAGGCGATCGTCACTAACCCCTACAACAAGGAGTCGTGGAAGCGACAACTCGCATCACTACCTAGACAAAAGGCGGATGGTATCGCCGAGCTGCTTTCGGGGCTCGCCACCTACTGCAACCGCATCGGCCATCACCGAGACCGCGCCGAGCGCAACGCCGCAGGCGACCTGTCGGCGATGCCACTCGAGCACTGGGAAGCCGACGTCGTCCTTGGGTCTTCCCAGTTCGTGCTCGCCTACGCAATGCGGCTTCGCAGCGCGGGCGTCCTGAGAGAGCCTCCGTCGCCGGAGGCTCCGAGTCAAGACACGGTAACGGCTACCCAGCCGGAGGTGAGCTGAGCGGAAGACCCGGCCGCTTGTCAAGTCGCAGGGTTCGCCGCCCGACTAGTCGATCAACCCGTACGCCAGTCCACGAAGTTCAGCCCACACCAATCGAACTCGTGCGGTACGTTCGATGTCGTGTCTAACGATGTCTACCCCCTTACCGTGCTCGTACCCGACGTACCCGGTGAAGCCATCGAGTTGATCGACCGCAAACACGCCCTGCGCCTAGCCTTCGTCCACCGAGACTTCGTCGCCCGACTCGGTGAACAGTGGGAGACGCCCGGCATCTACGTCCTGCTCGACCCGATCGCCTCCGACGGCACCTGGGGCGCCTACGTTGGAATGGCGAACGCCGTGAAGGGGCGGGTCCGGAGCCACGCGAGCACGAAGGACAGTTGGCGGCGGGCCCTCCTCGTCGTCTCCAATCAGCGCGAGCCCTTCCACACCACTGAGATTGGGTGGCTCGAGGGCCAGGTCTACAGCCTCCTCGCCCACTCGTACTACGCGCAGCCGTCCAACCGCCAGAACCCCGGCGACAACACTGTCGCCCCGTGGGACCAGAAGAGTCTCTGGGAAATCGCGCGTGGCGTCACCCGCGCGCTGCGCCTCCTTGGCTACGAGACCGCGGAAGAAGCGGAAATCGTGGCCATTGAGCGCAGCCCACGCGCGAGGCCGTCCGCCTCGAACGTCTCACTCGGCGACCTCTTTGCAAGGAACCTCCTTCGTGACGGTGATCGCCTCGTCAGCCTCAATGGTCAGTGGCCCGCCGAAGCGACCGTGCACACGCCCGACCAAATCGTCTACCAGGGTCACCCCTACACATCGCCTTCGGCGGCGGCCTCGGCCGCACGAGAAGGTGGAGCGGCGAACGGTTGGACCTTCTGGGGTGTCTTACGCGATGGGGAGACTGTCCCCCTCGCCGTCCTGCGCGCGGAGATCGACGCCCAGTAAGGAACTACTCGCAGCCTTCATCCCCGTACAGGCTTGCAAACACCAGGTGCCATAGCGTTACCACCCGGGCACCCAAATAGTGAGTTG
>JAJYSU010000002.1 GCA_021793395.1 Actinomycetes bacterium
ACGACATCATCACCGGAATGCAGCCGGTCACGTGAAAGAGCGGCACGACGAGGATGAAACACGGCGCCAGCCCCGACCCCGACTCCTCCGGACCGCGGCGCGCGTCGATGATCGCCGGGCCCGCGGCGAAGGCCATGATCGTTTGCGAAATCGTCCGGTGCGTCGACACGGCCCCCTTGGGTCGACCCGTGGTTCCCGAGGTGTACAGGATGGTGGCGTCGTCATCCGGGTCGATCGTCACGTCGGGCATCGCGGCCCCGCGCACCACGACGTCGCGCCAGCGCGTCACCCCCGGTGCGAGCGACGCGTCATCGTCCAGTCGAACGACCACGATCGGCACGCCCGCCTCACGCGCGGGCTCGCCCGCGCGCGTCGCCCGCTCAGCGTCAGCGATCAGCACCGTCACCCCGGCGTCGTCGATGCCGTAGGCCAGCTCGTCCTGAGTCCACCACGCGTTCAGCGACACCGAGACCGCTCCCACCGACAAGATCGCCGCGAACGAGACCACCCACTCGGGGAGATTGCGCATGGCGATACCTACCCGATCACCCGGGCGCACACCGAAGCGAGTGACGAGGGCGCTGCCCAGCGCGTCCGCCTCGCGCATGACGTCGTCGAACGTCCACTCCTCATCCTCGTACACCAAGAACGTACTGTCGACGCCGCGCGCCAAGTCGAAGAAGCCCCGTACCGTCGCCGGTGCGTTCACGAACTGACGCGTCGTCACCCCCGCCACCGTCACCTCGGCGGTCTCGAAAGGCATACCAGACGCCGACACCATCGCAATCGCCTCGGGCAGACTACGCGCCACGTGCTCCCCTCTCACCACGGCGTCCCCTGTCGCGCGGCTCGTCTTGCTAAAACGGAACAATGTTAACGCCCGGTCGCACGCCCTCCCGAGTCGAGGCGTCCTAGTGCGCGTCACCGTTCACGCGCACCCCGGATCGCGACGCCGCGCGGTCACGGTGCGTGACGGCGTCCTCGAGGTGTACGTGGCGGCACGCGCCGTCGACGGCGCGGCCAACGACGAAGTCTGTCGCGCACTGGCCGACGCTCTCCACGTCCCCCGGCGTGACGTCACCGTCGTGCGCGGCGCCCGCGCGCGTCACAAGCTCGTCGCCGTCGCGGGAGACGAGAGCCAACTCGCGACGCGGCTTGACGCACTGCGCGCCGGCGCGACACCGCCGACGGACCGCGATGACTCGACCTAGAATGGTCGTGTTCGCACAACCGAACGAAAGCGAGACTCGTGATTGGCGTGAACTATCCGCTCGCCGACCTCGCCGTGTCGATGCTGCTCCTCGCGCTGATCGTCTTCTGGCTGATGCTGTCGTTCCAGCTCATGGCGAACCTCGTCAACAGCCCCGACCTCAGTGGGGGCGCCAAGGCTTTGTGGGTTCTGCTCATTCTGATACTGCCCCTCATCGGCGCCCTAATCTACCTCGTCGCCCGTGGTGGCTCGATCCCGCGCCCACCACGCGCCGGAAGCGACCAGCAGCGAGTTCTCGAGGAGTACATTCGCTCCGTAGCCCACTCCAAGGAGTGATTACGCCAACGCCGTCGACCCCGACCCGCGCTGACTGAGGCGGTCCACCGACGCGGCGAGGCGCGCCACGACCTCGGCCAGTTCCGTACGGGCGTGTTCCGCGTCCGCCGAGAGGTTCTCCAGGTGTGACACGTCCCACAGAGCCAGTACCGGAGTGACGACGTCACGCACGTACTGGCTCAATCCGTAGATCCCCTCACGCGCGATGCGCACGGCGTGGCGCGTGAAGTTCGGAATACCGGTACCGGGCATCGCGAATCCGCTGATCTGACGAAGCGTCGCGATCATCATCGCCGAGGGATCAATGAGGAACGCCGCCTGCGCCAGGTCTCGGTAGAACAGGTAGTGCTTCGTCTCATCGCCGGCGATCAATCCCAGGATGTTGCGGCCCATCCGGTCGTCCTTCGGCAGATGGGCACCGGTGTTGCGATGAGCGATCTGGGTGGCGCGCTCCTGAAACGACACGTAGCAGATGAGGTCCGCGAACGTGGGAGGGTGGGGGACTTCGCCCTTGCGCATCTGCACCCGCCGCCCGTCCTCGAGCAACGTCGGATCGATACATCGACTGACGTGGACCCAGTCACGCATCACCATCGAATGGCGGTTCTCTTCCATTGTCCACTGGTGGTTCCACTCACGAATCGGATGATCCTTCGGCGCGTGATCAAACAGACTGCACGTGTAGTACGGCAGGTTGTCCTCCGTGAGCAGATTCACGTAGATCGAACTGCGCACGCCGTCGGGCAGTGGATAGTCCGACGGCGACCACGGCCGCTCACTGAAACTCTCACCACGTCCCCACTCGATCTGCTCGTGGGGGTACCACAGGCGCGGAGCATCGAGGTGGCGATTGAGGAGACGCTCGACGTCGGGCTTGATCTCCTCGACCAGGTCCACACGGCGAACCAGTGCTCGCTTTACAGCCATGGCGCCCCCTTATTCCTCGTGCGTCATCGCAACGTCCCCAGCGTAGTAGCGCGCCGCCACTATCACTGACGAACCGGTACCTGTGCGAAACCTCACGCGGTAGCATTGGTTCTCCGTGCGAGCCCTCGATACTCTCGTACCCCGTGACTTTCGCCAGGGGTTACGGGGGCCACTGCGCAGGTTCTACCTGTGTGTGGTGTTGAACGCCATCGGTAGCGGCCTCACCCTCTCGTTCTTCGTGGTGTACCTGCACAACGTGCGCCACTTCTCCACCGGATTCGCCACTCTGCTGCTGTCCGCGTCGGCCGTCGCCGGACTGGCGGCGAGTCCCCTCTGGGGCACCCTGACCGACCGCTGGGGGCCGGTACGGATCATTCTCCTGTCCTACGCCACGAGTGCGATATCCCTGGTGGGATGGGCCTTCGCCCACACTCGTCTTCAGGCGAGCGTGGCGGCACTCGCCCTGGCGTTCTTCAGTGCGGCGGGCTGGGGCCCCGCCAGCACCATGCTGAGCAGAATGGTCGACGAGAGTCAGCGCCAGCGAGCGTTCGGCTTCAACTTCATGCTCCTCAACCTGGGCATTGGCGCCGGCGGCCTGGTCTCGGCGAGCATCGTTGATCTCCACCACCCGTTCACCTTCACCCTGTTGTACTTACTGAACGCGGCGGTGACCGCGACCGCGGGCGTGCTCTTTCTCACGCTGCGCGCCTACGGGCACGCGTCAACTCGCCGCGCGCACGAAGCCGCCGCACTCGCCCACGCGAACGCGAACCCCGCGGATCCCCAGGGGTGGCGCGCGGTACTCGCGGACCGGCGCCTCGTCCAATTCATCCTGGCGTCGCTGGTACTGATGATCGGTGGCTACGGATCCCAGGAGGCCGGCTTCAGCCTGTTCGTCGTAAACAACCTGCACCTGTCGGTGCACGTGATCGGTGTCGTCTTCTTCTGCAACACGTCCACGATCGTGCTCGCTCAGCTATGGGTGCTGAACCGTATCCAGAATCGCAGCCGCACTCGCGTGCTCGCGATCGTGGGCGTGCTCTGGTTCGTCTTTTGGATCGTGCTGGACGTCGCCCTGGCCCTGCCGGCGGTGCCCGCGGTTCTCTCGTTGTGCGCGGCGATGGTGATCTTCGCGATCGGCGAGACCATGATGTCACCGGTGGGGCCAGCCCTCGTCAACGAAATCAGCCCCGAACACCTGCGCGGGCGCTACAACGCCGCCTCCGGACTGACCTTCGGGGTCTCGGGAGCTTTCGCACCGATGCTCACCGCTCTCTACTTCGACACTCACCACGGCAACTGGTGGCCACTCAGTACCGGTCTCGCGGCCCTCGTCGGCTCGGCACTGATGCTGAACCTTCGCCGACGACTCAGCCCCCGCGAGGACGGGCGACGTGACGACGCGATTCCCGCGTAGCACCCGGCGGGCGACCGTCACGCCCCCCGGTTCGCGCACCGCTCGCGACATCGACGAGACGGAGCACACCGCACCCGCCCACCTCGATCGGCTGATTCCCTGGTGGATCGCCGTCGCCGTCGGCACGCTGGGCGCCGCGGGAGCGGTCACGGTGAGTTGGCGCATCGGATCCGGACCTCGGCCGGTGTCCCACGGATTCTGGCCGCACGTGGCGCTGAGCTACGTCGACGCGCACGTTCTCTTCTACGTCGCCACCGCCCTGCTGGCTCTCGGATGGCTCGGGGTCGGCGTCCACGCTCTCGCCGGACGGCTCAGTTCGCGGCGAGCCTGGACGACACTCGCCCTCTGGGGCACCCCGCTGGCGTTGGGCACCCCGCTCTTCAGTCGTGATCCGTACAGCTACGTGGCTATCGGCGAACTCGCGCGGCGTGGTCTCAGTCCGTTTCGTGTCGCCCCGGCCGCCCTCGGCCGTGGTGACCTCCTCTCGTCGATCGCGCTGGTGTGGCGCCACACCACGTCCCCCTACGGCCCCCTCTTCGTGGAACTCGCGCGCGCCAGCGCCGTGCTCGGCGGGCGCTCGCTACTCACCCAGGTCATCGCCGTTCGTGTGATCGCGATCCTCGCCGTGGTGACACTCATGATCGTGCTACCGCGGCTCGCGCGCACGTCCGGCGTCGATCCGGGGGTAGCTCGCTGGCTGGCGGTACTCAGTCCCCTCGCGCTCTACAGCAGCGTCTCAACCGCCCACAACGACACCCTGATGCTCGCGGTGATGATGCTCGCCCTGGTTGTTGCCGAGCGCGGATGGTGGCGGGGAGCCGTCGCGCTCTTCGCCCTCGCCGCCACTATCAAGTTGCCCGCTCTCGCCGGCACGGCCGTGGTGACCGTGGCCGTACTGCGCGATCAGCGCGGCGCCACACGATGGCGCACGGTGGCGGAGGCAACCGCGATCACGACGGTCGTCCTAGCCGGCGTGACGTGGCTCGCGGGATGGGGCTGGGGCTGGCTGAGTCCCGCGGCGCTGCGCATCCCCACCGAACTGCGAGTACTCACCACGCCGAGCGTCGACGTCGCGCATCTGCTCGTCGCCGCACTGCACGCCGTGGGTAGTGGCGCGCCGAGCCACGCGGTGGTGACCCTCGTCCTCGACGCCATCGAATTCGCGGCGGGCGCGCTCGCGTTGGTCGTCGTCGCACGCACTCGACGAGCGCGCCAGGTGGGCGCGCTCGGTACGGCGCTGCTCGTCGTCGCGCTAGGAAGCCCCACGCTCTGGCCCTGGTACCTATTGTGGGGGATTACCGTGCTCGCCGTCACTCCCGCCCAACGATCACGCGCACTGGCGGGCGTCGCGATGCTCGCGATGTGGTTGGTGGGGCCGGGCGGAACGCCGATGATCGGCGGTGACGGGTTCTACGTGGTCGGTCCGCTCGTACTCGGCGCCCTCGCCTGGTACGTCGCGTCGGGACGGTGGCGCACCTGGTGGGGACGGTCGTGACCGCGGGCGCCACCGTGGCGAGTCCCCGGCGTCACGCGCACCCGCGTGATCTCCCCTTCGCCCGTGCCGTGGGGGCCTACGTCGCCGTCCGTCTGGTCATTCTCGTGGTCGTCGCCCTGGCCGATCTCGTCACGCACCATGGTCTCGTCAGCGACCTCTCCACCTGGGACGGCGCGTGGTTCCTGCGCGCCGTGTACCACGGGTGGCCGAGCCGCCTGCCCATGGTCGACGGTCACGTCGCCGCCAGCCCCATCGCCTTCTTCCCCCTGCTCGTGGTGGTCATCCGAGCACTCGACGCCGTCACCGGACTCTCGGGGAACGTCGTGGGCCTCGCCGTGAGCGGGCTCAGCGGACTCGGCGCGGTGCTCGGTGTCGGCTACCTCACCCGCGCCTTCAGCGACACCGAACGCGCCGAACGCGCCGCCCTGCTCTTCGCGCTGAGCCCCGGCTCCTTCGTTTTCAGTCTCATCTACGCCGAGGGTCTACTGCTGAGCGCGGTCGCGTGGGGCCTCTGGGCGCTGCTGCGACGGCGCTGGTGGCTCGCCGGAGTGCTCGGCGCGCTGGCCAGCGCCGCGTCGCCCCTCGGACTCGCCTTCGCCGCGAGCGCCGCCGTGGCGGCACTGCGCGAGTGGCACCACGCCCGCAACCCGCGCGCTCTCGTGGCGCCGCTGCTCGCGCCCACGGGTTTCGTAGCCTGGATGGTTTTTCTACGCCTGCACACCGGAACCTGGAACGCGTGGCGCCTCACCGAGTCCGGGGGGTGGCGTTCGAGCTTCTCGCTGCTCTACCCGTGGCGCATTGTCTGGCGATTCGTGTCCAACCCGCTCTCACCCACCATGACCGGACAGATCCTCGTCGCCGGGACCCTCGTCACCGTCGTCGCACTGGTCGTGGCGTACCGCGAGCGCCAACCGGCGGTGGTCCTGACCTACGCCAGCGCCGCCGTCTTCCTCGCGGCCTTCGCCGCACCGGTAGGGCTACGCCCGCGCATGGTAATGGTGGCGTTCCCCCTCACGATCGCCCTGGCCACTCGCTGGAACGGGTGGCGCTTTCGCGTGCTGGTCATCGTGTCCACCGTGGCGCTCGCGCTCATGGCCATCGAGACATTGACCTCATGGGCCGTCTTCCCCTAAACAACGCCTCGTCGGCTCGCGACACCGTTGAACGGTCGGCCGACGTCTCCCCACGAGCCGCCTGGACCCTCGTGTGGCTCGCCGTGGCGAGCAGTGGCGTCGCGTCGTGGAGTGACTGGACCACGTGGCCCGGCTACGGCGCGGTCGCGCCGGCGCTCGTGCTCGTGGGCGTGATCGGCACCACCGTGACCTGGGCGACACGCGATCTCACGACCACGTGGTGGCGACGCGGCGCCGTAGGCGTCGTCCTCGCGAGCGTTCTCGCGGACCGGGGTCTGGGGATCGCCGCACGGACCGACTACGCAACCGACGCCGCCGCGTTCAACGACGTGGCCGCGCGGGCGCTCCTACACGGCCACGACCCCTACACCGCGTCGATGGCGCCGGCCGCGCGGCTGCTCGATCACGCGTCGAGCTACTGGACTTACACCCTCAACGGCTCCTACGTGCACGCCGTGTCCTACCCGGCGGGCTCGTTTCTGTTTCAGGCTCCCCTGGTCGCGCTGGGTCTGCGGCACCTGCCCACGGACTGGATCGACCTCGCGGCGTGGCTCGTCACCGGCGTGATCCTGGCCCGGCTGCTGCCACGGCGTCTCACGTGGCTGGCCGCACTGCTCGTCGTGTCCAGCGCCTACGTGGGTACCTTCGCCAACGGCGGCACCGACGCTCTCGTCGTCCCCTTCCTCGTACTCGCGCTGTGGCGTTGGGACCGCGCGCTCGACCCCGGCGCCGGCGTCGTTCGCTGGCTGTCGCCCGTAGCCCTCGGAGTTGCCTGCTCGATCAAGCAGACTCCCTGGTTCGTCGCACCCTTCGTACTCATCGCCCTCCTCGTCGAGGCGCTCGCCGAGCGACGCGAGTGGCGCACGCCGCTGGCGCGCTACGCCGGTCTCGCCGTGGGAACTTTCCTCCTCCTCAATCTCCCCTTCATCATCTGGCAACCCGCCGCGTGGCTTCGTGGCGTCCTGCTTCCCCTGCGTGACCCGCTCGTACCCGACGGCCAAGGACTGGTCACTCTCGCCCTGCACGGCCTCACCGGAGGCGTTACCCTGCACGGCCTGTGGCTCAGTGGAGCGCTGGTGTTGGCGGCCGAGTTGTTCGCACTCGTCGCCTGGTATCCCCTCCTCAAACGGATCTGGCCCTTTCTCCTGCCCCTCGCGCTCTTCATTCCCGCGCGCAGCCTCACCAGTTACCTCCTGGACTTTCTTCCGGCCGCACTCGTCGCCGCGTTGAGCGTGCGTGACGCGCCCCGCGAGTGGCGCCCCCGCTTCACTCGCGCGCGCGTGATCGTGCTCGCCGCGACACTGGTGGGGGCGTGCGTCGCCGCGGGCGACGCGCTCACCACCGCGCCGCTGACGCTCTCGGTCACCGGCGTGACAACTCGCGACGCCCACCAGCGCCTCACCACGATCAGCGTCGCGGTGACCAACGCCTCGTCGGTGACCGTTCAGCCTCACTTCATGGTGGACCTAGGAGGGCTTCACCCCAGCGGCTTCTGGCGCGTGCGCGTTCTGCGAGGTTCCCTTCCCCTCGGTCCCGGTCGTCACGCCCTCGTGGTCCTCTCGCCGCCCACGTGGACCTGGGCTCCCGGCCACGACCAGTACTGGATCGTCGACGCCTACAGTGCGTCACCGGCGGCACTCAGCACGTCAGCGCCCCAACGATGGACCGTCGGGTCCCCCTGACGCAGCGCGAGGGGGCTCGTCACCCCGGGCAACAGGCAGAGCGGTCGCGCTGTACTGTGACCACGAACCGGGGAAGAGACGTCCGCGACCCAGTCCCACCCACTCGGCCAGCAAAAGGTTGTGACACGCCGTCACCCCCGACCCGCAGTAGGACACCATTCGTGTGGCGTCGCCCACTCCGACCTCGACGAAGCGCCGCCGGATCTCGTCGGGGGAACTCAGGCGACCGTCGGGGCGCAGGTGATCGCGACACGGCAGGCTGCGCGCGCCCGGTATGTGACCAGCCCGCGGGTCAATCGGCTCGATCTCACCGCGGTAGCGTGCGGCGTCGCGCGCGTCCACCACTACGACGTTGTCGTCGAGAGCGTCGTCGATGTCCGCGAGTGCACTCGTGGGCCACGCCCGAGCCTCAAAGGCGACCGGCGCGCGCGCGACGTCACCCGACTCCTGGGGTCCCTCCCACGCGGCCACGCCCCCGTCGAGAATCGTCGCGCCGTGGCCGGTCACTCGCAGCATCCACACCAGGCGGGCCGCGATCACGCCGCCGGCGTCGTCGTAGGCCACCACCAGATCGTCGTCGCCAATGCCTCGCGAGCCGATTCCTCGAGCGAAGACCGCCGGATCGGGCAACGGGTGACGGCCACGCGCGCCGCTGGCGGGACCGGCCAACCACTGCTCCAAGTCCACGAACACGGCCCCGGGCAGATGGGAGCGTCGATAGGCGTCACGACCGGACCGGCCGTCAAGGTACCAACGCGTGTCAACCAGGATGGCGTCCGGGTGATCCTCCACCCAGGCGGCGTCAACCACCGGGGGGAGCCACCCCCACTCGCTCACCTGGCGAAGCCCAGAGCCGCATTCACGGCCGTTCGAGCATCACCCGACGCGTCACCGTGGACTCGAATACCCATGGTGGCCATCATGCGCGCCATACCGTCACCCATGTGGTGTACCACCAACTCCTCGATCTCGTGCTCACGAAGGAATCGCGCCACGCGGGCGTGGTGACGCGCGTCACTGCCCTCGTCGTGCTGGCGACTCCACCACACGTCCACCTCGTCCCACGACGACACCTCGCCGTCAACGACGTCGACCACCGCGATGCGATCGGCTCGCCCCCACCGCGGATCAACGGAACCATCACTCGCCACCGGCACGCAGACTTTCATGTCCGCATCGTAGCCATTCACCCGACGTTCGTCGACGACCGCCCGACGGCCACGGGAGCCTCGGCGAAGTGATCGACTCGCGCCTCGTAGCGTCCCTGACCCCCGGTACTCTGACGTAAGTCCAGTCCGTAGCGCACCAGGCTGGCCTCAGGAACCAGCGCGCTGACGACCGTCTCGCCCTCGTCCGCGGCGCGAGTTCCCACCACCCGAGCGCGCCGACTGGCCAAATCCGTCAGCACGTCGCCGAGCGACCAGTCCGGGACACGCACCTCCGTGGCCATCACCCGCTCAAGCAGTACCGTGCCCGCCTTCTCCAATGCCGCGCGCAGGGCCACGGACCCCGCCGTCTCGAAGGCGGCCTCCGACGAGTCCACGCTGTGGCTCTTACCGTCACGCAACGTCACGCGTAGCCCCACCACCGGATGCCCCGACGGCCCACCGTGCTCCATCGCTCGCTCGATTCCGTGGCGCACCGCACCGATGTACTGTCGCGGAACCGCGCCGCCCACCACCGCGTCAACGAACTCCCACGGCGCGGTCGGCTCGATCGGCTCAACGAGAATGTTTACGACCGCGAACTGCCCGTGTCCCCCGGTCTGTTTCTTCACTCGCCCCTCCGATTCGGTGGCCGCACGAATGGTCTCGAAGTGGGCCACCGGTGGCGGCGCCCACGACACCGCCACGTTGAAGCGACGACGCAGACGCTCCTGGATCACCTGCAGGTGCAGCTCACCCATCGCGTCGACCACCAGAGAACGCGCGACGCGATCGTGGCGCAGGCCCAGCGACGGATCCTCCTCGGCCAATCGGTGTAGTGCGGTCGCGAGCTTGTCGTCGTCATCGCCCACGACCGCCATGGAGAGGGCCGGCGTCGCCGGTGCCGGCGCCAACGGGCGTAGATCCCGACGTCCGCGTACCAGCACGTCGCCGATCTGCACGTCGTTCAACTTGGTCAGAGCGACGACGTCGCCGGCGATCGCCTGATCCAGAGGCACCATCGTGGTCCCCACGAGCTGGTGCAGTCCGTGCACCCGCTCCTCGTGCCCCGTGCGCGTGCATGTCAGAGTGTCGTCGCCCGCCAGGCGGCCCGACACCACCTCGGCCACGACAATGCGGCCCACGTAGGGGTCGACGATCACCTTGAACGCCCGCACGACCGACTCCGCATCGGGGTCACGCGCCAGGGCCACCACCTCACCCGCCTGGACCATCGAGATCGGTCGGCTCTCGGCGATCTCGTCGAGCAGCGTGAGGAGACGACGGACGCCAAAACCGCGCAACGCCGAACCCACCGTGACCGGCACGATGCGACCCTCGCTCATGAGTCGGCCCATCACCTCCTCCAACTCGTCCCAGGCGAGCTCTTGGTTGTCGAGGTAGCGCTCCGTCATCTCGTCGTCACCGACGACGATCGCCTCGAGCAAACTGGCTCGTGCTCGTGCCTCGAGGTCCACCAGTGACGCCGGCATCGTGCCCGGCGTCTCACCCTCGGGCCCGAACCCGAACGCCTCGTCACGCAGTAAATCAACGAATCCCTCGGCGTCACTACCCACACCGAGGGGAATCTCGAGGGGAGCGAGCGTGGGACCCACCAACGCCTCGAGTTCACCCAGCACCGACTCGTAGTCCGCGCGCTCGGCGTCGAGGGCGTTGACGAACACCACGGCCGGCACCCCCGCGTCGCGGCAGCGCCGCCACCACGCGGCGGTGTCGGCGGGAACGCCCTGCGCCGCGACGACGAACAGCACCACGTCGGCCACGTCGAGAGCCCGGTCCACCTCGCCTCCGAAATCCGCCAGCCCCGGCGTGTCCAGGAGGGTGAGTCGATCGTCACCGACGCGCAGCACCGCGGTGCCGATGGACAGGGAAGCGTGATGACGTCGCTCCTCGGGATCGGTACCACACAGGGTCGTACCGTCCTCGACCCGTCCCGGGCGCTCGCGCGCGCCGGCGGCCACCATCAACGCCTCCAGCAGCGACGTCTTGCCCACACCGCTGCGACCCACCAGCGCCACCGTGCGAGCCCTCGGATGATTCGTGCGCGTCACCATGCGACCTCACCTCACTCTCGTCCACTCCCGACAGTTGACCTCAACGTACTCCCTGGCGTGGCGCGTGGCGCGCTGTCCCGCGGTGCCGTCGCCCGCTTTCGTTACCCGCCAGTAGAGCGGGGAGAGTAGCGACTACCGGGCGCCGCGTACGCCCGCCAGACCGCGTCGTGAACGTCGCGAGGGACACATTCGAGCGACGAGATAACTCATCAGTAACCCCTGGCGCTTCACGAAACCTCGCCAGTACATACACTGTTATTTCGTCGTTCCGCAGTCACAGAGCATCCCGCGACCAACACCGGTCGTCACAACGAGAGACCACCGCCGATGACCAACAACACCGACGCGCCACGCAAAACGGCGCGCAGCGCCAAGACCCGACCACGCACCACTCGACCCCGTAAGGTCGAGGACGCGGCCCGGCTTGTCGACATTTACCGCCAGATGCTGTTGATCCGGCGCTTCGAGGAGCGCGCGGCGCGCGGCTACACCCAAGCCCTCATCGGCGGCTACTGCCACCTCAACCTGGGTGAGGAGGCGGCGGTGGTGGGACTGCTCTCCGCGCTCGCCCCGAGTGACTACCTGTTCACCAACTACCGCGAGCACGGCTACGCCATCACCCGCGGCATTGACCCCAAGTACGTCATGGCCGAGCTCTACGGGCGCGTGGACGGCGTCTCCAAGGGCTGGGGCGGCTCGATGCACATGTTCGACGTGACCCACCGGCTACTCGGGGGCTACGGCATTGTGGGGGGCCAGATCCCCCTCGCGACCGGTGCGGCACTGGCGCTGGACTACCGCAACCAGCCCGACGTCGTCATGTGCACGCTGGGCGACGGCACCACCAACATCGGAGCCTTTCACGAGTCACTCAACATCGCCGCTCTCTGGCACCTGCCCATCGTCTACGTGATCATCAACAATCAGCTCGGCATGGGTACCACCGTCGAGCGCTCGTCGGCCGAGCCCGAGCTTTACAAGCGCGCGAGTTCCTACCGCATGGAGAGTGAGCGCGTCGACGGGCTCGACCCGCTCGCCGTTGGCGAGGCCAGTGCGCGCGCCGTCGCGCGCGCCCGCGAGGGGCACCCCTTCCTGCTCGAGGTGGTCTCGGAGCGATTACGGGGTCACTCGGTCGTCGATCCCGCCAAGTACCGTTCCGACGAAGAAGTTGCTCAGTTGCGGGCGCACGACCCGGTCCACACATTCGCGCAGCAACTGGTGCGCGACGGAGTGATGAGCGACGAGGATTTGGCCACCATGGACCAGGAGGTCACCGCACGCGTCGACGAGGCCGCGGCGTACGCCGAAGCCAGCGCGTTACCCGACGTGAGCACACTCTTCGACTACACCTACGCGACCCCGGTCGCCAACGACTCGCGGCGGCTGCCGGGCCAGCCGCTCTTCGAGCCCGCGCCACTGCCCGTTGCGGAGGACGACCAGTGACCACGATGACCTACCGCCAGGCGCTGCACGACACGTTGCGCGCCGAGATGCTACGCGACGAGACCGTACTGCTGATGGGTGAGGAGATCGGCGTCTTCGAAGGCTCCTACAAGATCACGGCGGGACTACTGGCCGAGTTCGGCGAGAAGCGCGTACGCGACACGCCGATCGCGGAAGAAGGATTCACCGGCGCCGCGATCGGCGCGGCCATGCTCGGCCTGCGGCCGGTCGTGGAGATTATGACGATCAACTTCTCACTGCTAGCCCTCGACCAGATCGTCAACCACGCCGCCAAGATCTACGGCATGTTCGGCGGCCAGGCGACAGTGCCGCTGGTCATTCGCACCCCGGGCGGAGGGGGTCAGCAACTCGCCGCCACCCACTCGCAGAACATCGAGTTGTACTACGCCTTCGTACCGGGGCTCAAGGTCGTCGCGCCGAGTACGCCCGCTGACGCCAAGGCCCTGCTGCTCGCCGCGATCCGCGATAATGACCCGGTGCTCTTCCTCGAGAACCTCGCTCTCTACAACACCAAGGGTGACGTTCCCGACGACGACATTCCGGCCGAAATCGGCCGCGCGGCCGTGACACGTCCGGGGCGCGACCTTACGCTCATCGGCTACTCGCGCATGGCCCACGTCGCCGCTCAGGTAGCGGATCAACTGGCCGCCTCCGAGGGGCTCGACATCGAAGTGGTCGACTTGCGCAGTCTGCGCCCCCTCGACCGGCCCACGATCGTTGCCTCGGTGCGAAAGACCCACGCGGCCGTCGTCCTGGAGGATGACTGGCTGACCTACGGGATCGGTGCCGAAGTCGCGGCCACCATCTCCGACGGAGCCTTCGACGATCTGGACGCCCCGGTGCGCCGCGTCGCCATGGCTGAAGTTCCCCTGCCGTACTCCAAACCACTGGAGACCGCGGCGCTGCCGTCGGTGGATGACGTGATCAACGCCGTGCACCAGACGCTCGACGCCGTCGGCCACCGCCGTCAAAAGGTCGGACATGATTGAGATCACGATGCCCCGTCTCTCCGACACCATGGAGGAGGGCACCATCGCGACCTGGCACAAGCACCCCGGCGACGCCGTGTCCCCCGGCGACGTGCTGGTCGAGATCGAGACCGACAAGGCCACGATGGAGTACGAGGCCTACGAGGCCGGCACGCTCGCCGACATCCTGGTTCCCGAGGGCGAAACCGTCGTTATTGGCACCCCGATTGCCCGACTCGATGACGGGCGGGCGACCGCGGCCCGCGCGAGTGCGTCGAGTTCCGCACCGGAGACCGCAACAGTCCCCACGCACGCCACCCCCACCGGAGCCGCCGCGCGAGGCGCCTCTCCTCTCACGGGCGAACGACTCATCGCCTCTCCCCTCGTGCGCAAGCTGGCGCGTGAGAATCACCTCGATATCGCCGGGGTGCGAGGCTCGGGACCCGGCGGTCGGATCGTACGCCGCGACCTCGACGCTCTTCTCGCGTCGCCCGCCCCCACCGTCGACGAGACGGCGCCCACTCCCGCGCCGCTGGCCACCCCGGCGCCCACGCCCGTCACCGACGACCGCCGAGGATCGCGCGCCGTGGAGATGAGCAGTGCCCGACGTGTGATCGCCCGGCGACTAGGCGAGAGTGCGCGTACCATCCCCCACTTCTTCGTCACCGCCGTGGCTGACGCCAGCGCCCTGGTCGCGGCGCGCACCGAGCTGAACAGCCAACTCCGCGCCGTGGGCCGCCCCACCGTGAGCATCAACGACCTGCTGGTGCGCGCCTGCGCGCTGGCCCTCGGTGACCACCCGCTCGTCAACGCCTCCTACGTCGACGACGCCAGTACGACGATGCTCGTCCACGACCGCGTGAACATCGGCGTCGCCGTCGCCTCACCCCACGGACTGGTCGTGCCCGTGATCACCGACGCGAACACCAAGTCCCTCGCGCAACTCGCCGCGGAGTCCAAGAGCCTCGCCGCCCTCGCCCACGACAAGAAGCTCTCACTCGAGCAGATGTCGGGGGGAACCTTCACCATTAGTAATCTCGGGATGTTCGGCGTCGAGCAGTTCACCGCCATCATCAACCCGCCGGAGGGCGCCATCCTCGCCGTCGGCGCCACGCGACTCGAACCCACCGTGGTGGACGGCACGATCGTGGTTCGCTCCACGCTGCGCTACACGCTGTCGGCTGATCACCGGATCATCGACGGCGCGCTCGCGGCCCAGTTCCTTCGCACGCTTACCACCTACGTGGAGAATCCCTGGTCCCTGGTGGCCTGAGCCGCTGTCGATCGACTAGCTGATCGACAGGGACGAGCGATCGTTCGCGGACGACTCCTCGCCCGTCAGTTCCGCGGTCACCACGTCGATGCCGACGTCGTCGGCGGCGCTGACGGAGGCACGCTTGTCTCGCGAGCGACGCCGGTCGTTGAGCGCGGCGGTCACCGCCGCGACGAGAAACAGCGCTCCCGCGACGTACAGCAGAGCGCGCCGACCCGACGGTGAGTGAATCCACACGGCGGGGTATCCGAGGAACGGCACCGCCATGCGGGCCACGTACGCCTCGCTCCCGCGCACGCGAAGCGTCCACGGATCGCGGTAGAGGTTGGCGTCGCCCTTGGTGTGAATCAGATCGCCGTGGGCGGTGTGCTTCAGCCAGATGATGCGGTGCACGTAGTCAATCGTGGGATAACCGGGCGGGTGAAACACCGCGATGTCCCCCACCTTCAACGACGACAGCGGTACTCGCTGGGTCATCACCACCCCACCCAGCGGCAGGGCCGGGCGCATGCTCCCACTCAGAACCGGGCGCAACTGCAGGTCGCCCGTCACCACTCCCGTGGCCAGCACCACCGCACCCGCCACCACCACGCCCAGCACTACCCGGTCCGCCACCCACAGCGCACGGCGCCACCCTCGGCGCACCACCCGCGGCGATTGTGCGGCACGGCGTCCCGTCAGTCGCGTCAGTCTCGTCAGTCTTGCCATCGTGCTTCCTCACGTTTCACGGTCGTGCATCCGGCGGCGAGCCGTCGGCTCGTCGCCGGATGCACGGCGCGGCCCCTACGGCGTGTTGGTACCGTTGATGGTGATCGTCGGCGCGGCGCTCAGTCCCTCCACCGCGTTTTGGCTCACCGTGTTGCCATTCTGGCTATTGGGGTTCGTCGTCGGGTTAAGGAACGTGAACACCACTCGGAACGTCGCCGTGGACTCCGTACACGCATTCCCCGTGCAGTTGGTGGGATTGCCGTTCGCGTCGAACGTGAATCCCGGCTGGAGGAACGCGGGGCCGAAGCCGTAGTCCAGGTAGTAGGTCCAGTTACCCGCCGCGGTCTCCGCGACGCCCGCGGAGCCGTCGTTGGAGTTGTTGTGAATGTCCGTCCACGTGCCGTTCAGGTCCTCCTGCACCTGCACGGTCATCTGGTTCTCCAACGCCTGGGCACTCACGCTGGGATCGGTCTGGTAGGAGATCGTGTCGACCTGGCCCTGGAGCGTCCCGGTGTCACCAACGTTGAACTGGTACGTGTAGGTGTCGCCGGGGTTGGCGTTCGCCAGGCTGTAACTCAACGTGTTCCCCTCACCGGTCACCGCCGGAGTTGGCTCGGACGACGCGGTCAGCGAATGCACCGGTTGGCCCGTCGAATTCGCCGCCCAGATTAGCGGACCGGACACCGACGGCGGGCCCGACGGGAACGCCTCCAATTGAAACGAGCCGCTCGCGATCGAGTTCGTACCGGCGACGGTACTGGTGAAACTGGCGAAACTCCCCGGTCCCGTCAGCCCCAGTGTGAGCGCTCCCGCGCCCAACAGGCTCGCGAACAGCGGTAGTCGATGAAACATGACGTCTCCTCCCACTCATGTTCTGGGGGTCGACACCATGTCGCCCCCCGTACATCAGGGGGCGGGTTCGCCATTTGCTCCCTCTCGACTTGGCGACCAGATGATGGCCGAGAGATCACTGCATCCCCTTCACTTCAGATCATGGGCTTGCCCTTAGCCACGTGATCCACGTGACGTTTTAGCATGAACTGATCACATAGTCAACTTGAGAACAATCTTTCGACAATACCTGGTGCACTGAATCCTCTTTAATAATGGTCTTCTAGATCGCGCATTCGAACCCCATTTGAGACCCTCTTCCCGTCTTCCTTACACAATGCGATCATCGTTGGGTTCGATAAGAACACGTTTGTAATTACACGTAGTAGTGTCATTGATTGGTCTCAGATCACGTGTCACGCTCACGCCAGTGGTAACGAGTCGGCTACCGTATCGACGCAAGTTCCCGCGTAGGTCGCGCGTGACACATCGTCGCGCGCCACCGCTGGAGTGTCGATCACACCCTCGCCGCCGGACAACTCGTGAGGCCACCCGCGTGACGGGACCTTCTCCCCTACCCCGGTCACCCCATGAGGAGCAGACTCGTCTCAATCGCGGGTGCTCGTGCGAAACGTCGAGGTGAAGAGTGGCGCAGTGCAGTGACGTCGTGCGTACGAGGCGCTCCTCGCAAATAGCGCGAGATCTCGCCCGTCCGGTGACGCCGCGAGATCGCGGTGGTCTCCACGACGCGCCGCGTGGAGATCCCACGCCACACACCGGGTCAAGGGCCGAGGTCGTCACGGTCAACGATCCCACCCACCTAACGCGCCTCGATGTCCTCACCCGCACCGTGAGCACCACGATCCTTCACGACAACGTCAAACAGGTGTCCGCGTCAGACAGTGACGTGCCCCCTCGTGAGAGCGTAGTCTCCGCCCGCGGCTTGCCCCTGTGTGGCGTGACTCTCTCGCCTGGGATGAGACCCAGCGGGCGGCTCCGTTCACGCGCTGACGTGGGGACTCCCTCCACGACGACGCGCCGCTCCTCTGGCACATGGATCCGACGTAGCGCGCCGACGTCCGAGGCGGCGGTATCGGGTGGATCGGTATCGGGTGGATCGGACTCGGACGGATCGGGGAGAACGTGTAACTCACGGCGCAGCCCCTCGACCCCGGCTGCCCGGTGCGGGCGCAGGTGGTCAACGACAGCGTACGCGTCGCCCCCTCGTGCCGACTCGGCAGACCCCCACACCGTCGCGTCACACGGGACTGACGGGCTCGGCTACACCTCGAACGGCCTCGTGGCGCCGTACGATGGCCGCAGGACCCGGACGACACCGACGCCACCCCCCCCTTAGCCGTCGAACCCTAGACCAAGGAGCCTTATGGAACTGAGCGTTGTCCCCATCGAAATGTCGGGAGGCCTCAACGTCATCGTTGGCCAGGCCCACTTCATCAAGACCGTCGAGGACCTGCACGAGGCGCTGGCCGGCGCGAGCCCCTACCTTCAGTTCGGCCTCGCCTTCAACGAGGCGTCAGGTCCGTGTCTCATTCGCCGATCCGGCAACGCCGACGACCTCGTCGATCGTGCCGCCCGCTACGCCGAGGCGATTGGCGCGGGGCACTCCTTCATCGTGTTCCTGCGCGATGGCTTCCCCATCAACGTGCTGAACGCCCTCAAGAACGTGCCCGAAGTGTGCACGATCTTCTGCGCGACCGCCAACCCAGTCGAGATCCTGGTCGCCCAGACCGACCTCGGGCGCGGCATCATCGGCGTCATCGACGGGATGCCGCCCGCCGGCATCGAAACCGCGGACGACGAGGCGGCGCGCAGGAATCTCCTTCGCGAGATCGGCTACAAGCTCTGACATCCCTCGCCACCACGAGGCGTCGACCACCCGCGAGCAGTCGAGGACACGAGACGACACCGCGACGGACGGCGTCCTAAAGTGAGGCTCATGGACACCTGGGACGCCATCCGAGCTCGACGCAACGTACGTACCTACGAGAACCGACCCCTCGCGGACGGCGATCTCGACCGCATTCTCGAGGCGGCCTGGCGATCACCGTCGGCGTCGAATCGTCAGCCGTGGGACTTCGTCGTCACGACCGATCGCGCCACCATGGGCGAGTTGGCAACGGTCTGGGCGGGAGCCCGGCACCTGGCCGACGCCGCGGCCGTCGTCGTGATGACGCTGCGCCATCCCGACGAGGAACGATTTGTCGGTATCGACCAGTACGACCTGGGGCAGGCCACCATGGCGATGATGCTGGCCGCGACCGATCGGGGAATCGGGTCGGGACACGCCGCCATCGGTGACCAGGCGGCCTGTCGACAGATTCTCGGCGTGCCCGACGACCGGATATGCGCCTACATGCTGGCCTTCGGCTACCCCGCGGACCGTCCCCTTACCCCGATCGCTCACCCCGATCGACGCCCCTTCGACGAGGTGGTGCACCGGGGCCACTGGTAGACGACGGCGGAGTCGCGCCGCCTTGACGACCGCGGGTCATCCCGGCGCCGACGCCCCGACGGACAACTAACGTCGACGGTAGATCGTCCGTCCCCACCCGGGGGCCACCGAGTAACACGGGAGGTAGGTCATGACTGTTCCGCGCCGCACACTGGGATCGGGTTCCGCCGCCCTCGAGGTCTCCGCCGAGGGCTTGGGCTGCATGGGAATGTCCGAGTTCTACGGGCGAGGTGACGAGGCGGAGTCCATTGCGGTGATCCACGCGGCGCTCGATGCCGGCGTGAACTTTCTGGACACCGCCGACATGTACGGACCCTTCACCAACGAGCAGTTAGTGGGTCGCGCCATCGCGCACCGCCGTGACGAGGTGGTGCTGGCCACCAAGTTCGGCAACGAGAGGCGACCCGACGGCACGCGCGTTGGCGTCAACGGGAGCCCGCAGTACGTACGCCAGGCCTGCGACGCGAGCCTCGCGCGACTCGGCGTCGATCACATCGATCTCTACTACCAGCACCGCGTCGACCCTCGCGTGCCCGTCGAGGAGACCTGGGGGGCGATGGGCGAACTCGTCGCGGCCGGCAAGGTGCGCCACCTCGGCATCAGCGAGGCCGCGCCGGACACGATACGCCGAGCTCACCAGGTTCACCCGATGACCGCGGTTCAAACCGAGTGGTCCCTGTGGTCGCGTGACGTCGAAGACGACGGCGTGCTCGACACGATACGCGAGCTCGGCATCGGCTTCGTGGCGTACTCGCCACTGGGGCGTGGGTTCCTGTCGGGTGCTATTCAACGAATCGAGGACCTCGAGCCCGACGACTTCCGCCGTCACTCGCCCCGATTCCAGGGCGAGAACTTCGTCACGAACCTCGAACTCGTCGACCACGTCCGCGAGCTCGCCGCCGAACGCCACGTGGCGCCCAGCCAGTTGGCACTCGCGTGGGTCCTGGCGCAGGGTGAGGACGTGGTGCCCATCCCCGGCACCAAGCACCGCCACTACCTCGACGAGAACATCGCCGCGCTCGAGATTCACCTCAGCGACGAGGACGTGCGAGCACTCGACGCGGCCGCTCCGGTCGGCTCCGCCGCGGGTCAGCGCTACGCCGACATGTCCACCGTGTACCGCTAGCGACCCGCGGCGCGTCGCCGACGAGCGCTGACCCCTAGGCTCACTGCGTCAAAAACCCAGGAGGGCCACGGTGACCAAAGCAACAACGACACGCGCCGTGCGCATCTCGCACCCGGCGATCGCGCTCGTCACGATCGCTCTCGCACAGTTGATGGTGATGCTCGACATCACGATCGTCAACATCGCGCTGCCCACGCTGAAGATCTCCCTGCACTTTTCGACCGCCAACCTGGCGTGGGTCATCGACGCGTACGTGCTCACCTTCGGGGGCTTCCTCCTGCTCGGCGGACGACTCGGCGACCTCCTACGTCGGCGACGCATGCTGATGATCGGCGTCGCGCTCTTCGCGCTCTCCTCGCTCGCCGGCGGACTCGCCACCAGCCCAGCCCTGCTCATCAGCGCGCGGGTCGTCCAGGGGCTCGGAGCGGCCATCGCCTCACCCACCGCGCTCTCGCTCGTCGTCACCACCTTCCCCGAGGGTCGCGCTCGGCACCGAGCCATGGCGGTCTTCGCGGCCATGACCGCCGCCGGTGGCGCCACGGGCCTCGTACTGGGCGGCCTGCTCACCGAGTACGCGTCGTGGCGCTGGGTCTTCTTCGTCAACGTGCCCATCGGCGCCGCGCTGCTGGTGCTCGCGCCCCTCTCGCTCCCGCGAGGGGAGGCCGGCCGGGGTCGACTGGACTTTCTCGGTGCGCTGCTCGTCACGGGATCGATGTCGAGCCTCGTCTACGGCCTCGTCCGGGGACCGGAGGCGGGATGGGCGCACCCCAGCACTCTGGCGGCCTTCATCGCCGCGGTGGTGCTCCTGCTCGCCTTCGTGCTCGTCGAGGCCCGTACCGCGGCCCCTCTCGTTCCCCTTTCGTTCCTGCGCCACCACAGTCGCGGCGTGGGCTACCTCATCATGGTGCTCGTGGGCGGGGTGATGCTGTCGATGATCTACTTCCTGACCCAGTTCCTGCAAACCGTCCTCGGCTACTCCCCCCTGCTCGCCGGCGCGGCCTACCTGCCCGTCCCCTTCCTGGTCGCGAGCAGCAGCCAGGTGGTCTCGCGCTTCGTCGGTCGCCTCGGCGTCAAGCCCTTCCTCATCGCGGGTCCCCTGCTCGTCGCCGCCGCCCAGTTCACGGCCGCGACGCTGCACGCGGGCTCCTCGTACACCGTCGCCTTCGTGGCCCTCTGCCTCATGGGTCTGGGTATGGGCCTCGTCTTCGTTCCCCTGATGCTCAACGCCGTCTCGTCCGTTGACCACGCGCGAGCCGGACTGGCGTCGGGTCTGCTCAACACCGCCCAGCAGATCGGTGGCTCGATCGGACTCGCGGTTCTGGTGAGCGTGTCCACCGCGACCCTCCAACGAGGAGCCTCGCACCCCGGGCCCGGCGCCGCCCTCACCCACGCCGTATCCGCCTTCCAGAATGCCCTGCACGCCGGCGGCGCGATGGCCCTGCTCGCCTTCCTCGCGGCCTGGACGCTGCCGCGCTCCCAGCCCCGCCTCGTGTCCGTCGAGGTCCTCGCACCTCTCGAGTGACGCCGTACGGCACCGTCAACGAGCCCCGGCTTCGCGGCGTGTCAAAGCCAACGATGACGCCACCGGTGCGAGGCGGCGGCCTCACCGGGTCCGCCGCCTCGATCGATGACACCACGCGAAACCGCCGGTGCTGCGTCGCACCGTTTTAACTGCAGATTTAGCTGCAGCCGCTCGTCGATCCACAGCTCGGGCACACGAAGCAGGACCCCGACTGCTGCATGATGTTGCCGCACTGGTAGCACATTGGTGCGTCGCGCTGCTCCGGGCGACGCAGGAGTGTCGGCTCGCTCGTCCGGGGCGTCGGGGACTCCAACACGTCACCCAACGTCGGCTGCAGGCTCACCCCCACGCTCGGCGTCGTCTGCTCCACGATTTCGGGCAGCGTGGGTTGAAGGCGCTCACTCGTGGAGAGAACACCGAGTTCCTCACGCTCGCTCGCGTCGAGGTAGTCGAGCGCTAAACGACGGAAGATGTAATCGACCAGCGACGAGGCGATGCGCAAGTCCGGGTCGTCGGTCATACCCGACGGCTCGAACTTCATGTTCACGTACTTGCGCACGTACGTCGCGAGGGGCACACCGTGCTGCAGCCCGAGGCTGATCGAGACCGAGAAGGCATCCATGATTCCCGCCAGCGTCGAACCCTGCTTGGAGACCTTGATGAACACTTCTCCGGGGCGACCATCCTCGTACTCACCCACCGTCACGTAGCCCTCGCAGTCAGCGACGCGGAACGAGAAGGTCGACGACGTGCGCCGTCGCGGCATGCGCTCGCGCACCGCGCCCACGACCACGTGATTCCCCTCGCGCCTGGCCAACTCGAGGGCGGTCTCCAACTTGGTGATGCGCGTGTAGAGCTCCGCGGCCACCGAGTCGGTCGCCACGACCGAGGACGACGACACCTCGCCCTCCTTCTTCGCCGTCGACAAAGGCTGACCCACTTTGCAGTTGTCGCGGTAGATAGCCACGGCCTTCACGCCCAGCCGCCACGCTTCCATGTGAAGGCCCTCCACGTCCTCAATGGTGGCGTCTTCGGGCATGTTCACCGTCTTGGAGATCGCTCCCGAGATGAAGGGTTGCACCGCCCCCATCATTCGCACGTGGCCCAGGTAGTGGATGACGTTGTCGCCCATGGAGCACGCGAAGACGCCGAGGTGCTCGGGTCGAAGACCCGGCGCGCCCACGATGGACTTGTGCTCGTCAATGTACGTGATGATGGCCGCCACCTGGGCGTCGGAGTAACCGAGTTGACGAAGCGCCCGCGGCACCGTGTGATTGACGATCGACATGTCGCCACCGCCCACCAACTTTTTCACCTTGACGAGTCCCAAGTCGGGCTCGATGCCCGTCGTGTCGCAGTCCATAAGCAGTCCGATCGTGCCGGTCGGCGCCAACACCGACGCCTGGGCGTTACGCACCCCGTGGCGCTCGGCGAGTTCGACGGCCTGGTTCCACGACTCGCGCGCCGCCTCAAGAATCGTCGTTGGCGCCTGGTGGTCGTCGATCGCGTAGGCCGCGTCACGGTGCATACGCAGGACGTTCAGCATCGGCTCCGCGTTCTCGGCGTAGCCCTCGTGGGGCCCCATCCGTCCGGCCGTGCGTGCGCTGGTGGCGTAGGCGTGGCCGGTCATCAGCGCGGTGATGGCGGCCGCCCACGCGCGACCCTCGTCCGAGTCGTAGGCCAGCCCGGACGCCATTAGCAGCGCCCCCAGGTTGGCGTAGCCGAGGCCGAGCTGACGAAACTTGCGCGAATTCTCGCCGATCTTCTCGGTGGGGTAGTCCGCGGCGCCCACAATGATCTCCTGCGCCGTGAAGAGCACCTCGATCGTCGAGGTGAAGGCCTCGACGTCGAAACTGGCGTCCTCGCGCAGGTACTTCATGAGGTTGATGCTCGCCAGGTTGCACGCCGAATCGTCGATGTGCATGTACTCCGAGCACGGGTTCGAGCCGTTGATGCGAGCGGTGTTCGACGACGTGTGCCATCGATTGATCGTGGTGTCGAACTGGAGTCCGGGATCCGCGCACTCCCACGCGGCCCGAGCGATCTGACGCCACAGGTCGCGAGCGCGCACCGTCGAGACCACGTAGTCACCGCTGCGCGCGGTCAACTCCCAGTCGGCGTCATCGAGAACCGCTTGCATGAACTCGTCGGAGATCCGTACGGAGTTGTTGGCGTTCTGGTACTGGATCGAGTGGATGTCCTTGCCGTCGAGGTCCATGTCGAAGCCCGCGTCGCGTAGCACGCGCGCCTTGCGCTCCTCGTTCGCCTTGCACCACACGAACTCCTCGACGTCGGGGTGGTCCACGTCGAGGATGACCATCTTCGCCGCGCGCCGCGTCTTACCCCCCGACTTGATGGTGCCCGCCGAGGCGTCGGCCCCGCGCATGAACGACACGGGTCCGCTGGCCGTGCCGCCCCCCTCGAGGAGCTCCGCGCTCCCACGGATCTTGGAGAGGTTCACACCCGCGCCCGAGCCTCCCTTGAAGATGATCCCCTCCTCGGTGTACCAGTTCAGAATCGAGCGCATCGAGTCCTGCACCGACAAGATAAAGCACGCACTGCCCTGCTGGGGGACGCCGCGCACGCCAATGTTGAACCACACGGGTGAGTTGAAGGCGGCGCGCTGCGTGATGAGCAGGAACTTCAGTTCCGCGCGGAAGGTCTCGGCCTCCTCGGTGTCCACGAAGTAGTCCGCCTCCTCGCCCCAGGTGGTGATCGTGTCCACAATCCGGTCCACCACCTGCTTCAGGCTGGACTCGCGCTCGTCGGTGCCCTGGGTCCCGCGAAAGTACTTCTGGGCCAGGATGTTGGTCGCGTTCAGCGACCACGACGCCGGGACCTCCACGCCGAGCTGCTCGAACGCGATCGATCCGTCACGGAAGTTGGTGATCCGTGCGTCGCGGCGATCCCATACCACGGCGTCGTAGGGGTGCCGGTCGTCGGTGGTGAAGTACCGCCGCAGTCCGATGCCGAGTCGCTGTGGTGCGATTGCCATAATGTTTCCTCCCTCGATGCCGACACGAAAGCCGCCGGTGCCGCGTGAACGAGGTTACTCCCCCTCGTCGTTCAACCACAACATGTTGTGGTTGAGACTGTGCGCGTCACAAGATGCTGTGTCATTACAGCACTGTAATTACATCGCGTCAACACAATTCTAGTCTTTTTCTTCACAACCTCCCCGAGGGCGAAACCTCCCCGACGCGGCGCTCCCGGGCTGGCTAACCTCACCGGAGTGGAGATCGTCCTCGCGCTCGACGCCGGAACCTCCACCATTCGCACCCTCGCCTTCGACCATCGGGCCCGCGTCGTCGACGCCGCGTCACGCGATCTGCCGGCGTCCTTTCCCCACCCCGGTGAAGTCGAGCAGGACGCCACCCTCATCGCGTCTCTCGCGGTCGAGACGCTACGCGACGTCGCCCGCCGCCGGGGACCGGGCGATCACGTGCGCGCCCTGGGCATCACCAATCAGCGCGAGACCACGATCGCCTTCGACCGCGCGACCGGTCGTCCGAGTGGACCGGCGCTGGTCTGGCAGGACCGACGCACGGAGCCGCTATGCGCGGCCCTCGAGGCGGGAGGGCACGGACCGACCGTGCGCGCCACGACCGGGCTCGTACTCGATCCGTACTTCTCGGCGAGCAAGATGCGCTGGATGGTCGATCACGGGTGGCTGGACTCGCTCACGACGCCCAGCCTGGCTACCGTCGACGCCTGGCTCGTGTGGTGGCTCACGGGCGGCGCCGCGGGAGGCACGTGGGCCACCGAACCATCCAACGCATCGCGCACGGCGCTCCTGGACCTCGCGACGCGCCACTGGTCACCGGCGATGACCGACCTCTTCGGCGTGAGTCGCGCCACGCTCCCCGACGTGCGCGCGTCAGCGGGCTCCTTTGGAACAATTAGCGCCTCGGTGGTTCCCGAGTTGGCGGGCGTCGACATCACCGCCGTGCTGGGCGACCAGCAGGCCGCGCTCTTCGGCCAGTCCTGCTTCGACGTCGGGACCGTCAAGGCCACCTACGGCACGGGATCCTTCGTGCTGGCCAACGCGGGTGCGCGCCCCGCCGACGTCGACGGGCTGGTGACCACGGTGGCCTGGGACCTCGGTGAGCACGGTCCCGTAACCTACGCCCTCGAAGGCTCGGCCTTCGTTGCCGGTGCGGCAATCCAGTGGCTACGCGACGACCTCGGTGTGATCGACCGGGCCGATCACCTCGAGCCGCTCGCGCGACGAGTGAGTGACAGCGCGGGCGTGTGCGTCGTCCCCGCCTTCACCGGGCTCGGTTCGCCGTTCTGGCAGCCGCGAGCGCGCGGCACGATCACCGGGCTCAGTCGCGGTGTCGGCCGTGCCCACCTCGCACGAGCGCTGATCGAGGGGATGGCCTTCCAGGTGCGCGCCATGACCGACGCCTTCGCCGCGGGCGGCGTCACGCCACGCGAGATTCGAGCCGACGGCGGGGCCGCCGCCATGGACCTCCTGCTCGAGTACCAGTGCACCGCGTCGCGGCTACCGGTGCGCCGCGCGCGCAGTCTCGAGGCTACCGCGCGCGGGGCCGCCACCCTGGCCGGGCTCGCCGCGGGCGTCTGGGCCTCCACTGACGAGCTCGCCGAGCTATGGGAGGGCGAGGCCCCCGTGGTGGCGCGCGATCCCGCCGCGAGCGACGCCGCGGGCGTCGAGCGCGGCTACGCGGCCTGGCTCCACGCCGCGCAACGCGCGACGGACACACTGGCGCACGACGACCCGGGAGGCCCCCATGATCGATGACCACACCCGCGTGATCCACGACGGCCTCGCCTTCGGTGAGTCTCCCCGTTGGCACGAAGGACGTCTCTGGTTCTCCGACTTCTACCGTCACGGCGTCTTCTCGATCGCCGACGACGGACGCGACGAGCGCCACGAATTCACGGTGCCCGGTCAGCCCTCGGGACTGGGATGGGCGCCCGACGGCACGCTCCTCGCCGTGTCCATGACCGATCAGCGCCTCGTTCGCCTCGGTCCGCACCACGGGGACGTCACCGTGGTCGCCGACCTACGTCCGTACTGCGGATTCTGGGCCAACGATTTGGTGGTCTCACGGCGTGGTGACGCCTACGTCGGCAACTTCGGATTCGATCTCGACCAACGCCTCGCCGAGCGGGGTCCCACCGGGTTGATGAAGCCGGCACCGCCCACCACCAACGTGGTCGTCATCGATTCCGCGGGGTCCGTCATCCAGGTCGTCGGCGACCTGGCCTTCCCTAACGGCGCGGTCATCACCCCCGACGGATCGACGCTCATCGTGGCCGAGACGATGGCCGCGCGCCTCAGCGCCTTCACCATCGCGAGCGACGGTACCCTGCACGATCGTCGCGAGTGGGCGGCGCTGCCCCGAGTGTCACCCGACGGTATCTGCCTCGATGACGAGGGCCGGGTCTGGGTCGCCAACGCCCGCGCCCCCGAGTGCGTGCTCGTCAGTGAGGGCGGACGCGTCAGTGCCCGGGTGACGACCACGCTCACCGCCTACGCGTGCGCGCTGGGCGGCGACGACCGACGCACGCTCTACGTCATGAGCGCCCCGTCAAGCAACCGATTCACTATCGGTACGACCCGGCGGGCGACCATCGAGTCGTGCCGCGTCGACGTACCCGGCGCCGGACTACCCTGAGACGTCCACCGCAAGCTCGGGCAGCGCGCGACGCAGAGATCGGATGGCCTGGTGAGTGCGAAGCTCGTTCTCTATGAGTGCGAAGCGAACGTGAGAGTCGCCGCCCTCGCCAAAGCCGACGCCGGGACTCGTCGCCACGTCGGCGCTCGTAATGAGCAGGCGCGCGAACTCTAGCGATCCCATCGCGCGATAGGGATCGGGTATCGGCGCCCACACGAACATCGACCCGCGCGGCGCCACGACCGGCCAGCCAATGCGAGCCAGTCCCTCGATCAGCGCGTCACGACGAGACTGGTAGATCGTTCGTAGGTGCGCCGGGTACTCGGGCGCGTCGTTCATCGCCACGATCGCCGCGATCTGCACGGGCTGGAAGGTTCCGTAGTCGAGGTAGCTCTTCAGCTTGGTCAGCGCGGCGACGACCGCCGCATTACCCACCAGAAAGCCCACGCGCCAACCAGCCATCGAGAAGGACTTGGTCAGGGTGTAGAGCTCCACGCAGCAGTCGGTGGCGCCGGGGACCTGGAGAATCGACGGGGGTTGGTAACCGTCGAAGCCGAGATCCGCGTAGGCGAAATCGTGGCAGACGATCATCTCGCGCTCGCGCGCGAAGTCGACCACTCTCTCCATGAAAGCGAGGTCCACGCAGGCGCTCGTGGGGTTGTGCGGAAAGGAGCAAATCAGGACCCGAGGCTTGACGGCCGCGTCGTTCCACCGCTCCACCAACCGGGCGAAGAAGGTGTCACCCGGCGTCGGGTCGTCGCCGGGATCAGTGACCTCGACGGTGAGTACCTGAGCGCCGGCGAAACCTGGTGCGGCCAGGTGGATCGGATAGCTGGGCGTGGGTACCAGGGCGGTGTCGCCCGGACCCAGCAGCACCCACATGAGGTGCGTCAGACCCTCCTTGGCGCCAATCGTGGTGATGACCTCGGTCTCGGGATCGAGCTCGACACCGAAGACGTCATGGTAACGAGCGGCCATGGCCGCGCGCAGATTAGGGATACCCCGACTCGCGCTATAGCGGTGATTGCGCGGATTATGCGCGGCTTCGGACAACTTCTCCACCGCCACGTCAGGGCTCGGAAGATCGGGATTACCGAAGCCGAAATCCACCACGTCGTGCCCCGCCGCACGGGCCTGCGCCTTGAGGCCGTTGATCGTAGCGAAGACGTAGGGGGGAAGGCCATTAATGCGACGAAACTCCATCACGGAAAATTAGCCACTTCGTGACCCCGACGCCACTCGGCCAGCGCGTCGAGGCGCACGTGGGGGCTCAGCACCGCCCAGGTCGCCCCGGCATCCGCTAAGGCGTCGAGCAGGGAGCGCAAATCGCTCGGCACCGGACCCGCCCAACTCACCGGTCCGTCACGCGCGAGGTCGCGCACCTCGTTGGGCGACGCGTTCCACACGTTCAAGTGCGCGCCCACCTCGCGCGCCAGCGCGTTGGTCGCACTCGACCCCCCGCCAATCCACACCTCCATCGAGTCACGCAGCGCGCGAGCGCACTCGGCCACCAACTCGCGGCGCTCCTGAGCCGACCGTGCGAGGACGCCGTAGGCCTCGTTCTCCGCGGCGCTCAACCGATCACCCGTGCCCAGCGCGGCCACCACCCGACCCGGCGCGATCGCGGCCAGTGTGGAGAACTCCTGTACCAGCTGCGCGGTTCCCACCACCCCCACTCGCGCGACGAGAGGACCCACCGCTAAGCGGGTCGAAGCACTCGCCACGGCGGCCAACAGGGGAAACGGCGCCAGTGCCGGACGTTGGGGCGAGCCCATCGGCCACAGATGGTCGTAGGCGAAAACGCCGTCCAGTCCCTGCGCGTCCGCTTCCGCGGCCACCGCCAGGGCGTGCGACGCGCCCACCTCGAAGCTCGGCAGCAGCACGCCGAGTTTCACCTCGACACCCCCCGCGACGCGGCGTCCACGAGCGCGAGTCGAGCGACGTCAGTCACGCCACCTGCTCCGCCCGTTCCGTCAACTCGCGCGAGTCCTCGGTCCGTCTCCAAAGAGGAACGCTCACACACGAACCCCGAGAGCGCCACGCACAACGCGACGGAGAACTCGTCGGCCAGGGTGTCGTCAACCAGCACGACCGCGCCCCTCCACCACCGACTCCGTCGCGTGTCGCGCCACTGATCCTCCCTCGACTCACCTTACGACGCGGGCTCGCGCACTCCGGCCCCGTCGTAGGGGGCCAGTCCCTCACCCAGCCGTCGAGCCAGTTCATCCCAACCAAACGTCGCCTCGGCCACCTGTCGCGCCCGCACGCCGTACGCGGCGCGACGCTCGGGATCACTCAACAGGGAGGTCATCGCGCCCGCGAGGTCACGAACCCGCCCGGGGTGGTTCACTACCACACCGGTCTCGCCGTCACGCACGGCCTCGTGACTGCCCCCCGAGCGACCGGCGATGGCCGCGACGCCCGCGGCGGCGGCCTCGACGAACACGATGCCGAATCCCTCCTGCTCGAGACCACCCCATCGACTACGGCAATCCATGACCATCAGGTCACTCGCGGCGAGCCACGTCGGCAGGATGTCGTCGGGCACCCGACCGAGGAAGGTCACCGGGGCCGACGTCGCTCGTACGAGACGCTCCAGTCGCGCTCGGTCTCGCCCCGCTCCCCCAATCGCGACGCTCAGACCCTCGACGTGGCGAGCCACGTCGACACTCGCCCGAATCAGGGTATCCATTCCCTTTCGCGGCACGAGGCGCGAGTACGAACTCACCAAAGGGCCGTGCGGCGCCAGGCCCAACTCGCGTCGCACCTCGAGGCGTCGGTCCTCGGGCAGCGGATGAAACCGCTCCACGTCCACCCCCGGAGCAACGCGCACCACGGGGCACATCGCGTCACCGGCGTTACGACGCGCCTCCGCCTCGGGGTAGCCACCGGCGCTCACCGCCACTCGCGCGTGACGCAGCACGGTGCGAAGTGACGACGCCACCACGGGTAGGCGCCCGGGTACGGTGACCTCCGCGCCGTGCAGCACCACCCCGTACGGTCGTGACAACGTGGGTCCGAGCAGGCCGAGGGGCCACGCCGGGTCCAACAGAACCAACTCCGGCTGGTGACGAGCGATCGCGGCCTCGATGGCCGCGCGAGCCCGCCAGGTCGGAGCGAAGAGCGTCGCCGCGTCCACCCGTTCGACGACCATCCCACTCGAATGATCGAACGCGTCGGCGTCGGGGTGTGAGCGGGCCGTGACGACAACCGCCCGACCGGGCTCTAGCCGACGCCAGAGTTCGTACAGGTACACCTGAATTCCCCCCGTCTTCGGCGGGAAATCATTGGTCACCAGGAGATGCCCAGCCATCCGGCAACGTTACCGGCTTCGCGAAGGCTAGGAGTGCGTCACCGCCCGGTAGCGCAGCGAGGGGACGAGTCCCTCGTCACTCAACCAGCGCGCGACGTCCGCGTCTCGACCCTCGAGGGCGAGCTCACCCGGCGGACCACCGACCACGAAGCTGACTAGGCAGTCGTGGCAGTCGGGTGTGGCGCGGCGCACACAGTGCGCACAACTGATCGACACTTCGACGGGCTGGTGCATCGTGACCTCATTCTCTTGTCTGTCTCGCGTCACCACACTGACGCACCCCTGTGACACACGTCGCCCGATCGCGAGCGCTCACCTCACCGTCGTCAACGCGACGAGAGGAACACGTCGACCTCGTGAGCGACCTGTTCGGGGGCGAATACCACGCCCTCGCTCATTACTCTCGCCGTGACGGGGTCAACGACGACGTAGGACGGAGCGGAGCGGATATCCAGGGCCGCCCATAGTGAGGGTGAGACGACCACGTCGGCGGCGGCGTCACGCCACTCCTGCGAGGTGAACTCGTACTCGCTGATCACCAACACCGACAGTGCCCCGAGTGCACCGCTCGGGGTCGAGAACACGAAATCACGGCAGCCATTGCAGAACTCCTTGACCGCCACCACTACCGTCACCGCATCGAAAGTCCCACGCGTAGGGCAGCCCCGGACAACTCCCACGAAGTCGCGAGGTGCCGGCCTCTCGCGAGGACGGTCGAAGGATCCCGGACGCACGCGCTACGCCGTTTCGGCAATCTCCTCCACGTCGCGACCGTGACCGCACCAGCGACACGTCACGGATTCCACGGTACTGGCCACGACATCCGACTCCTCAACAACCAAGTCCCCGCCGACGGTGAAGTGATAAAAGGACCGTACCGTCGTCGTCTCCACCACATCAAAACGAGTCAGGTTGCCGCACGCGGCACAGCGATAGCGAGTAGTCACGTCACTACGGTACCGTCTCACGTTCGCGCACGTGCACGGCACTCTCACTCCTCCGGCTCGATCCAGTACGGAGTCGGTGGCGTGACGCCTACGTCGAAGACCGTGTCCAGAGGATGTGACCCGTGGTGACATTCGGCACGCTCGTGATCGATCACGCGACTCAGCGCCTTAGGATGGCGCACGCGCCCGACCGGGATCGGCCCCGCTGCCATCTCGAGGATGACCAACCCGCGTTGCGTCAGCCGCTCGTAGACGCGCTGCTCGGTACGCATCGCCACCACGTCTCGCAGATCGTACGCCACCGAGTAGTGGTGCAAGACTCCCCCCTCCACGATCACTTGCGCCGAGGTGACGTGAATCTTGTGAGAGCGCCACCGCCACACACGCGTTGCGGTGAGGACCAGGCACGGGCCGACGAGTACCAACGCGAGCAGGGCGTGGTGCGTCCGCGCGACGGCGAGGTAGTGCGACGCGACCTGGACAATCACTACCGCCACGATCGTGACGATCATCGGACCCCACACACCGCGAGCGATGGGTGTCACCGAGACAACGTGACGCTCGTCGTCACTGAGTGTCAGTCGTTGTCCCACGTTCCCAGAGTAAGGACCCACGCGTGCGCCGTGGTGACATCTCACGTCGTCACCGTTCTCCCGCCTCGCGCCGCGCTCGGGAGCGACCGCGGCGTCGAGCTCCGGGCGACGTCGCGCGTCAGGCGTTGCGCAGTTGGCGCGCGACGGACGTGAGGTATTCGCGCAGTTCGTTGAAGCGCTCGGTGCTCAGGCGATCGCGCACCGAGTCCAGCGCGATGTCCATGGCCGCGATCCAGGCGTCACGCGCCGCCGGAGTGATCGTGAACGGTACGTGGCGCATTCGCAAACGCGGATGGCCCCTCTCGCGGCTATAGGTGGCCGGACCTCCCCAGTACTGAACGAGGAAGAGGGCGAGATTCCGCTTGGCGTCAGTGAGGTCCTCGGGATACATGGGGCGAAGGAGGTCGTCTCGCGCGACCACCTCGTAGAAGGCGTCGACCAAGGAGTCGAAAAACGACGGACCCACCTCATCGTAGAGTGATTCCGCCACACCTCTCAGAATACGGGGGCGTGCTCTAGACTCGTTCAAGCACCCCCCGGGGCGCGCGGGTGTAGCTCAATGGTAGAGCTCCAGCCTTCCAAGCTGGCCATGCGGGTTCGATTCCCGTCACCCGCTCTCCACAGTTTCCCCGAAAAGCCAATGACGCCAAGGCTTCTAGTTTTCCGACCGTTGACCGCCAGGCACCGCGAGTGTCCATTGTGGGGTGCCTTTTAGTGCCCGTTGGTGCCCACGTAGTGCCCAAAAGGGACCAAACGTCAGCCAGTCGTCATTGGATTCACGTGCCGAGTGACGAAGAAGCCAGCAGTTTATTTCGTGCACCGACCCGATGCCCGGGACAGCAGTGAACAAGACGTAACTCCCTGCACACAAGGGCAGCGAGTTCGACGTAGTCGCACCGTCCGCGTCAGCCCACGTACTTCATTCCTCCTCGCGATCGAGTTCTTGGCTCTCGCCTCGTCGAATCTCGATTACGCCATCGTTCAGGCGACCACGGCTACCTGTGCGCTCATCATCTACACGAACGGCGGACTCTCGTGGCACGCATGCGCTCCGTATCCAGTCGCCGCCAAGAGATCCTGCGACCGGGAACGCCTTCCTACATTGGATGCTGCCTCCCGACCGGCCACTCGCGAGCTGCTTACCCGCAGAGACCGAGAACCGCTTGCTCAACCGCGCTCTTCACCTCTTGGCCCATTTTCTCGAGACCCCGATGGGTGATGGGAATATTCGCTCCTCCCCAGCCACCCCAACGTTCCGAACGTGTGATGAGAACCGACTTCCTCCGGCTGAGGCGCACCAGCGTCACTGTCGCCGTTCCGAGGGCAAGTTCCACACTCGTCGATCCAGATGCGATGACTTCATCGGTGGCGGCACTGACGCAACCGTTGAGCCACGCCGGCAACTGCCGATGTAGTGAGTCGGCCGGCGAAACTTCCAACGCCTCGATACGAGGGTTGGAGAGCAGCTCGTCGATGAGACTTCTCGAACCCGCGACGTAGGTCCATGCCAGGTCAATCTCGCTGGCGACGCACCATGACCGATCAATCGGCCACCAGAGATTCGGCGACTGAAACCTCGACACGCTGAAACAGGTAGCGCCCACCACCGGTCCTTCAAACATCGCGTACGAACGCCATGGCAACTCGAAGACTGGCGTCTCACCAACTCGCCGCGGGAGTTCATCGGCGAGGAGCCCCTGCACACTCAATGTACCCCCATAACCCTCCCAGACGCCGAATAGACAGAGTCCCGTCGACCGGGCAGAGAGAACGCTCACCAGTTCAAGTGCGTCGGATCGCGATAGTGAGCCCTCTCGGGGGCCTTGGCCGGACCAGGGAGGCCCTGTAAGCGGTGGCACCTCGGGTAGTGCCACCTCATGCCACAGAATCGAGGCGTCGAGCGCGACGTCACTCCAGCGAGAGACGTCCGCCCATCGAATTGGTGGCTCACCGTCGCGCTCTTCCACAGGATGAAGCATCCGTGCGTACGCTTCGAAACCCGTGGGGACCCACGAAGTTACTACTGCATCCCGTGGCGACCGGAGACGCTCACGGAGCCACGCGAAGCGCGAGAGTCCATCATCTGACAAGTCCAGATTGGAAAGCCGCACGCTCGTATACTGGCACAGCCGCCATTCGATTCGTTCCAGTTGACGCCGTCGAATCGTGCCACAATGCACGTCAGCCCACCGCACTCACACGCATTGGAGTATGACAACCTTGTCTGACCAGAGCCTGGTCAGTGTGTTTTGAGGAACGCCTCAATCGCTGGAACGAATATGGTCACCTTCTGAGAGAGGATGGCGTGACCGGCGTCGGGGAAGAGGAAGAGGAAGAGCATGAGTTGTGCTTTCGGAATAGGGGAGGCGAGCCGGTAAGCGTTGACGGCTGGATCGAGGCGGTCAACAGTGCCGTCGGCGACGAGCGTGGACACGTCGATATTTGAGGTTTTGCCCCCGGCCGAGTCGCGGCCGGCGAACCACTCATCGTCCACGTACTTTTGGTCCGTGACCACGGCCGAAGGCGCCGACGACGACGCATCGTAGTTCCCGGTGACGATTCCGAAGGCCTCCTTCGCTGCGGTTTGGTTAGGCGGGAAGGGGGCTGACAGCACCTTGGTCGAGTTCGTGCTCTTCAAATCATTGATCCCCCTTCGGCAAACTCGGGACCCGATGGGGCGCGGCAAATAGGTGCCGGTTCACGTCGGGCCTTCGACATAGTTTCTATTTGCTGGCCGACTTCATGAACCGGTTGAGTAAGTAGACCTCAGTGCCAGCGAGCCCCACAGAAAAGAAGAGCGTGATTCGGTCAGCTTCGGGTCGAGTGACTTCACCGGCGCGCACGGCACCAAGGGAGACAAGCCGATCCCGCTAGGGTGTTCCGATCAAAATATTGGGGGGATCGTAGGCATCGATCTGCGCAAGAGAGTCGGTGACAATCATTGCTGCGACTGCGGGGAGGTCCAGTCCGAACTCCGCTCGCCCCTGTTGTTTGGGCCCGAGAGTGGTGACATAGGCACCAGACTCCAGCCAATCGGCGTCGATCACCGGTGTCGGGCTGCTGGTGGCGAGGATCACGATGTCTGCGCCGCTGACGGCAGTCCGGGCGGATGACGCGCTGCGGCATTCGGCACCGGTCAGAGCTTTTGCCCGCTCCACGAACGCGTCGCGTCGCGCTTGGTTTCGAGAATAGATTCTGACTTCGCTCAGGTTCCGCACTGCAGACAGGGCCCACAATTGGGTGGCCGCCTGGGTCCCGGTGCCAATGATGGCCGCCACTGTGGCCGTGGGCGAGGCCAGTGCATCAGCCGCGACCGCTCCGATGGCTCCCGTGCGGCGCGGTCCAAGCTCGTTGCCGACCGCAATCGCCCGGACGGTGCCAGTGGCCTCGTCATGGGCGACGACGACTTGCTCCCCGGGCTCTGCGGGGAACGTATCGTACGAGCGGTAACCAAACCACGATCCGCGAAGTTGTCCCGCGGTGAACATGACTCGCCCGCCTCCGAGGTCAGCATGGGCGCGGGGCGGTGCGACAAGGTTGCCATGATGATGGTCGTCGATGGCCTCGCCCATCCACTGAACCGCGTCTTTTGCGTTCAACTGTGAACGAATCTCGTCGTCAGAAAAGATCACGGTCACTGTTTCATTATGCAACGCGTACCACCTCTCAGCCGGATGCCCTCGTTTGCGCTGACATTGTCGTATGACGGGACCTTGATCGCTGGCCCGAAGATCGTTCTTGAGTGCATTCTTGGCTAAGAGGGGACCAAGATCTGAGTGTTTGAACCTCTGGTCGTTCGCTTTGACGGACTCAGGTCTTCAATCTCCCATCAGGTGGCATTCGGCTTGCGTCGGGCCCCTGATCTAAACCCGGTTGTAATTACCACGCCCCATCGGGTCCCGAGTTTGCCGAAGGTGCATTGATCACGGCGTGTGGGCTTCACGGTGCCGGTCCCCGGAATCGTCGTCAGCACAGAGGACCAGCACACGCCGAACCGAAGAAGGTCGTCACTCAGTAATTAAATTGACAAAACTGTCCAATCAAGGTTGACATGCTCCGCGACTGGTTGTTTCGAGGACAAATGCCACGCGGTCCGCGGTGACCGAGAGGCCCGTCTCCTCCAGCACTTCTCTTCGAGCCGCGGCGGCTGTGCCTTCGCCCAACTTCGGCGTTCCGCCCGGCAGCACCCAATTGGTTTCGGCACTCTCGCGACGACAGAGGAGCACCGTGTCGTCGCGAAAGACGAGAGCGGAACACCGCATGTTTACCAACTCGCCGGTGTCGGGATGGCTCAGCAATATCTCCGAATCCTCGGCAACGCGTCTCCGCTGAGGTAACTTCATGACTCCGACCTCGCACTCACGGCTCGCCGCCGCTTGGCGTGCCATCGCCGCATGAACGGAGAGCGTCCTCCGCGTCCTCGACGATTGATGCCGTACTCTTCGAGCCTGCGAAGGATGGTAGGTGTGGGCGAGCCTGTGAGGAGCTCAATGTGGAACATTGAGAGGCCGCACACGCTGTACAGATCAGTCAGAAGCCCTTTGGTCAACTCAACGGGCAATGGAAATCGCTGCCAGAGAGGACCGGCTTCGCGCATGAAGGGAACTCCGTGATGCACGAGAACCCGCGACACCTCAGTGTCTTCGTAGAGAGCATCCATGAGGACGATGTCAAGTGCCTCCGACGGTCGGTGAGATCCGCCCGCGCGCACCGGGAGCCCCCCGAGTGTGCGGACCGCAGCACAATCTTCCCGGACATGCCAAGCTCCTCACCCACCGACGCGGCGGGCCACTCCTTTTCAATGTAGAGGCGACGAAGTTCTTCGGGATCGACATCGCCTCGATCACAGCGATTGAACTGACCGCGCGGCCGCGTCTCGATCCCCCACAGTTTCAGTCTGCTCCTCACCAGGCGATCGGAAATGCCCAAGCCCTTGCCGATCTCAACCGAGCTCATCTGACAGTTGATGTAGAGGTAGCGGAGCAATTCCTCACCTATCATCCTCTTAACCTTCAGTGGTCAACGGCGACCCGCACCGGTTGCCTTCTTCAAGTGGGGTGCCTTGCCCGCCGCCCAGATAAGACACTCTGCATTCGCAGTCGCCGTCCGGTCGCAGGCAGGGCATGGAGTGCAGCTTCCTCGTACCCGTCGCAACCCTTGGGATCTCGTCAGGGACCGGCGAGTTCGATACGAGGTAGTGGCTTAGCTATTGACCCCGGTCGTGCCTGCTTACGAAGCGCCATTGGATCTCGCTATCGACTTCACTGGAACGATTGAAGCCGACCCGCTCAAGTGTGCGGATGGATGGCAGATTGTTGGGGTCGCAGCTGGCTTCTATGGACCGAACAGTCGGCTGGGCCAGTGCCCATTCGACAAGTGCTCTTGCCGCCTCTGTGGCATAGCCGTGACGGCGCCGATCTGGGATTACGCTGTACCCGATTTCGATTGTACCCGCACCATCTGGCGGTCCCTTGAAACCGATATCGCCGACAACAGCTCGACTCGCGCTGTCGATCATCACCCAAACGCCGAAGGGTTCCGCCGCGGGAGACACGGGCGGTCGTAAACGAAGCACACCGAGAAGATTCGGCTCCGGCCACGTTGGCAGCAGCGTCGCACCGAGGACGATGCCCGCTTTATCCCTGTCCTCAGACAACAACACAGCTGCATTTGCAGGCAGCGGCTTCAGTTCAAGTCGCTCAGTCGTTAGGCTCGGCATTTCACGACCCTACTGCCATGTCGCAAGCGCAGTACAGGGTATTCGGTGCGAGCCCAGTCGCCTGTGGCAAGCGCCGAGTCGGCGTTCTGCTTGGCGGCTGGCCGGGACCGCTGGCGCGACGTCGGCGGCGAGAGTCGGCCACACGACGCCGATGTCTGCGCTCGGCGCGGCCACCGCCGTCGGCGTGCGCGCTCTGGCGGAGCCACGAACGGAACCGAGCCGTACCGTCCCGGCGGCCCGTCGGCATGGGGAACCTGAGGGAGCCGCGAGGTGGTCCTGTCGCTCTCAGAGTGGCACGGACGTGGCACGGCAGCCTCTCTGAACTTCCAGATTAGGGGCTCTGACGTGCCCTGATTCGTTCCTGCGGGAGGACACGACTCCAGCCTTCCAAGCTGGCCATGCGGGACCGATTCCCGTCACCCGCTCCACCCCACGTCTCCCCCCGACCGCGCCACTACGGCACGTCGCCCGCCGACAATGCCCCTTCGCGACGCACGGGACGCGCTCGGCGTGGCGTGCGGCGACGAGACGCTCAGGGCCGACAAAACATGTCGTCAGGGAACGTCACGCTGATACGCGACGAGCATCACTCCGGCCTGAGGTGAACGGTCGCGCGAGGGGTCGCGCGTGAATCCCAATTGCTCGTAGAGCGCGTGAGCTGCGGTCATAGCGGTAGCGCTCACCAGAACGAGCCGTCGGCACCCCAGGTTCACACTGCGACTCAGACAATCGAGGACCAGGAGTCGACCCACGCCGTGGCGTCGCGCGCGCGGCACGACGGCGAGCATTCGCAGAACCGCCTCACCCGAATGCGCCCCCTCGGACCAGCGCGCGGACGCGCGCCACGTGAACAGCGACGCCGTCCCGAGAAGATCACCAGATGCACGCTCTCGTGCGACGAGGAGAAGCCCCGCCTCGGCGCGCGCGCTCGCGTCGCGCAACTCATCCACGTACCCGCCACTCGCGAACCCGTCGACCACGTACGCGTCGGCCGTAAGTTGGCCTACCTTCTCGAACTCGTCCGGGCGCGCGAGCCCAATCTCAGCGTCGCCACTGCCTACGAAGTCGACCACGTCCTCACTCTAGAGAGCCACACGAGACCGAGCGAAACGCGGACCGTG
This sequence comes from Actinomycetes bacterium, assembly GCA_021793395.1. Taxonomy (GTDB): domain Bacteria; phylum Actinomycetota; class Acidimicrobiia; order Acidimicrobiales; family RAAP-2; genus RAAP-2. Next base: position 39,121 of record JAJYSU010000002.1, read on the forward strand.
AGCCGGGACGCGCTCCACTGTCGAGATTCTGAGTGCTGCGAACCAACGACGGTCTCGACGGGCGGCATCGCTAGAGCTGCTCGATCCGAGCCCGGGCCGCCACGGCTTCCGTTCGGCGCGAGTAACAGACCAGAGGTCGAGCAGGGCGTAAAGGGGAGTGGGAAGTACGCAGCGTCAGATCACGCCAGGGACGCCGAATCGGTTGAAGGGGATCAGCCGAGTACTGCGAAGCCAGTCAATGTGCTACAGTTGACGCATATGGAGACGATAGGAGTTCGCGAACTTCAGCAGCACGCTTCCGCGGCGCTACGGCGAGTAGCGCGTGGCGAAACTCTCGGAGTAACCGATCGGGGGCGTTTGGTGGCCGTCCTTAGTGCTCCGTCGACCGCGACCGGTACGTCAGGGTTGCTCGCCTCGGGACGAGTTCAACTCGCCCGTCGCCGTTCGCCCGATTTGCCCGCGCCAATTCGGGCCACTCGGAGCACGTCGGAGGTGCTCAACGAGTTACGAGACGAACGCTAATACTCGCGTGGTGTGGTACCTCGATACGTCGGCCTTTCTCAAGTTGTTCGTCACCGAAAACGAGTCATCGGCGATGCGACGTTGGTTCTCATCTCACGATGCCGTCTGGTCGTCCCAGCTGCTCCACACGGAGTCCCTTCGGTCGGGCGCCCGCCTCGGGATCAACCGGGACGTTATAGAAGACGCGTTGGAATCTGTCTCGATGGTCTTGCCCAGCGTGGCGACCTTCTTCACCGCTGGTCGACTGTCGCCGACATCGCTGCGATCGCTCGATGCGTTGCATTTAGCAACCGCGATGGAACTTGGTGATGACCTCGAAGGTATGGTCGCGTATGACGATCATCTCATCGATGCAGCACGGGCGGCGTCCATCCACGTGATCACACCGACGTAAGCCGATACGGGTTACGCGAACATCCACTCGGCTCGTTGGCGTCCCTTCACGTCTCGGCTCGACAGACCAACCTCACCGACGCCGAGTGGTTGGCGACATCGCCGCGCACGGCATGGTGCACCCGAACGTCGTACCGCCACCCGAGATCCGTGAACTGCGCGAACGGGTCCGTTACCGCACGACCTAAGTCCAGGCGCGCGCCAGGAGCTTCAGCGCCTGGAGACGGTGCCCCAAGACGCCGGTATCACAGTGGCCCTGGCCCCGGCCGCGTCGGGGGTATGGAGCGTATCGTCGCGCGCCATGATCGAAGCGATGATCAACCGCGAGCGAGACCCCAGGTCGTGGCCACGATGGCCACGTCACGGCCGCGTGCGAAGATCTCCGAACTCGAGGAGGCCTTGAGTGGGCCCTACGGTTCACCCCACGCCACGGTCGCTCGCCAGATGATCGAACCCGTCAACTTCCTCGATCGCTCGAGTGCGACGCTGAGTGCGGGCATCACCGAGCCGCTTACCCTCATTGTGAGGTCGGAGGCCAGCTGATACCGAAGTTCACGACGCTGCGCCCCACCCCCGTATCGAAGCAGACGTCACGGAGTTGGCGGGGAATCCAATGGAAGGTGCCAATGGGGCCGGCGTAGCCCTGCACGATGAGCCCGGTCGCCGTGGCCGGGTGACAGCCCCTCGGTGTCAGTCCCGCCACGGGCGTGAGAACCACGAAGAGGGCTTCGAGCTTTTGATGGCGAGCGATGACGAGTCGTCGGGGCTTGTCGGCGCCGGATGGAATCGACACGTCGTGCGTCGAGAGAATGGAGAGATTCGTGACGTCCGTCGTGTTTCGCACCGCGCGAACATCGGGCGCGCCCATCAACAGGTGACAGGTGGCTCCCGTGTCGTAGAAGTACAGCGACGAGCTCGTAGGCACGCACCTGGTGAAGTCCCGTCGTCGTCCTCACCCCGTAGGTCGCATTGGTCAGGGTCTTACCCGCTGTCACCGTAATCTGTGACGCCCCGCACGCGGGATGCGACGTCGCGGTGTGGGCAGTAGCTGACGCCGCCGCTGAGCACCCTGCAAGCAGTAGTGGCGTCAACACAACGAGCGCGAATGCTGTCGTGTTCCCGCGAACTCACCACCGTACAGACGTCGTCATCGTTCATCTTCGGTCAGCCCCGAAGGCCGCACGACCTTGTCGTTCACCGCACAGGCGCAGGCGTCGAGCGCAGGCATCACCAAGCTCCGAGGATGCCCGACGTCGTCTCGCGTATTCGCCAAGATTGTAGCGTAAACCTCGCCCGTTATTAAGCCGAATTCGGCTTAATCAATGTGTCGGACCTTGCGCACACACCAACTGCCTGGTCTGCTGGATACGCAATCTCGGCGGTCGGAAAGAGATGAATCGGCGATTTAGACTCCCATTAGTTTACAAAGACCACAATCTCCGCTCAACGCCGAACCTGACTATAGAGAGCCACGCGAGACCGAGCGGTACGCGGACCGTGAGCCGGGACGCGCTCCACTGTCGAGATTCTGAGTGCTGCGAACCAACGACGGTCACGACGGGTGACGTCGCGGTACGACTCGACGGTGGCGCGCCACGAATCGGTACGTCGGAGCGGCAATCCACTCGACGGGCGGCCACGAAAGAGCTCGACCGACGAGTCGCCACCCGCCGCCCACGGCGATGAGGGCCTGCGCCACGGCACGCGAACCCTCGATCCGACGACCATCCTCAATCCACCAGGCCGCGCGAGCGATCTCCTCGCGACTCACCACGGTGCCCCCCCGCGCGGTCGCGAACCACTGCTGAGCGTCGACGACACTGATGACGTCGCCGTCACCAGACGGGCGTCGACGATCGAGCCAGGCTGCGGCCGCCACGCACAGCGAGCACTCGCCGTCGTAAATCAAGGTTGCGCGCGCGCTCACGTCGCCACGCTACCCTTCGACCAACCGCGTCAGTGCAGACGTTCGGCGCATAGCCGTCGCGTCGACACCGATCGAAGCCGACGACCCTCTTACTCACCGACCAGGGACTGATCCCCGTTGACGCCTCGTCGACGTGCGCCTCGGCGACACGAGTGCGCCACGCGGAGTTCGCCTTTTCTCCACGTCCCGTCACAGGACCTGCCCCACAGAGAGGGCTCGGCTGGTTCAACCGGCCCAGTGGGCCGCGGCGTTGAGCTCACGGTCGATACTAAAACCACGCTCAGGCACCGCCGCACGACCGCGCCGTACGCTGAGAACCGTGCAGCGGCGCGTCGCACTCGCGCAGTTGGCGCGGCACCGCGAGCCCGCACTCCTCGTTGCCGGCCAAACGGTGTCAACCTTCGGCGACGGCGTGGCCCTCGTCGCGCTGACCCTCCTGGTACTCGACACGACCCACAGCGCGAGTCGACTCGCCTGGTTCGCCGCCGCGCGCGTGACCCCGTTGGTCGCGTTCGTTCTCGTCGGTGGTGCGATCGTCGACCGCTTCTCACGACGACTACTACTCCTCGTCTCCGACGCCTCGCGCGCTCTGCTCACCGCAGCGTTGGCGCTCCTGATCGCCCACGGTTCACTGGACTACGTCGACCTACTCGTCTTCGCCGTGTGCTTTGGCAGCTTTGACGCCCTCTTCATGCCCGCCATGACCGCGCTCACCCCCGAAATCGTGCCGGACGAGCTCCTCGGCGCCATGAACGCAGTGCGGCCGTTGTCGGCCAACCTCGTGGGCAACATGCTGGGGCCCGCCGTCGGGGGCGTCCTCGCCGCTCAGTCCACGACCTGGGCCATCGGCGTCGACAGCGCCACCTTCGTCGTGAGCGCCGCGACCCTGGCCCTCATGCACGCCACCCCTCGACCACAGCGGGCCTCGGTATCCACCATGCTCGCTGACATCCAAGGCGGCCTGCGCTACGTCCGCTCCACCGTCTGGCTGTGGACGACGTTGGCGGGCGTCGCCGTCATCAACGCCTTCGTCTTCGTACCCCTCAGCGTGCTCGTGCCGTACTTCTTGCGTCACAACCTGCACGCGAGCGCCGCCGACGTGGGCTACTTCTTTGCCGTCTCGGGCCCAGCGGGTGGACTCGGGGCCCTCGTCGCGAGCAACCTCTCGACACCTCGACGTCGCATCCGAGTGATGTGGGGCTACTGGATCGCGGGAACGCTGTCGGTCACGATCATCAGTGTGGCGAGCCGTACCTGGGAAGTCATGATTACTCCCCTCGTCGTCAGCTCGACGATGATTCTCGGCAACGTGATCTGGGAGTCAATGATGCAACGTGAAGTGCCACGCGAACTACTTGGCCGGGCAAGTTCGGTGGACTGGTTCGTCTCGCTTGGACTCGCCCCGGTAGGACTCGTCGTGTCGGGCGCACTGGCCACGGCCCTCGGCGTTCGTACTTACTTTCTGATACTGGCGCTCATCACTGTCGTGCCGGGCCTAGCGATTGTCACCTCTCGACGAATCAACGCCGTTGACGTGGCCGCGGCGCCGTCACCCGAGCACGACGGCGTCACCTGACCGCGCTGGTTCAACCTAACGGGAACTGGGGCGCGACCGTCAACGGCGCGACCGCCATCCCAGAACCACGTCGGGCGTGCGCCGGGAAAATCCGGTCGGGGGTGAAGGACCTTCCCTTCATCTCGCCCTGGCGGCCACCGTGCACTTCTACCCACTCCTGGCCGTTGTGGTGGTTGACGACGTACGCCACGAAGACCCAACGATGGCCTCGACCCGTGTGGCCATCGACCACCACGGCGTCGCCGGACACCAACCCCGCCCACCTCGATGATCGCACAATGTGATTCGGGCCAGTCGACGGGGAGTCTCGCACCACCCCTTTTCTAGTCCGTTGTGTTCTCGTTCGTCACGCTCGCGGGCGTCGCGTCATGGTGACCGTCACAGTCCTCGCCTACCGTACGGAGTATGCCCTTCACGCAGTCACTGCCGAGCGCGCTGTCACCGTCGCGACTCGAGGACTTCCAGCGCTGCCCGCGCCGCTACCAGTACGCCTCGATCGAGCGGCGCCGCCAGCCCGCCACCTACGCGACCGTCAAGGGTCGCGTGGTCCACCAGGTCCTCGAATCACTCTTCAACGTCGACGCCGACGCGCGCACCACCGAGGTCGCGTGGTCGGCGTTACCCGGCGCTCTCGATGCCGTCCTCTCCGAGGACGTTCGAGCCGACCTCGCCCTCGACGACGAGCTCGCGCGACGACTGCGCGACGACGCCGCGCGCGTCGTCGCGAACTACTTCTCCATGGAAGACCCCAGTGCCGTCCGCGTCGAGGGGGTGGAATTGCGCCTGCGCGTCACGGTTGACGGCGCGCCACTCCTGGGGATCCTGGACCGGCTCGACCGTGACGACCACGACGAACTCGTGATCGTGGACTACAAGACGGGCTCGCTTCCCTCGCGCTCGTTCGATACGGCCACCTTCGCCAACACCGAGCTCTACGCGGCGTTGTGCGAGTCGACGCTCGGCGAGCGGCCCACGAGAATCCGCCTTCTCTACGTCACCCACGGGGAGGCCATTGAACGAGCCGTGAGTGCGGTCGTCATCGACGCGCGAGCGCGCGCGGCGTCGGCCGCGTGGGCGCGCATCACGCGCTACTACGAGGCCGGCCAGTTCCCCGCGACACCGTCGCGCAACGCGTGTCGCTTCTGCCCCTACACCGCCGTGTGTCGAGAGTCGGGCGTCGCGGTCGTCGCGGGCTGACCGTAGGGTGAGGGGGTGACCTCGTTCGATCTCTCCTTCGACTACCGCTGTCCCTTCGCCAAGAACATCCACCTCCACGTGCTTCACGCGCTCAAGGGTGGTGCGACCTTCGACGTGCGCTTCGTCCCGTGGACCTTGAGCCAGGGACACCGGCCCGAAGGAGCGCCCGACGTCTGGGACGATCCCGCGTACGACGGTGACCTCCTGGCGCTCGCCGCGGGTATCTCGGTACGCGATCAACAGCCGACGCTCTTTCTCGCGGCCCACGAGGCCCTCTTTCGATCCCGCCACGAGCGAGCGCTACGCCTGGCCACGAGTGACGAGATCGACCTCGTGCTCGAACCCCTCGGCGTCGACCTCGCGATGCTGCACGACGACCTGGCGTCGCGGCGTCCTCATCGCGTCATTGGCGAGAGCTACGAGGAGTTCTCGCACTACGACGCGTTCGGCGTGCCCACCTTCGTCGTCGACGGTGACGCCACGTTCGTACGCTGGATGACGCCGCCCGCGGGCGATCCGGCCACGTCCGCGGACATCATCGACTCGCTGCTCACTCTGATGCGCTCGCGCGTCGACTTGAATGAGTTCAAACACACCCGGCTGCCCGCCTAATTAGGCCGCGAGGCGACACACCAGCTCGGCGAGCGCCGCGACTCCGAGCACGAGCGCCGGGGCCAGCGTCGCGAGGCGATCACCGTGACGTCGGTGCGTGATCACCGCGCCACCCATCAGAACGACGAGGCCCGCCGCGGCCACCTCATTAACGATGGCCTCAATCGACGATCCCGTCGCGGTCAGCCCCACCACGAGGGCAACCGCCGCCACGATCTCCAGAATCCCGATGCGTCGGTAGGCATCTTTCGTGAAGTCCAGGTGCGACGCGGCCGCCGAGGTCAACGGGTTAAAGATCACCTTCTGCACGCCCGCGCTCGCGAAGGCAAGAAACAAGATAAGTGCCAACACGCTGGCAACTGCGGACATGGTGACTCCTTCACGATGACTCTCCACGAGACCCGTTCGACTCTACTCGCGGGTCACCGGCCCGCCGTTGCACACTCGGACAGCTCACGTCCCGGCAAAGTCGATCAGCGCCTCCACCGTCGCGTCGCGCTCCGCGCGCGAGCCCGTAGGAGCAGCAGAGAACTCGCTGACTCCCGCCTGCGCGAGACGAGATAGTTGCTCGAGGACGTGCTCCCGTGAACCCACGATCGCCACGTCAGCGGGTTCACGCGCACCCTCACGCGCCATCACCGCCGCGTAGCTGGGCAACGTCGGGTACACGGCGAACGCCTCGTTAATTCGCTCACGCGCCCCCGAGAGGTCGTTGGTCACGGTGATCGGCAAGGAACAGACGATTCGCGGCTCGCGACGCCCCACGGCGGCGGCGGCGCGACGGATCTGTGGTACGACGTAGTCCTCTATGGTGTCGGCTCCGGCCATCCACAGAACGGTGCCATCGCTCACTTGGCCCGCGAGTTCGAGCATGCGTGGTCCGAGCGCCGCGACTACCAGTCCCGGCGGGTCGACCTCGGTCGGGCCCACGGGACTGGTCACGACCACGTGGAGACGCTCACCCTCCACGTTCACGGGCTCGCCTCGCAACATCGGCGCCAGTACCGCCAGATACTCCTCGAGAAACGCGACCGGGCGCTCGAAGGAGAGCCCCCACATCCCCTCGACGATGACCTGATGCGACAGGCCCACCCCGAGGGTCAACTTTCCCCCGATCGCGTCGGCGACCGTGCGCGCCTGCGCCGCCAACATAGCGGGGTGGCGCGGCTGCACCGGAACCACCGCGGTACCGAGATCGAGATCGCGCAGTTCGTGGCCGACCACGGCGAGCACCGTGAGCGTGTCCGGTCCGAAAATCTGCGACGACCACAGGCTGGTGAAACCCAGGTCACGCCACCGCCGCGCGCGCTCGAGGATCGTGTCCAGTGACCCGTTGGTGTCCAAACCCATAGCGATGCGCATCACGACCTCCTCGACGCTCCCGGTAACGTGTCCGGCGTGTCCGTCGTGCCCCACGGTAGTTCGCTCTCGCGCGTCGGCGTGGTGGGCGGGGGTCAACTGGCCCGCCTCCTCGGTGAATCGGAGCGACCAGGGATCTCCGTGACGGTTCTCGCGCGCGACGACGAGCCGGCCATCGCCACCTGCGACGACGTCATCATCGGCGACGCGCGCGACGACGCGGCACTGCGCGCGCTCGCCGAACGCGTCGACGTCATCACCTTCGACCACGAACTCGTGGATCTCGACCAGCTAACGCGCCTGGAGTCCGAGGGCGTGCTGCTGCGCCCCGGACCCGGCGCGCTGCGCGCCGCCGTCGACAAGTCCTACCAGCGTCAGCTCGTCGCGGAGGCGGGCCTGCCCGTTCCGCGCTTCGTCGTCGCGCGCTCTGCGCGCGACGCGCGCCTGGCGGCGTTCCTCGACACCGTCGACGCCGCCCCCGTGGTGAAGGCCGCCCGCGGAGGCTACGACGGGCGCGGCGTCGTCTTCGCCACCGACCGCGACGACGCGCTCTCCGCCGTCCAACGCCTGGGAGACGTCGTCGTCGAGGAGCGCCAGACGCTGCGCGGCGAGGTGGCTCAACTGCTCGTGCGCGGAGCGGACGGACAGGTCGTGACCTACCCCCTGGTGACGACGGTTCAGCGCGACGGGCAGTGCGTCGAGGTTCGCTACCCCAGCGACGCGCGACACGACGACGAGGCCGCCACGCTGGCGGGTCGGGTGGCCGAGCTGATAGACGCCGTCGGGGTGTTGGCGGTCGAGTTCTTCGTCACCGACGCGGGACTGCTGATCAACGAGGTCGCCCTGCGGCCCCACAACACCGGCCACTGGACCATCGAGGGCTCGCGCACCAGCCAGTTCACCAACCACCTGGCCGCGGTCACGGGACGGCCCCTCGGGCCCACGACCCCCACGGCGGCCCACGTCGTGATGGTCAACGTCATCGGCGGGCCCCGGCCGGCGCCGGTCGGCTGGTCGCGCCCGGAGCGACGCGCGGGCCTCGCGGTCCACGACTACGCCAAAGCCTGGCGCCCGGGACGCAAGCTCGGGCACGTCACGGCGTGGGGTGACGACGCGGCGTCCGCGCGCGTGAGAGCATGGCGTGAGGCGCGGGGCGCGGGCACCGCCGGTTGGGAGGACGCGTGAACCCCCGAGTGGGCATCGTCATGGGATCGGCGTCCGATCACCCCGTCATGGTCGCGGCGGGCGAGACCCTGGAACGCTTCGGCGTCGCGCACGAGGTGCGAGTCGTGTCCGCGCACCGCACCCCCGACGCCATGGTGGACTACGGCCACCACGCGCGAGAGCGGGGCCTACGCGTGATCATCGCCGGGGCGGGCGGGGCCGCCCACCTTCCGGGAATGCTGGCCGCGCTGACGACCCTGCCCGTGGTCGGCGTACCCATCGCCCAGGCGCGCCTCGACGGACTGGACTCGCTGCTCTCCATCGTCCAGATGCCCCGCGGGGTACCGGTCGCGACGGTGGCCATCAACGGCTCGCTCAATGCCGCCCTCGTGGCGCTGCGCATCCTGGCGCTGAACGACGAGGCCCTGGCCGAGGCCCTGGCCGCGTACCGTGACGAGCTCGCGCACCAGGCCCTCGAGCAGGACCGTACACTACCCAGGTAGTCAGTCGACGACTGCGGCCCGGGCTACCTCGCACCAGGGGCTCCGGGCCCCTAGTCTGGTGACAATGAAGGAGGCCCGCCATGGGTTTGGTACAGCGCGTCACGACGATCTTCAAAGCGAAGTCCAACGCGGCCCTAGACAAAATCGAAGATCCCCGCCAGACGCTCGATCTGTCCTACCAGCAGCAACTCGATAACCTCACGAAGGTTCGCCGGGCAGTGGCCGACGTGGCGACCGCGCGCAAGCGAGTGGAGATCCAGGCGGAGCAGTTGAAGGGCCAAGGGGACAAACTGGCCGAACAGGCCAAGGCCGCCCTCTCCCAGGGCAACGAGCCCCTCGCCCGCGAGGCCCTGACCCGACGCGAGGCCATCGCCGCCCAGCTGCAGGACCTCGACACCCAGCACGCGAGCATCGTGGAACAAGAAGACAAGTTGACGGCGACGGCGCAGAAGCTCCAGAGCGAGGTCGAGGCGTTCCGTACCCGCAAGGAGACCATCAAGGCCAGTTACACCGCGGCCGAGGCGTCCGCGCACGTCAACGAGGCCGTCAGCGGCATCTCAACGTCGATTTCGGACGCCGGGGCCGCCATGCAGCGCGCCCAGGACAAGGTCGCGACCATGCAGGCTCGCAGCGGGGCGCTGGACGAACTGCTCGCCTCGGGGGCCCTGACGGACCTCACCGCGAGTCCCAGCGACGACATTCAGGCCCAGCTCGACAAGGCCAGCACGACGTCCAACGTCGACGCGCAACTCGCCGCGTTGAAGTCGCAACTATCCAGTGGAACCGACGCGGGCGCCCTCGCCTCGGGAGACGCCGCCTCGAGCGAGGAGACGAAGTAGTGGCGGGCGCGTCCAAGATCGAGAGCGACCGGGGGCTGAACGTCCGCATGTTCGTCACGGGGCTGGCCCTCGTGATCTTGTACTTGATCATCGTAACGATACTCTTGCGTGTCGGCCTCGGCCTCGGATTCGTCATCGTTATCGCGCTGGCGCTGATCTTCTCGCAGTACTACTTCTCGGACAAGATCGCAATGTTCTCGATGCACGCGCACGAGGTCACGCCAGAACAGGAGCCGCGCCTCCACCAGATTGTCGACCGCCTCTGCCTGATGGCCAACATGCCCAAGCCCCGGGTGGGCGTGTCGGAGATGGACATGCCCAACGCCTTCGCCACCGGACGCAACCCCAGTCACGCCGTCATCTGCGCGACACGCGGGCTCATGCGCCGACTCTCGGACGAGGAACTCGAGGCCGTTCTGGCGCACGAGTTGAGCCACGTCGCCCACCGTGACGTCGCCGTGATGACGATCGCCTCGGGCGTCGGCATGCTCGCCGGACTCGTGGGCCGTATCGCGATGTGGAGCGCTATGTTCTCGGGCGGCGGACGCAACCGTAACGGTCAGAACGTCGTGCTCATCGAAATTGCCACCTGGCTAGCATCCATGGTCATCTACGTCATTGCCTACGTGCTCACCATGGCCCTGTCGCGATACCGCGAACTCGCGGCGGACCGTTCAGGAGCCATCCTCATCGGAAAGCCCAGCGTCCTGGCGAGTGCCCTGGTGCACGTCACCGGCGACATTGGGCGAATCCCGCGCACCGATCTTCGCAAGGCCGAGGGCATGAACGCCTTCTTCTTCGCTCCCGCCCTAGCCAGCGGCACCGCTGCCTCGCTGTTCGCCTCGCACCCCAGCCTGGAGAAGCGCCTGGATCAGCTCAATAAGCTCGAGCGCCAGATGAACGGCCACGCGTAGTGGGACTTCGCGACACCCTCTTCGGACGAACGAAGCAAGTGGCGCCCAAGCTCGACAACCTCTTCGCCCTGCCGACCGCGGCGCTCACGCTGCAGAGCGAACTAGACCTCGTCACCTCGGGCCAAGCGGGCCTGTGCTTCAAGGAAGGTAGCGGCGAGTCGGAGATCACGAGCGACGACGACCTGCGTCAATTACTCGACTTCGACGAGGGCGCCGTGAAGGTCACCTACACGACCGATGACCTGGGTTTCCGGTGGATCGTGCTGCACGACCCCGACCTGGAGAACCTGGTGACCCGAATCCACGGCGCCAACACGACCCTGGTGGAGCACGGTCTCGGCCCGCGCCTGCTGTGTGCGGTCTTCGGCTTCGTACCAGCCCACGACGACGGGCAGGGCGCGGTGCGCATGGTCTACCTCCTCAAACAGGGCACCTTCTACCCCTTCGCCCCCACCGGTGCGGACCAGCGCGACAATGAGTTGGAGTTACGCGTCAAGTCCTTCCTCGAGAACGATCTGGCGATGGAAAAGGACCTCACGCGCTGGATGGCGCTGTGGAATCTCCCGGTGAGCTGATCGTCGCGTGGGCGACTATCTCGTCGAAGGTCGTAGCGAAGCGTAGGTCGAGGGACGTGATCGCGTCGCGGTCATGAGTCCACAGTTCCACCCGCAACTCGCGGTAACCCAGAGTGATCGTCGCGTGATGATCCAGCGACGTCGCCAGGGCGGCCTGAGCGACCACCAGATCGACGCCGTGCTGGTAGTCGGGCAGGGCCACCTCACGAACGAGGTGGCCCGCCTCGCGTCGCCACGAGGAGTGGGCGGCCACGAAGGCGGCCACCTCGCGTTCACCCAGCGCCTCGGGTCGGCTCACGGATGGGTCATGTTCTCGGGCACCACCGCCGTGTCGAACTGCTCCGCGCTCAAGAAGCCCAGGGCGAGGGCCGCCTCGCGCAGCGTGGTGCCCTCTTTGTGCGCCTTCTTCGCGACCTGGGCCGCCTTGTCGTAGCCAATGATCGGGTTAAGGGCGGTCACCAGCATCAACGAGTTGTTCAGGTGGTAGGCAATCCGCTCGAGATCGGGCTCGAGCCCTTCGACGCAGAACTCCCGAAAACGGTCGCACGCGTCGCAGAGCAGGTCGATGGAGTTACAGACGTTGTAGATGATGACCGGCTTACACACGTTCAGTTCCAGGTTGCCGCGCGAGTCGGCCATCGCCACCGCCGCGTCGTTACCGTAGACCTGCACCCCCACCATGATCATCGCCTCGGACTGTGTAGGGTTCACCTTGCCCGGCATAATCGAGCTTCCCGGCTCGTTCTCGGGGAGGCGCAACTCGCCGAGGCCCGAGCGCGGTCCCGAACCCAGCCACCGTAGGTCGTCTGCGATCTTGATCAAACTCGCGGCGAGTGTCTTGATCGCGCCGTGAGCGAAGACCAGCGCGTCGTGGGCGGCCAGCGCCGCAAACTTGTTGGGGGCGCTCACGAAGGGCTGACCGGTCTCGAGGGCGATAGCCGCAGCGACGCGATCGCCGAACTCGGGGTGGGTATTGAGACCCGTCCCCACGGCGGTACCACCGGCGGCTAGTTCGTAGAGACCACCCAGGCTCGCTGACAGTCGTTGCAGATCGGCGTCGAGTTGGGCGACGTAACCCGAGAACTCCTGACCTAAAGTAAGTGGCACCGCGTCCATAAGGTGCGTGCGCCCGATCTTGACGATCGAGGCGTAGGCGCGCGCCTTCTCGTCAAAGGCGTCACGCAGGCGCGTAACCGCGGGGGCCAGGCGACCGGTGATCTCGAGAACTGCCGCGATGTGCATAGCCGTGGGGAAGGTGTCGTTGGACGACTGGGACATGTTGACGTGATCGTTGGGGTGAACCGGATCCTTCGAGCCCCGCTCCCCTCCGGCCATCTCGATCGCCCGATTGGCAATCACCTCGTTCACGTTCATGTTGGTCTGCGTCCCCGAGCCGGTCTGCCAGATCCGCAGGGGGAACTCCGCGGCCAGCGTGCCATCGATGACCTCGCGCGCGGCCGCCTCGATCAACTCCGCCCGTCGATCGTCCAGTTTCCCCAGTTCCTGGTTGACCCGGGCCGAGGCCAACTTCAAGACGCCGAAGGCCCGGATGAGCGCGGGCGGCATGGTCTGAGTCGAAATATCGAAGTGGTGAAGGCTTCGCTGAGTCTGAGCCCCCCAGTAGTGGTCCGCGGGGACCTCGACGGGGCCCATCGTGTCAGTTTCGATGCGAACGTTGCTCATGGTTTCTCCTTGGTATGTTTCGTCGTCGCGGTGGCCCCCCGTCGCGTGGTGTGTGGCTCGTCGTAGCGCGCGACGCCTCGCGCGACGAGGTCGCGCGCCGCGGCGACGTCGCTCGCGCGAGGTCCGTCGCCGGCCCCGGGGACTTCGAGGAGGAGCGGGAGGTCACGAATCGCCGGGTGGCCCACCAGGCTCTCCAGTGCCGCGCCGATGGTTCCCTCGCCCAGGTTGGCGTGGCGATCGCGATTCGCGCCGAACTCCACTTTGGAGTCGTTTAGGTGCAGGCAGGCCAAGCGCGCCACGCCGACGCGACGCTCCACCTCCTCCACGACCCTCTCGGCGGCGTCGGGTGTCGCGTAGTCGACGCCACTGGCCCACAGGTGCTGGGTATCCACGCAGAGCCCCAGCCCCTCGGGCGCGCCGGCCGCGTCGATCACCCGCTCAATCTCCTCCAGACTTCGACCGACCGTCCCACCGGCCCCGGCGGCGTTCTCGATGAGGATGGGGCACGACACACCGGCTGGGGGGTCGCCGGCCTCGTCGAGGGCTCGACGCAGCGCCGCCGCCACCGGTTCGACCACCTCCTCGAAGCCCGCCCCCCGGTGGCTCCCTAGATGCAGCACCACCCCCGACGCACCCATGGCGCGACCCACCGCGAGGTTGTGGGTTAGCGCCGCGACGGACTTGGCGTACAACTCCGGATCGGCGGTGGCCAAATTAATGAGGTACGTCGCGTGGACGAACGTGTGCGTGATGCCCGGGTGCTCGCGCTGGGCCTCGCGGTACGCGGCGGTCACCTCGGGCGCGTACTGGGTCGGCTTCCAGGCCCGGGGACTCTGCACGAACACCTGGATCGAGGTGACGCCGATATCCTCACCCGCGCGCAGCGATCCGACGAGGTTCCCGCCACCGCGAACGTGCGCACCGATGTTCATTGCAGTAAAACTAGTTCCGTCGACTAGCCCTCACGAAAGGAGAGCCGTGACCGCCTTCACTGACAGCGCCCGTGCCATTTTTGAGAAGAAGGTCTTCGCGCACGTCGCGAGCCTCGGGCCCGACGGTTCCCCCTACGTCTCGCCCGTCTGGGTAGAACTCGACCACGACGACATCGTGATCAACACCGCGCTCGGTCGGGCCAAGGCGCGCAACCTGGCCGCTGACCCGCGCGTCGCGGTGTCGCTCACCGACCCCGACGACCCCTACCGAGCCATTGCGGTGCGCGGCACCGTGGTCACCTTCACCACCGACGGTGCCGACGAAGTGATCGACCGCTTCGCGAAGAAGTACCTCGGCGTCGACACCTATCCCCAGCGTCGCGAGGGCGAGGTGCGCGTGACGATCCGCATTCGCTGCGACGCCATCGTGATGCAACCGGAGTAACGACCGGTCACCACTAGGAGTAGGTGGTCCACTCACCGAGATCGTCGCGAACGACGGCGCGCGCCACCAACGTCGTCTCTCCCTCGTGCAGGGAGCCGTCACTCCACCACACCGTCACCGGACGCGGCGGAGCGGGGCGGTTATACGCCCCGCGCAGGGTCGCCACCTCGTTACGCAGAGTCACCTCCGCGTCGCCCAGTAGGGCCCGCACGACCTCGGCCTGCGCCGCCGGGGACCGTGAGGATTCGATGACGACGTGATCCAGAGTGATCAACCAGCTCAGCGTGGCCACATCACGCGCGACGAGCGCCGCGGGGTAGTCGGGCGTGACCTCAATCCACACGCCGCGCGGCTCGCCCGACGTGCCACGCAGGGCCGCGGCAATCTCCACGGTCGTCGCGTCCGCGCACGACAGGGTCGGGGCCACGGTGAGGGTGGCGTCACGCAGGCGCGACCACTGGGCGAGATCGATGTGCAGGCGCACCCGCTCCATCAGGGTTGAAGATCTTCCTTGGGCAACCGCTCGATATTCACGTCGCGAAAGGTAAGAATGCGCACCGACGGCACGAAGCGGGCCGCGCGATACATGTCCCATACCCACGCGTCGTGCAGATTGAGCTCGAGCAGGGTGGGCGTCGTGGACGGACGAACCTCGAGAGCCACCTCGTTGGCCAGGTAGAAACGCCGATCGGTCTCGACCGCGTAGTTGAACATCCCCACGACGGCTTTATATTCCTGGACCAACGCCAGTTCGAGGGTCGACTCGTAGTCGTCGAGCTCTTCTTCGCCCACGGGCGGCTTCTACGCGCGTTCGGTGACGCGCAACTCCTTGATTCTGGCTGCCCGACCACGCAACTTGCGTAGGTAGTACAACTTCGCGCGACGCACGTCGCCGTAGGAATCCACCTCGATCTTCGCGATCGTTGGCGCGTGCACCGGGAACGTGCGCTCCACACCCACGCCGAAACTGATCTTGCGCACCGTGAACGTCTCGTGCAGGCCCGATCCCTGGCGGCGGATCACCACCCCCTGGAAGATCTGCACGCGCTCGCGAGTGCCCTCCACCACGCGTACGTGAACCTTCAGCGTGTCGCCGGGGCGAAAAGAGGGGATATCGTCGCGCAACGAGTCGCGGTCGATGAGATCAGTCGGGTTCATGGGCGCGGTCCTTTGGATCACTGGGGCCTTTAGAGTTTAGCCGCTCGTGACCGACGGGGCCAACGACCTCCTCGAGGAGAGCCCGCTCGGCCTCGTCGAGCCCACCGCGCCGCGCGATCAGGTCGGGGCGGCGGGTCAGCGTGCGCGCGAGCGACTGGGCCCGACGCCATCGCGCGATCCTGGCGTGATCGCCCGAGAGCAGCACCGCGGGAACCTCGAGGCCGCGCACCACCGCCGGCTTCGTGTACTGCGGGTACTCGAGTAAGCCCTCGGAGAACGACTCGTCGAGAGCCGACTCGTCGTTGCCCAACGCGCCGGGGACCAGACGCACCACCGACTCGATCACGCACAGCGCCGCTAATTCACCACCCGCCAACACGAAGTCCCCCACGGAGACCTCGTCGTCAACCACCAGGTCCAGCGCCCTCTGATCGATACCCTCGTAGCGGCCGCAGAGCAGAGTCAGGCCGGAACCCGCCGCCCACTCGCGCGCGAGCGACTGCGTGAAGGGCCGACCGGATGGTGAGAGCGCCACCACGGGGCGTACCAGGTCGGGGTGCGACTCGACGGTGCGCACGATCGGCTCCGCCCGCAGCACCATTCCCGCCCCGCCCCCGTAGGGCGTATCGTCAACCGTGCGGTGAGGATCGTCGGTCGCGTCGCGCAGGTCGTGCACGCGCAACTCCCACGCGCCACGCGCCCGGGCCCGCCCCAGCACCGACGTCGCGCAGTAGTGGCTGATTGCGTCGGGAAACAGCGTCAACACGTCGACGCGCAGCGTCACTCGAAGAGCCCCTCGGGAACGTCAACCTCGATCAACTCGTGCGCTCGCACTCGCGTCACGAACGTCAGCGGCACCAGTGCTCCGGTATCGAGCACGAGGAGATCACTGGCGGGATTGGACTCCACCGCGGTGACGACACCGCGGTGCACGCCGGCCGCGTCCACCACGGTCGCCCCGAAGAGATCATCGATCCAGATCACGTCATCGTCGCCGTCATCGTCCAGCGGCGCGGCTAAGAGGACCACTCCGCGCCACTCGTCGGCGTCCTCGCGCGAGGTAATGGCGCCGAAGGTCACGAGAAAACGGTCCTGGTGGGGTGAGGCGCTCACGACGACCAGGGGACCACGCTCCGTCTCCAGGGTCGTTCCCGGCGCGAGTCTCTCACGACGTTGCGTCCACAGGTCCACCACGACCTGTCCGCGCAGTCCGTGAGCCCGCACGATGCGTCCCACCTCGAGGAGGGGGCGCGGCGGGCCGCTCACGGCTAGTCGACGATATCGACGGAGGTCGTGATTCCGTCGCGTGCGCCAGCGGCGGCCACCAACGCCCGGATCGCCTGAGCGGTCCGGCCCCGTCGCCCGATCACTCGGCCCATATCGTCGGGGGCCACACTCAGCGAGAGCACGACCTTTCCGGCGCGCTCGCTGACGTCGACCGAGACCGCGTCAGGCTCGTCAGCCATCGAGCGCGCGATGAAGTTCAGCACGTCGCCCACCCGCGCGGCGTCAGCCGTCTCGCCGTCATCGTCGATCTCATCGATCTCATCGATCTCGTCGATCTCGTCGATCTCATCAATGTCGTCGACGAGGTTGACGTCCCCCGCCACGTAGTCACTCTCGCGATCGCTCACGACGTCACCTTCGAAGCCGTAAAGGCGTCCCAGGCGCCGGTGGTCTTCAACAACTTGGCCACGCGCTCCGTGGGCTGAGCACCGTGGCGCAACCAGTGCACCGCGCGCTCGGTGTCGATGCTCACCAGTGTCTCGGGCTCGGCGCTCGACAGACCCCGAGGCTGGTAGGTCCCGAGGATCTCAAGGAAGGCCCCCGAACGGGCGCGACGACTGTCCGTCGCCACGACCCGGTAGGTCGGTTGCTTCTTCTTGCCCATCCGCACCAATCGCAGTTTCACCGCCACAACGAGATTCCCTTCACGACCTTCCCGCGCAGTCACCCGCGCCGGACTGGGCTCAATGCCCGAGCGGCCAAGTTTAGCGCTGTTTGGGGGGTGTCACTCGACCCCCCTTCTTCTTCCCCTTCGCGGGACCGCGCGAGCCCCGCGCACGCATACCCGCCGCCAGCGCCTCAAAACCCGCCGGGACCTCGGCGCCGGACCCGGTCTGGCGGGGTGTCGGCACGGGTCGACCGCGTCCTCCGGGCATCACCGGCGCAGTGCCATTACCCATCTGGCGCATCATCTTGCGCATCTCGCCAAACTGGCGCAGCAACTGGTTGACCGCGTTCACGGTTGTCCCCGACCCGCGAGCAATGCGCGAGCGTCGCGATCCGTCGATCACCGACGGGTCACGACGCTCCCGGGGGGTCATCGAGCGAATAATTGCTTCGACGCGGTTCAATTCGCCGTCATCGACGTTCGCCGCGGCGGCGCGCATCTCCTTGGTCACGCCGGGCATCAGACGCATGAGCCCACCGAGCGATCCCATTCGACGCACCTGATTGAGTTGGGCGAGAAAGTCGTCAAGAGTGAAGGTGCCGCTCATCAAGCGGCCGGCCGACTCCGCCACCACCGCCGCATCCATCGTGCGCTCGGCCTGCTCAATCAGCGACAACGCGTCGCCCATGCCCAAAATACGCGACGCCATGCGGTCGGGATGGAAGAGGTCGAAGTCCTGGAGTTTCTCACCGGTCGAGGCGAACACCACGGGTCGTCCCACTACACCGCGCGCGGAGAGTACCGCGCCGCCACGCGCGTCGTAGTCCAACTTCGTCGCGATCACCCCGGACAGAGCCAGCGCCTCATGAAAGGCGCGGGCGGTAGCGACCGCGTCCTGACCGGTGACCGCGTCGATCACCAGGAAGGTGTAGTGCGGCGCGGTGGCGGCGCTGATCTCGCGCACCTCGCGCATCAGAGCCTCGTCGATAGCCAGACGCCCGGCGGTGTCGATCACCACCACGTCGCGACCCAGTCGGACGGCCTCGTCAACCCCCCGACGCGCCACCTCGACCGGAGTACCCGACCCACTGACGACGTCGACTCCGATCTGAGCTCCCAGGACTCGCAGCTGCTCGACGGCGGCCGGACGCTGTAAGTCCGCCCCCACCAGGAGGGGCTGGCGACCCTGCTGCTTGAACCACTGCGCCAACTTCGCCGCGGCGGTCGTCTTACCCGCGCCCTGCAGGCCCGCCAGCAGCACCACGGTCGGGGGGCGTGACGCGTAGGTGATCTTGAGCGTCGTACCCCCGAGCACCTCAATCAGTTGCTCGTGAACCGCCTTGATCACGTACTGACCCGGCGTGAGGCTCTGATTCAGGGACGAGCCGGCCACGCGCTCACGCACCGCCTCCAAAAACGAGCGTACGACGCTGAGCTCGACGTCGGCCTCGAGCAGGGCCGCACGAACCTCCGCGAGAGCCTCGTCCAGGTCGGCGTCGCTCAGGCGTCCGCGCGAGCGAAGACTCGACCCGAGACGCTCCAAACGAGTGGTGAGGGTGTCAAACATGATGCACGCAGGCTACCGTCAGGCTTCGAGCAACGAGTCGACAAAGCCGTCGGGGTCGAAGGGCACCAAATCGTGAGCCCCCTCCCCCACGCCGACGAACTTGACCGGAATCTCCAGTTCGCGCTCGATCGCGATCACGATCCCGCCCCTCGCCGTTCCGTCCAACTTGGTCAGCACGATACCGGTCACGGCCGCCGCCGCCAGGAACTCTCGCGCCTGGTTCAGCGCGTTTTGGCCGGTCGTGGCGTCGAGGACGAGGAACGTCTCGACAACCTCGCCGGGTTCACGATCAGCCACACGGCGTACCTTACGAAGTTCGTCGAGGAGGTTGGTCGAATTCGCCCGGCGTCCGGCAGTATCGGCCAGGAGAATATCGGCGCCGCGCGACGCGGCGCGCCCGAGCGCGTCATGGATCACCGATCCGGGATCCGCCCCCTCGGTCGCGCGCACGACGTCCGCTCCCGCGCGTTCCCCCCACAACGCCAGCTGGTCGGCCGCGGCGGCGCGAAAGGTATCACCAGCGGCGAGCACGACCGAACGTCCCTGCGCCGTGAGGCGCGTGGCGAGCTTGCCGATGGTGGTCGTCTTACCGACACCGTTGACGCCCACGAAGAGCCAGACCGCCACGCGGCCCTCGTCCGCCTGATCGCGCACGTCGCGGGCCCGATCGAGCGACCCGCGAAGGATGTCGCGTAGTGCCGTGGCCACGCCCTCGGGCGCGCCCTGCGTACGCAGCTGAGCGACGATGGCGTCGGTAGTGGTGACTCCCACGTCGCTACGTAGCAGAACCTCCTCGACGACGTCCAGCACGTCATCCGAGAGCGCCCCACGCGTACCAAGGGCGCGTACGCGATCGAACACGCCGCGCGACGATCCCAGTCGTTGGCGAAGCGAGGGGGCAACGGCGTCCTCGAGCACCGGGCGCGGAACGGGCTCACTGACGAGAACCTCGGGCATCGGCGGCGCGGCGAGCGGCGGTGGCACGCGGTGTTGACGCCGACGAGCGACCACGACGGCCAGTGCGCCGACGACGATCAGCGCCACGATGATCGCGATGATCGCGATCACGAGGACACCACCGCCTCGGTGCGGCGCACTCGCTGACTGACCACCTTGGACGACGCCCCGGGAACCATCGTGACGCCGTAGAGGGCGTCCGCGGCTTCCATCGTGCGCTTCTGGTGGGTCACCACCAGCAACTGCGCCTCGTCACGGAACTCGTTCACCAAGCTCAGGAACCGCTGCAGATTGACGTCGTCCAGTGCGGCCTCCACCTCGTCCATCAGGTAGAAGGGTGACGGGCGCGAACGAAACACCGCGAACAGGAAGGCGAGTGCCGCCATCGATCGCTCACCACCCGAGAGCAGCGAGAGACGTCGCACGTTGCGTCCCATCGGACGCACCTCAATCTCCACCCCCGTGGTGAGCGGGTCGTCGGGCTCGCTTAGCTGCAGACGTCCCTGCCCGCCAGGAAAGAGCATGGCGATAAGCGTCGAAAAGTGATCATTCACGTCGGCGAACGCGGCCGTGAACGACGCCATGATCTCGTCGTCGAGCGTTCGCACGACCTCGAGCAGCTCGCGGCGGGCCGCCCGCACATCGGCGACTTGCGCGTCCAGGTCGCGGTAGCGCTCCTCGAGCTCGCTCAACTCCTCGAGCGCCAAAGGATTAATGGGGCCCAGCGAGGTGACCCGCGCCTCGAGCGCGCCGACGAGCTCATCAATCGTCCCGTCCCCGACATCGTCGATCTCGGGGACGGGGCCCATAGCTTCGGGTTCGACACCGAGATCGCGGCGAATGGCCTCGTGCACGTTGGCCAGAGTCACGGTCAACTCCGCCAACTCCACTTCGGTACGCCGCTGCTCCTCGCCCACCGCGGCCACGAGAGCCTCCACCCGAGCGCGCCCGACGCGCGTTTGCTCCAGGTGCTGGGCCCCCGCACGACTGGCCTCGAGCTGCTCGCGGTACACGTCCGACAGAGCCTCCTGGGCGACACGAACCTGACGGGCCGCGTCCTCGACCACGTTCGCCAACCGCTCGAGAACGGCGAGGTCGTACTCCAGGGACTCGCGTCGCGCCGCGGCCCGCGCGCGCTCGCCCACGTGACCCTCGAGTCGCGCCTCAATCTCGGCGCGGCGCGACTCGAGAAGGCGGCGATGCTCGGCCACCCGAGCTTCCTCTCGCGCGAGTGCCTCCGCCTTGGCGTCGACCTGCGCACGTTGACGCGCCAGGTCGGCGAGCGACTCGTCACGACGCGCGCGATGCTGCGCCGACTCTTCCACCACACTCGCCAGCCGCGCCGCCTGAGCGCGCACGTCGTCGAGCTCGCGGGCCAACGCCTCGTGCGAGGCAGCCAACTCGCCCACCTCGCGCTCCAACGCGCTCGCGCGGTCCGCGAGCGCCGCGATGTCCGCCGTCGTGCGCGTCGCGTCGGCCTCCACTCGCTCGAGCGCCGCCTCGGCCTGCGCCACCCGGGCGATCGACCTAGCGACCTCGGCGCGTGTCGTGCGCACCAGCGCGTCGGCCTCGTCGAGCTCGTGGCGCCGGTCACTCAAGGGCGCGGCGGCGGCGGCGGCCACGGCGGCGGCCTCCTCGACGCTCGCGCGTGTCACGACGGCCCGACCCGAGGTCACCCGCCAGCCCGACGCCGCGAAGCGGTCACCGTCGGGCGTGACAATCACCAGATCGGGGTGCGAAACGGCCACGTCGATTCCCGACTCCCAATCGGGCGCCACGAACGCTCGGGCGAAGAGTGCGTCGAGCACCCGGTTCACGTGCTCGGGCGCGCCGCGGCGACCACGCACGAGCGACCGCACGGGGGTCGTGCCCTCCGGCGCGTTCGGCCCGGACACGTCACCCTCCACCGCCGCGAGAACCAATCCCGCGCCGCCCCCTCGTCGTAGGGCCTCCAGAGCCGCACGGGCCGCACGGCGTCCCTCCACAACGACGCCGCCCGCGGCACCACCCGCGGCGGACTCCACCGCACGCTCCCACCCGGACTCCACCTCGATCAAGTCCACGAAGGCTCCGAGCACGCCGTCGAGTTCGCCGATAATAGCCCGACCACCCGCCCCCGACAGATCCTCGAGTGCCCGGGCCAGCGCCTCGGCGCGGGCCGTCGTACGGGTGGCTAGCTCACTGGCCTCTCGTAGCGCCTCGTCGCACTCGAGGCGACGCTCCTCGGCCGCCGCGGCCGTGCGCTCCATTCGATCGCGCGCGAGGCGCGCGTCGTCGAGCGTCTCGCGCCCGGTGGCGCGTAACGCCTCCAATTCGACGAGCCGTACGCGCGCCGCCTCGGCCTCGGCGCGGGCGTCGTCGAGTCGCTGCGCGGACCGCTGGGCGCCCTGGGCGGACGCCGCCAATGAACGGTCGAGCAGCGCGGCACGCGCCCGCAGGGAGTCCAGCAGAGCGGCGTCCGCCTCGAAGGTACCCGCCCCCCACGTGGCGTCGTGACGCTCGTGTGCCTGGTCGAGAGCACCGCGGGCCTCAGTCAGCTCGGCGCGATGCGCCTGAATCTGCTCCTCGTCGTGGCGCAACGCGACCAGATCCGCTTCGAGGCGCGCCCCGTCCGCTTCGAGGGTGGCGATGACGTTCGCGTCGGCCGCCGCCGCCAGCGCGGCGCGCAGGGAGCGACGCCGTTCGTCGATCACCGACGCCGTGCCGCGTGCCCGCTCACCCAGCCCCTGCAGGGCGCCGAGTGCCGAGGCCAGTACCTCTTCGCGATGACTCGCCATGTCGGCCGCGGCCGCGGAGGCCTGCGCGTCGAGAACCACCAATTCGCGACGCAGGTCGAGCTCGCGAGCCCGCGCGTCCTGCAGGGTGGCGTCAAGGCGGTCGCGGCGCGTCGCGAAGCTCGCCAGACGCTGCGCGAAGGCCACGTGACGAGCGGCGCGCAACTTCTCCTCGAGTTCGCCAAAGGCCCGCGCCGACTGGGCCTGGCGCTCCAGGGGGCGCATCTGTCGGCGAACTTCGCGCACCAGATCCCCGAGGCGCTCCAGGTTTTCCTGAGTCTGGGCGAGGCGTCGCTCGCTACGCTCCTTGCGCCGACGGTGCTTGAGAACGCCCGCGGCCTCCTCGATCACGGCGCGACGACTTTCGGGGCTGGAATTGAGAATGGCGTCCAGCTGCCCCTGACCGATGATCATGTGCTGCTGGCGGCCCACGCCCGAGTCGCTCAGCAGATCCTGCACGTCGAGCAGCCGACAGGTGATTCCGTTGATCGCGTACTCGGAGTCGCCATTGCGAAACAGCGTGCGCGAGATCGTCACTTCGGCCCCGTCGATCGCCAGGCGACCCGACGAGTTGTCCAGGGTCAACGCGACCTCGGCGCGTCCGAGGGCCGGCCGCGTGGCGGTACCCATGAAGATGACGTCGTCCATCTTGGCGCTGCGCAGCGCGCGCGTACTCTGGGCGCCGAGCACCCAGGTGACGGCGTCGACGACGTTGGACTTACCCGAACCGTTGGGACCGACGACGGCGGTGACGCCGGGCTCGAATTCGAGGACCGTGGTGTCGGCGAAGGACTTGAAGCCCTTCATCGTCAGTCGCTTAAGAAACACGGGTAGACGCTAGCAACCCTGCGCGGGGTGTCGGTGGCTAGCTCTGACACTTGGGACAAAAGTACGACCCGCGCTGGCGTAGCGTGATCCGCTCGATCGGCGTGCGGCACTGGTAGCACGGCTGACCCTCGCGGTTGTACACCTGATGATGCTCCTGGTAGGTTCCCGGCTTGCCGTCCGGGTCGACAAACTGCTCGTCGGGCAGCGTCGATCCGCCGTACTTGAGGGCGTCGGTCAAGATCTCGGGGATCGCACGGTGGAGGCGTCGAATCTCCACGCTCGACAGCGAATCCGCCGGCCGCGCCGGCCGCAGTCCCGCGTGGTAGAGGATCTCGTCACCGTAGATGTTGCCGATGCCGGCCACGATGTCCTGATCCGTCAGGAGAATCTTGAGGGCGGTCGAGCGGCTCCGGGTGATGACGGCGAAGCGATCCCATCCGACCTGGTCCATGAACGGATCCAGGCCCAGGTGCGCCAGTTCGGGTACCCGGCGACGCACGTCGAGCCCGTCGCCGCCGATCGACAGACGCGCGAAGGACGACAGGGGCGGTTCCTGTCCCGGCTCGGGAGGAACCGAGACGAAGAGTTCGCCAAAGGTTCGCGGATCCACGAAGCGCAGCTCTCCCGCGGGCGTGAGCGTGAAGACCACGTGAGTGTGGGTGAGCTTGGGCTCGCGCGGTCCCTTCGCGCGGCGCAACTGACCCGTCATCCCCAGGTGTACGACGAGGTGGCTCGCGTTGTCCAGCCCAAAGATCAGGTACTTGCCCAGCCGCTCCACCCCCTTGATCGTTCGCCCCTCGACCAGCGCCCGGAAGTCCTTGGCACTCTTATGACGGCGCACCACACGACCGTTGGTCACGGCGGCGGCCTTGATGCGTCGCCCGGGCATGTCGCGAGCGAGTGACGCGCGCACCGTCTCCACTTCGGGTAGTTCAGGCATCCTCACGCGCCTCCCACGCCGCTCGTGCGGCCTGCAGTTCGGAACTCTTCTTCGAGCGGCCCCGACCCCGCCCGTACACCCGGCCGTCCAGTACCACCGTCGCCTCGAAACGCGTATCGTGAGCCGGACCCGAGGCGACCGTCTCGTACTGCGGGGTGCCGCGTCCCGTGGACTCCGCCCACTGGCGTAGTTGGGTCTTGGGGTCTACGTCATCGGGCCGACGAGCCGCCTCGCGCACGTCCTCGGCGAGGGACGACTGAACGAAGTCGCGCGCACTCTCGTAACCCCGCTCCAAGTAGAGGGCCGCCACCACCGCCTCAAAACCGTCGGCCAGCAAGGACGCCCGCTCGAGGCCGCGCGACTTGATCTCGCCGCGTCCCACTCGCAGAAAGCGCGCGAGTTCCAGACGAGATGCGGCCCGAGCCAGCGCCGCCTCGTTGACCACGCGCGAACGCACCAGTGAACCCGATCCCTCGTCGAGCGTCGGGTACTCACGCACGATCAAGTCGGCGATCGCCAGATCAACCACGGCGTCACCGAGGAACTCGAGGCGTTCGTTCGACTCGCGGCCGTGCTCGGCGGCGTAACTGGAGTGCGTCACGGCCACCGCCAGGAGTCTGCTGTCGGCGGCCAGCCCCAATCGATCAGCCAAGGGGTCAAGTGACGAGGGCACTCGACACCGATCCCGTCAGCCCACCCGTAGTCTGGCGACCAGGTAGTCCACCGCCGCGCTCACGCTCGACAGCCCCTCCAGGTCCGCGTCGTCGATGTGAAATCCTTCGGCCTGGGTCGTCAGGCGCTCCTCGAGGGCCTCCACCAATTCGATCAGAGCGAGGGAGTCCGCGCCCAACTCAGTGAAGGGTACGTCCTCGGCGATCTCCTCGACGGGACGCTCGAGAATGACGGCCAACTGCTCGCGCACCAACGCCGACAGGTCGGCCCGTGAGGGGGGCGGAGTCGTCGCGTTGCTCATGGCCGTCCCCTGTTCGTTCGTCGCACGACGCCAGACTACCGAGAACCCGAGACCCCCACCATCATTAACCCTTCTGGCCAGGACGTATGGTCTCGCGCAGTGTCGCCACGACCCCCTCGCGGTCCATCTCCGAGGCGACACGCAGCGCATTCATGACCGCCGTCGCGTTCGACGAGCCGTGACTAATCACGCAAATCCCGTTCAGGCCCAGGAGCATCGCGCCCCCCTGATTCTCCGGCGTCAGCCGCGCGACCGTAGGGGCGAGTGGCTCAAGCAGCACGCGCCCGGCCGCGCGAGTGTTCTCGTTAGTGTCTATCGCCTGCAGCACGGTCGAGAACACGAACGCGAGTGCCCCCTCCAGCGTCTTCAACGCCACGTTCCCGGTAAAGCCGTCGGTCACCACGACGTCCACCGGTGACGGGATCAGGTCGCGGCCCTCCACGTTCCCGGCAAACTCGAAACCCTCCAGGGTGCTGAGGAGATGATGCGCTTCCTTCACCAGCGGGGTGCCCTTGGACGATTCTTCGCCGATCGAGAGCAGACCGACGCGAGGCTGCGCCACCCCGTAGTGCGCGCGCACCACCGCCGCGGCCATCTGGGCGAACTGACCGAGCATCTCGGCGCTGCATTCAGCGTTCGCCCCGGCGTCCACGAGCAGCGTGGGCGTCGTGCCCGGATTGGGCAACGGTGTCGCAATGCACGGCCGTACGACGCCGGGTAGGCGCCCCATTCTCAGCAGGGCGGACGCCATCGTGGCACCAGTATTGCCCGCCGACACCATCGCACTCGCGCGGCCGTCACGCACGAGTTCAGCCGCTCGAACCAGGGAAGAGTCCTTCTTACGTCGCACGCTCGCGGCGGGATCGTCACCCATCTCGATCACCTCGGAGCAGGCGACCACCTCGAGGCCCTTCGAATCACCGAGTCGATCCGGCACGCCCACGAGCAGGACCTCGAGCCCCCACTCGTCCACGGCGCGCCGGGCGCCCTCGACAATCTCCGCGGGAGCAAAGTCACCACCCATCGCGTCCAGGGCGATGGGAAGCGACAACTCAGTCGACCTCGACGGCGACGCGGCCCTTGTACCACCCACAGTTCGGACAGACCACGTGCGGCAACTTCGCGCTCGAGCACTGGGGACACAGACTGCGGGCGGGGCGAACGAGACGCCAGTTGGCGGCCCGACGGCTGCGCGTCTTAGCCTTGCTGGTCTTGTGCTTGGGAACGGCCATCGGTCTTCTCTTTCAACTCGCCGGGTCAGACGCCGCCGACGTCGTCGGGTAGGTCCGTGAATCGGAGTTCGTCCAGTGTAGCCCAGCGCGGATCAGACACGGGCTGACACTCGCAGGTGGCCTCGTTGCGATCGATACCGCAGACGGGACACAGCCCCCGACAGTCGCTGCGACACAGCGGTGCCAGCGGCAGATCCAGCAACACGGCGTCGTGGACGAGTTGACGTAGGTCGATGACGTCACCGTCGATGGGGTAGGCCTCCTCGTCCACGGGGTCCGCGGGAGTAACGAATCGCTCGGCGACGGCAACGTCGCTCGCGCCGGTGACCGCCACGGAGCAACGCCGACACACCCCGTGCCAGGGCACGCCCACTCTCCCTCGAGCGCGTAGCCCCCCGGGATAACTCTCCAAGCGCAGACGCACGCTGACCGTCGCGTCGGGCCACACGTCGGTCTCAGCCGGACCGCGGGGCTCGAACTCACCCGCCTCGTCGAAGGGCGCCTCGAAGGACACCTCGGTCACCGAGGGCACGTCGCGAAGCAACCGCGCAACCGGAACCACGTACGGCGAAATCACGGCTCAGAGGGCATCCTGATCGAAAAAGGGTGTCGGCTCCGGGGCGGGCTCGCCGTACGGTTCGGGTGCGGGGGGTCGCTCGTCGCTCGTCGCGGCCTCGGCCGTGGCGGCGCCCAGCAGCGGTGTCGGCGGCGCCTGGGCGCTCAGCCGCTCACGCCCGGAGTGGGCGGTTTTGAGCAGACGCTCCAGGACGATCTCGAAGTTCGCCAACTTACCGTCGATGAAGTCCTCGGACTGATTGATCAACTGACGCGCCCGCGCGTGGGCGTCGCCGATGATCTGATCGGCCTTGAGACGCGACTGACGAACCACCTCGGTCTTGTCCACCATGCGCGCGGCCTCCGCGCGAACCTGGTCCATCAACTGCTGCGCTTTCGCCATCTCCTGGCTCATCAGCTCTTCGCGATCGCGCAGGGCCCAGCGAGCCTCGCGGATCTCGTCGGGCAAATTACGCAGCGCCTGTTCAAGCAGCGCCAGCACCTCTTCGCGCGGAACCAACGCCGAGTTCGATAAGGGCATCTGTTTCGCATTCGCCACCAGGTCAATCAGGTCGCGCAGATCGGTCTCGAGGTCGCGACGCGCGTGCTGCGCGGGATCGATGAACTCCTGGGGATCGTCGTAACCGTCAAACGACGTCATGGTCGCCTCCCGCGAATCGCTCACGAATACGCTTGGCGACCGGCGCCGGCACGAAGGGAGTGATGTCGCCGCCGTAACGCGCCACCTCGCGCAGAAGCCGCGAGGCGATGAAGGAGTGACTGGAACTGGTCGGGATGAAGAGCGTCTCCACGCCGGCCAGTGACCGGTTCATCTGTGCCATCTGCAGTTCGCTCTCGAAGTCGGACACGGCACGCAAGCCCTTGACGATGGCCGTCGCGCCCACGTCACGCGCCACGTCCACCAGGAGCGAGGAGATCGAGACGATGCGCACCGAGGCGATGTGGGCGCAGGACTCGGCAATCATGTCGCGTCGCTCGTCCAGGCTGAACAGTGGCTCGGTCTTTTGAGGATTACGGATAGCCGCGACCACGATCTCGTCGAAGATGAGCGCCGCGCGCTCCACTACCTCGAGGTGACCATTGTGGAAGGGGTCGAACGAGCCCGGGATCAGCCCGACCGTCACTGGTCCCGCCCGTTCGTGGGTTCTAACATCGTTACGAGCGTAGTGCCGTATCGCTTGGACTTGGTGACCATCCACCCCGGGGGCGGGGACGTGGCGCGGTCATTCTCGATGACGACTCGTCGCGCCGGGACCGCGTCGAGTAGCGCGGCGGCGTCCAGGGGGCCGTACGGAGGGTCGGCCAGGATCAAATCCAGCTCGCGGGGAGGATGCCAACGCGGCAACCCCGCTCGCACCAGGTGAGACCGCCCCTCGAGGCCCACCGACGCCAGATTCTCGCGAACCGCCGCGAGACACGCCGAATCGTCATCGACGAAGAACACCTCACCCGCACCGCGCGAGATCGCCTCGATACCCATGGCTCCGCTCCCGCAGTACAAATCGGCGACGACCAGTCCCCGTAGGCCCCCGCGACTCTCGAGCATCGAAAAGATGGCCTCGCGGGTGAAATCGGTCGTGGGGCGCACCGAGGGAGGAATCCTCGCCCGAAGCGAACGCCCCCGAGCGGCGCCACCGATCACTCGCACCAACCCAGGCTACGTCGTCGCGCGAATCGACCGGCGCTCTCACCCCTGGAAGAGGAAGGCGACCTCCGACGGTTCAGCCAGCAGACGAAGCTCGCCCACCATCTCCTCGACGACGTCAGGGTCCTCGACCAGGCTCACGGCGGCGTCACGCGCCGCGCTCAGGAGATCCTCATCGCGACGCAGCGACGCCACGCGAAGATCGCTGCGCCCACGCTGGCGCGCGCCGAGCAGAGTACCCTCGCCGCGCAGGTCGAGGTCGATCTCGGCCAAGGCGAACCCGTCGTGGGAATCAACCAGCGCCTGGAGCCGAGCACGAGCGTCGTCGCTGGGCGCGGCGCCGAGCAGGAAGCAGTAACCGCGATCGCGCGCGCGGCCCACCCGACCGCGCAGCTGGTGCAGTTGCGCCAGACCGAATCGCCACGCGTCCTCGATGACGATCACGCTCGCCTCGGGAATATCCACGCCCACTTCAATCACGACCGTCGCCACCAACACGTCGAGCGCGCCCTCGCGAAACGCGTCCATCACGCGCTCCTTTTCGATCGACTTCATTTGTCCGTGCAAGAGCCCCACCCGCAGCCCCGCCAGTTCGGAGCCGGCCAGGCGATCACGCTCGCTGACCGCGCTCGCCGCGATCACGCGCGGCGACCCCTCCACGAGAGGACACACGACGAAGGCACGCCGACCCGCGGCCACCTCACTTCGAACGCGCTCCCAACACGCGGAATCACGATCGCTGTCGAGCCACCGGGTCACGACCGGTTGGCGGCCGGCGGGCATCTCGTCGAGTACCGAGCGATCCAAATCGCCGAAGGTCACCATCGCGGCGGTACGCGGAATGGGGGTCGCGGTCATGACCAGCACGTCGGGGTCACGCCCCTCCTCGGACCTCTCGCGACCGCGCGTGGTCAACTCGGCGCGCTGGTCGACCCCGAAACGATGCTGCTCGTCGATGACGACCACCCCCAATGCCGCGAACCGTACGTCCTCCTGAAAAAGTGCGTGCGTGCCGACCACGATGTCCACCGTCGCGGCGGCTAATCCGGCGAGCACCTCGGCGCGGGCCCGCGTCGCCACCGACCCGGTCAACACCGCGATGGAGAGGGGCCGCTCGCCCTCGAGAACCCTCGGGTCCGCGACGCGAAGGGTGGCCAGGTCGTGGCGTAACGACGCCGCGTGCTGTTCCGCCAGGACCTCGGTAGGCGCGAGGAACGCTCCCTGACGGCGCCCGTCGACGGCGACCAGCAAAGCGCTCACGGCCACGACGGTCTTGCCCGACCCCACGTCACCCTGCAACAGTCGCTGCATGGGCGACGGACGAGCCAGATCGGCGAGAACCTCGCTCAGCACTCGACGCTGGGCACCGGTCAACGTGAAACGATGACCGGACAGAAAGCGGCGCAACAGCGACCCACCGCTCGCGCCCGGCGCGACGTCCAGATCGGTGGGATCGACCACGTGGGCTACGCCCGAGGACGCCGCCACCATCCGGCGTCGGCGTCGAGCCAAAACCAACTGCAGGCGCAGGAACTCGTCGAAGGCCAGACGACGACGCGCCGGCTCGACATCGTCGAGCGCCGCGGGTCGGTGGAGCGCGAGGTACGCGGCGGTGCGATCGATCAGGCCCAACGACTCGCGCAGCGCGCGCGGTACCGGATCGGCCAGCGCCCCGCTTCGTCGCAGCGCTTCATCGACGTACCCCCCAACCTCCCAGCTGGTGAGACGCGACGTCTCCGAGGACGGATAGAGCGCCACGACTCGTCCGACGCGCGTCGGATCGCGGGTCGTACCGTCCACCCCCACGATCACGTCCACCACCGGATTGGTCATTTGGTGACGGCCCCGGTAGTCCTCGAGACGGCCGTACACCAGGATCTGGGTTCCCACGACCAGCTGACGCTCACGCCACGCCTGATTGAAGAACACCACACGCAGCAACTCGGCACCGTCGACGACGTCCACCTCGACCAGCGAACGCCCGTGGGACGTGCGTCGCGCACGAACCGTCCGCACGACGCCCACGACGGCCGCCTCCTCGCCCACGGTCAGAGCACCCACGTCCGCACGGCGAGTGCGATCGATGTACCGTCGGGGATAGAACGACAGCAGGTCGAAGATCGACGTGACGCCGAGTTCTCCCAGCGCCGCAGCCCGTGCGGGACCCACGTGACGTAGCGCCGTCACCGGCACGTTCGCCAGATCGCGCAGAGATCGACCCGTCGTCGACGTCACTCCACGCCGACGTAGTACGAGTACAGGGGCTGGCCACCGTGATGCACCTCGACGGTCAGAGTCGGATAGTGCTCGGCTAGGAACTCGATGATTCGTCGGGTATCCGCCGTACTCGACCCGTCGCCCTCGATAAGGGTGACCAGCTCGTGCACCGGCGCCACCAAGTCCGTCAGTAGGGCGTTGACCGCACCGGCCGCGGACTGGGACACCGCGCGCACGCCGCGGGCGCTCAATCCGATCCAGTCACCCACGTGAACCTCGCCCACGTCGGTCCAGGTGTCGCGAACCGCGCGGGTCACCTCGCCGGCGATCACGTGAGCGGCGCACGCCGCCATGGCGATGGCGTTGTGATCGGCGTCGGCCGCGGGATCGTAGGCCAACAGGGCCGCAAAACCCTCGATGACCGAGCCCGTGGGCACCACGCGCACCGTCGCGTCCACCAGCCCCGCCACCTGTTCGGCCACCGGCCGGATGTTCGGGTTGTTGGGCAGGATAACGATCTGGTCGGAACCCACTGCACGCACCGCCGCGACCATCTCCTCGGTAGACGGATTCATCGACTGGCCCCCCGCGACCACCGCGCGCACGCCCAGCGAGCGAAAGATGCGCGCGACGCCGTCGCCCACCACGACGGCCACCACGGCCGTGACGGGCGCGGTCTCCACGTCGCCGGGCGGCGAACCCACCACATCCGCCTCGCGCACCCAACGCTCCTCAATCACCTGCTCGGCCAAATCGGTGACGCGAATGTGACGGGGACGCCCGGCGTCGACGCCCGCTTCGATCACCCGACCGACGTCGTTGGTGTGTATATGGCAGTTATAGAGCCCCTCACCGCCCACGATGGCGATCGAATCGCCCAGTCGCGTCCACACGTCGCGAAAGGCCGGCATCGACGCGTCGGGCGCCTCCAGGAGAAACATCACCTCGAAGCGCACGTGACCCACCGCGTCGTCGGGGTGGCGCGCCACGTCCTCGCTCACGAGCACGTGGATAGTGTCGGCCGGCGGCGCGACGGGCAACGGATCCCCCGCCACCACGTGACAGAGCGCGTCAAAGAGGAGGAGCAGTCCCGTGCCGCCCGAGTCGACCACGCCGGCTCGCTTCAGGACCGCTAACTGGTCCGGCGTGCGAGCCAGGGCGGCGCGCGCGCGATCTCGCGCCGACCGCACCAAGTGGGTCAGCGAGTCCGTCGCGTCGGCGGCGCCCTGAGCGGCGGCGTGCGCGACGGACAGGATCGTGCCCTCCACGGGCCGAACCACCGCCTCGCGAGCCAACTGGTCGGCCCGCGACAGCGACTCGGCCAGCAGCGCGGGCGTCACCGCCACCACGGCGCGCCAGCGCTCAACCAGCCCACGCAGGAGCTGCGACAGGATCACGCCCGAGTTGCCTCGTGCGCCCATCAGAGATCCGTTCGCGATGGCGTGGCAGACTGATTCCATCGTCGGATCGTCCGTGTCCGGACCAAACGCCGCCACCACCGACTCCACGGTGAGGGCCATATTGGTGCCGGTATCGCCGTCGGGAACCGGGTAGACGTTCAGCCGGTTGATCACGTCGCGGTGCGAGCGCAACAGTGCGGCGAAGGTGGTGATGGCCGTGCGAACGTCGGTCGGCGAGAGCTTCGTGGTGGCCGTCATCGCTAGCGATGCTACAATGACCGTTCGGTTTCTAGCCCATCGCTGACCCGAGTGATGGCGGGGTTAAGGAGAAGGTTCATCATGGCGTCGGTCTGCGACATCTGCGGCAAGAAGCCGTCCTTCGGTATGAACGTCTCACACTCGCACCGTCGTACCAAGCGGCGCTGGAACCCCAACATCCAACGCGTACGCGCCCTGGTCGGCGCCACCCCCCAACGGCTCAACGTGTGCACGGGCTGTCTGCGGTCGGGCAAGGTCGTGAAGCCCTCCCGCCGCAGCGCGTAACGGCGACGATCGCCTCGCGCCCGTCGATGGCTCACCAGGCGGTGGGTCGCCCCTCGACGCCACGCACGCCCTCGCAATGCGGCGACGTCGTCGTGGCGACGGAGGTCGTAGCCGAGTGACCGTCGGCTGGCGGTGACTCGTTCGTCACCACTGGTGCTGGTAACCCCGACGCTCGAACTCTCGAGTGCGCCAACGACGATGCGCGGGATCGGCCACGACGCGACCCATCACAATCGGCCCCGCGAGTCCGCGATCGTCAAAGATCATCGTCAGACGCGCGAGGTCGTCGGTGGCGATGAGTAACTCGTAGTCCTCCCCTCCGGCAATCGCCTCGTCGGACGTGGCGCCGCGCGCGACCGGCACGTTGTCGAGTTCGAATCCCACGCCCGAAGCGTCGGCCAGACGATGCAGATCCAATCCCAGACCATCGCTCAGGTCCATCATTGCGTGGGCACCCGCGTCGCGCGCCGCGCGCCCCTCGCGCAGTCGCGGCCACGGGCGACGGTGAGCTACGACTAGCTCGTCGGCGAGTGGCGCCCCCTCGCGTCGTCGACGCAGCCCGGCGGCGGCCCGACCCAACGGACCGGTGACCACGAGAACGTCGCCCTCACGAGCGCCGCGACGCAGCACGGGATTTCCCCCGGGACACTCACCAATCACGGTCACCGCGACGAAGACGTCACGTGAACGGGTGAGGTCGCCTCCCACCACCGGACACCCGGTCGCCGTGGCGGCGTCGGCGATCCCGCGGTGCAACTCCTCCAAATCCGTACCCGGCGGCGAGCCCACCGCCACCACCGCGGCGCGGGCGAATGCTCCCATCGCCGCCAGGTCCGACACCGCCGCGGCGACCGCCTTGAACCCCAGATCCTCTAACGGAAAGAGTTCCGCGTCCAGGTGCACCCCCCACACGGCCGCGTCGGTGCTCACAATCGTCCTTCCGACCAGGGGCGATAGCACCGCGGCGTCGTCGCCGAGGTGCACCTCGCCGGGCGGGGTCAACCTCCGGTCCACGATCCGCGCGATACGCTCCAAAATGTCGTCTTCATTGCGGGTGAGCCCCTCACGGGGATTCGGTTGGTCAGCCACGATGCGCGCGGCATCGCAGTGCCAGTAGTGCGCCGACCAGCGGCGTGTCGACAACGGAGGACAAGTACACGTGACCTACCCCACCACGAACCGACGGCTTATTGACTGGGTTGACGAGATAGCGCGGCTCACCACTCCCGATCGTATCCAGTGGTGCGATGGCTCCGCTCAGGAGTACGACGACCTCTGCCAACTACTCGTCGACAACGGCACCTTCACGAAGCTGTCCGAGGCGAAGCGCCCCCACTCGTACTGGGCCGCTTCAGACCCCGACGATGTCGCGCGAGTGGAGGATCGTACCTTCATCTGCTCGGCGCGCGAGGAGGACGCCGGGCCCACCCACCACCGGCGCGACACAGACGAAATGCGCCTCGTGCTGAACGAGCTCTTCGAGGGGTGCATGGCGGGACGCACCATGTACGTCATCCCTTTCTCCATGGGTCCTCTGGGCTCGCGCATCTCCCACATCGGCGTCGAGATCACCGACTCGCCCTACGTGACGGTGTCCATGCGCATCATGACTCGCATGGGCACGGGCGTCCTCGACGTGCTGGGTGAGGACGGCACGTTCGTGCCCTGCCTGCACTCGGTCGGCGCCCCGCTAGCCCCGGGACAGGCCGACGTGCCGTGGCCCTGCGACGCGGACAACAAGTACATCGTCCACTTCCCCGAGACGCGCGACATTGTCTCCTACGGCTCGGGTTACGGCGGCAACGCCCTGCTGGGTAAGAAGTGCTTCGCGCTGCGCATCGCCTCGGTGATGGCTCGCGACGACCAGTGGCTAGCCGAGCACATGCTCATCTTGAAGCTGACCAACCCCGCGGGTGAGGTTCGTTACGTCACCGGCGCGTTCCCCAGCGCGTGTGGCAAGACCAACCTGGCGATGATGGTGCCCACGCTGCCGGGCTGGAAGGTCGAAACCATTGGCGACGACATCTGTTGGATGAAGCCCGGTGCCGACGGCCGCCTCTACGCGATCAACCCCGAAGCGGGATTCTTCGGCGTCGCCCCGGGAACCAACATGCGCACGAACCCCAACGCCATGTACTCCATGGAGGCCAACACGATCTTCACCAATACCGCGTTGACCGACGACGGTGACGTGTGGTGGGAGTCCATGAGTGATCCGCCCGCCCACCTGACCGACTGGCGAGGCCGCTCCTGGACGCCCGACTCGACGACGCCCGCCGCCCACCCGAACTCGCGCTTCACCTCCCCCGCCGCGCAGGATCCCGCCATCGCCCCGGAGTGGGAAGACCCGAACGGCGTGCCGATCGATGCCATCCTGTTCGGTGGACGTCGCGCGAGCGTCGTGCCCCTCGTTATCCAGTCGCGTAACTGGGACCACGGCGTCTTTCTCGGTTCCATCATGGCGTCCGAGACGACGGCCGCGGCCACGGGACTCGTCGGCCAGTTGCGCCGCGACCCGTTCGCGATGCTCCCCTTCTGCGGCTACAACATGGCCGACTACTTCGCTCACTGGCTCACCTTCGCCGACCACTTCGACGAGTCGGCATTGCCCACCATCTTCTACGTCAACTGGTTCCGTCGAGGCGAGGACGGCCGCTTCCTGTGGCCCGGCTACGGCGAGAACAGCCGCGTGCTGGAGTGGGTGTTCGAGCGCACCGCCGGACGCGGTGACGCGATCGAGACACCGATCGGCTACGTACCGAGCGCCACGGCACTCAACGTTGACGGTCTCGACGTGTCGCCCGAGGACCTCCACGAGCTACTGCGAGTCGATCACGACGAGTGGCGCCTCGAGGTTCCGAGCATCCGAGAGCACTACGCCCAGTTCGGTCACCACATCCCCGCCCGGCTGGAGGCTCAGGTGAATGACCTGGAGGCGCGTCTCACGCGCTAGGTGTCAGTCGGCGTCCTCGGATCCGCACAAGACCCCCCGGTGCAGCTGATCATCACCCGCATCCGGTTGCGGAGTCCGACAAGGTAGAGCCGGTGACGGCTCAGCCTCGCCCACCGGCCGAGAGTTCCCCCTTCGAGGCCGTCGCCGGGTAGCTGAGCACCGCTAGCCGGCGACCGATCGTCGCCACGAGGCCGATGACGCGGTAGGCGAAGGGACGCGTCGGCTCACGGCGCAACGCTCGCGCCACCACCACCTCCTCCATCATCATCACCGAACTAGACGTCCACACCCACCGCGTCACCTCTCGAGGCGCGTCGTGGCCGGCGGAGGCGCATCTCAGTGAACAGTCGCGCGGTCTGATCGACCCGCACGACGCCCACGTCCGACGGGTCGAGACACGGCCCGTCACGGTGGATGGCGAGGCGCACGAACTGCGAGAGCGCACCCGCAGTCTCCACTCCCCTCAGCCCCCACCCACCGCGACGAACGTCAGAACTCGTCCCGCGGCCTCGACTTCCCCGTCGGCCTTCTCGATCGACGCGAGGAGCCGATGGCGCAGGCGACGCGTCCGCGAATGGCAGAGAGGTCGGGTGCCTCCTTGTCACCGAAATAACTCGTCGCATCCTTGATTCCTACGGCGTCCTCGCGACGGGCACCTTCGGATGTACCTTGAGGGCTACGAGAGCCCCGCCACTTTCTGCTCGATTAGCCCGCAGGAGTTCGCGGCTGCTGACTCGAGTAGTAGCCGTCAGTTCTGCTCTGTGCCTCGGAGTACTCGCAGTACCCGCGGGTGCGTCGCCCTCGAGCAGCGCCAGCGCGCCGCTGGTCAGCGTTGGAGGGTGGAATACGGGGTACACCTATCGCCTTGCCACGCTCGCACGCTGCGAGATCGGTGACGCGAACTTGGCCTTCACGAACACCTCGGGGCGCTCAGTGCGTATCACGGCGGTGAGCCTCAACTCAACCTCCGCGGCCAAGATGACCGTCACGACTCGCCTCGTTGAGCGAGATCCCGGTTCAACGACCAGCGAAGTGGCGGCGTCGTTCGCCGTTCCCGTGGTAACGGGGTCTGGCGTCTCGCGGGCGGCGGTGGGTAGCGTCGTGACGCCGTTCTCTGGCGCACGCCACTGGTATTTCGTTGCCCTTCGCGTCCGCCTGCGATCGGCGGTGACCCACCCGTGGGACATTCGCGGTGCAGACATCAGTTACTCCGCGGGTTCGCATCACTACGTCCTGCACCTCCGCCAGCGCGTGGCTGTGCCGGCAGCGCCGGACTGCGCCTAACCAGTCGGTCCCTCCCGAGGGGCGTTCCCGTGGTCGTGCGAGCGTGAGCGTGCAGCCCCGCGACGCCGAGAGGATCACCCCGTCGTGGCGCGTCACGCGGGCCACCCACTAGTACCGCCCCGTTCGTTCAGTGTGCCGTCGGTGCGCGGTGTCCTCGCGCGTAGGCCGCCGCCGCCGCCAGCGCCACGATCGCCACCAACCGGTCACCGACACCGAAGGAGAGCGCTACGGCGACGGGCAGTAACCCGCCCACCACCCACGCGAGTTGCTGGCGCACCGCGAAGCGCGCGAAAGTGCGCCCCTGGGCCCCGGGCGCGACGAGGCGCTGAGTGACGGCATCAAAACTCGGTTGCGCGACCGCGGCGCACACCCCAAACCATCCCGCCAGGATCGTCTGGACCGCCAGAGTGGGCTCGATACTGGCCAGGGCCGCCCCGAGACCCGCCCCCACCAACGCCACACTCAAGAGCGTCGACTCGCGCCATACATTTCGTAGGCGCGTCACCGCTCCGAGTCCGCCGAGCGAGCCCACGCCGCTCAGAGCGAGGGCCGTGGCGTACCACCCGAGACCCGCGTTACCGCGACGTAGCCCGAAGGCCAGGAGGAACGTGGCGAATCCGACGATGAAGCGCATCGTCGCCGCGGCGGCGAGTCCCCAGAGCAACTCGTCCTCGCCCCACGGGTTCAGAGTGTGGAAGTCTCGCTCGATCTGGCTCATCTCGCTGACGGGGCGTTCCACGCGGCGCGACGGACTGGGCAGTCGCGTACTCGAGACCGTGGCCGCCGCGTACACCACGGACGCCACCACGAGCACGCTGGCCGCGTTGATGCCCTTCAACAGGCCCGCTCCGATGGACCCCGCGAGCAGTCCGGCCAACGTGCCCAGGAGGGTCAACTGCGCGTTGAACCCGGCGAAGCCCGACTTCTCCGAGATGCCTCCCGCGGGCCACCCGGCGCGTCCGACGTGCTCGCCGTGATCGTCGAACTGATCACTGCGCGCCATCTCGGGCACCAGTGTGCCCCGCGTCACTCCGTACAGTTTCGACGACACCAGAACGAGGAACGCGGCCGGGTACAGCCACAACGAGGTGAGGTGCTGGATCATGAACCAGCACAACAGCACCCGAGCACCCGCCGACACTGCCACCAGAACCCGTCGACCATGCAGGGAGCGATCGATCAGCGGTCCCAACAGGGGCGACACCACCGCGAAGGGGGCGATCGTGATGAGCAAGTACGCCAGCACCTTGCCCTTCGCTTCATCCGGCGACACCGAGAAGAACAACGACCCGGCGAGACTGACGGTCACCATTGTGTCGCCCGCCATCATGAGAACGTGCACGAGAGCCAGGCGTCCAAACGCCGTTCGTTGATCGAAGAGATCCTGCGCGGAGGTCCACGCGAGTGACGCTAAGCCTCGTCGACGCACGCCTCGTAGCGTAGGTGATCACCCCACACGTCACCGACGTCGCGGCGTCCGCGCCCGCCCCGTGGGAGAAGCAGCCCGGCTGGTCGATGACGGCGCGACGCACTCGGGGGCGACACACCGCGAGGCGCCACCGCGCGCGATCCGCTCCGTTCCCTGGTCGTGCTCGACCTTGGCCACACCCACGTCGACGGCGCCCGGGCCCACGTCCGCCGAGAGGAAAGCCCACGACCCCCCACGGCCGTCGTTGGCCGCGTCGTGGACGTGAGCCAGGTGCACGCTGAGCACGGTCGACGTGCGCGGTACGGCGAGAACCGGATCACGTGGGCGGTGTTCCACGACGGCCCACCCGTGGGCCACGACGGGCGCCGCCACTCGTCTCCCGTAGGGCCCGTTCTAGTTCATCGTCTCGCCGGGCTGGTCGGCGGGCGCCCCGAGCAGATCGGTGAAAAGGGCGTGCATCGTGCGCGACCAATCCGACGGCGCGATCGGATCGGACGAGACGTCGTCGAGGCAGCGACCAAAGACCACGCTCTGCACCACGACCGCAATCGAACGAGCACTCAGGTCGCGGCGCAACCATCCTCGAGCCTGGCCGTGCTCGACGATCCGGCTCAGCTCGGCGGTGAGACGGAACTGGGTCTCGCTAATCACGTCGCGCAGCGCCGGGCGCGTCGCCGCCGCGGCGATGACGCGTGCGCGCAACGCCCGACGGGCCCGTCGTGCGTCGTCGGCGGTCATCGTCTCAATGAGTGGCGTGACGGCGCCCACGTACTCCTCCCGAGACGCCGACGCCAGGGTGGCTTCGCGCAGGCGATCGATGTCCTCGCGCGCCAACGTCGAGAAGATCTGGTCATAAGCCGCGTCGATCACGCCCTCACGTGACCCGAAGTGATGGTAAACCGACCCGTAGTTGACACCGGTGGTCTCGCAGATATCGGGGATGCGGATCAACGACTCGTCACCCTCGATGAGGCGCTCAACGACCGCGTTGAGGACGGCCCTCATCACCGGGAGAGAACGACTCTGCTTCGCCATTCGACGATGGTAGTGGGCTGCCACGGCGACGCGGCTCACTCGACGAGCTTCGTGCTCACTCGACTGTGAAGATCTTCAGACACCGCACGCGCCCGCGAGGCGCTAGCGTTCGCGTCGTGGATGAGCACCTCAGTCGAGGTCAACGAGACGCCGATCGAGCGGTTCGCTGGTCTATCGTCGCCCTGGAGTACGCGATCGTCGCCAGTCTGCTGATCGTCGCCGCGGTCGTGCTGTTACGGACTCTGGTCACGTTCGTCGCGCACTGGAACCTCTTCCCCCAGAGCGTGGTCGCCGCGATCGACGGCATCCTCGTCGTCATCATCCTGCTCGATATCGCCCACACCGTCTTCGGTCACCTGCGCTCCTCGGAGATCCCGATTCGACCATTCCTCGTGATCGGCATTCTCGCTGGTGTACGAGACATTCTCAGTGCCTCGGCGCACCTCACGCTCTCCACGTCGCTCACCTCCACCGACTTCACCGAGACGCTGATCTCGCTAGGCCTCGGCGTCGCGGTGGTCGTCCTGATCCTCTTCGGCCTGCTGATCCTGCACTGGAGCGAGTCACACGACTGAGTCGTCGTCACGTCGCCACGCCGCCGCGCGCCGCGCGAACGTGACTCTTGTGGCGGAGCGGGGCCCACGTCGCGACAGTGCGACGACCCCGCGCCATCCCAGCATCAGGGCTCCCAGGAAGCCGAGCGCCACGATGACGAACGCCACCGCGATTCCCTGACCCGACACCACGCGTAGGGCCATTCCCACGACCACGCAACTCAACCACGCGACGGCTCCCGTCACCAACGCCGTCGGTGCCCGCCGCGGGGCGACAATCGACCAGCCCACGGCGAGTCCCACCAGGAAGGGCCACGAGGTCGACGCCATTCCGGCCAGGTTGACTCCGTGGTCGTGCACGTGGCGTCCGATGCCTACGAACATCAAAACGACCGCGACGTCCGCCGCGACGGACGCAAGCGCGCGACGGGGCTCACCTGTCGTCACGACTTGCCCGCTCCGAGCACCAGCCCGGCGGCACGGCGCAACGCGGCGCGCGGCGCGACCCTCGTCGCCTGCACCATCAGCCGATTGGTCCGTCCCACCACCGCCACCGGACGACCCTCCAGCATCGCGGCGTAACCGGCCTCGGCCACGGACGCCGCGCTGGGCATGGGGACGCGACGCACCATCCACGAGGACTGCATGCGCGCCGCGCTCTGGAATCCCGACGCGGTCGGGCCCGGACACAGGGCGGTCACGCTGACGCCGCGACCACGCACCTCCTCGGCCAGCGCCTCGGAGAACGAGAGAACGTAGGCCTTGGTGGCGCTGTAGGTGGCCAGATACGGCCCGGGTTGGAACGCGGCGGTCGACGCGACGTTGAGGACGCGGCCGAAACGACGACGCACCATGCCCGCCAGGTAGGCGTGCGTCAACTCGGTCAGCGCACGGACGTTGAGATCAATCATGGCCAGTTGACGGTCCAGGTCGCTCGAGACGAACGGACCATAGTCGCCAACGCCGGCATTGTTGACCAGCACGTCGACGTCAGCGATCTCACGCACGACGCGCTCAACCGCCCCGCGCTCGGCGAGGTCGATCGCGAGAACTCGGGCCCCGCCGATCTCGTCCGCCAGTTCGCGCAACTCGCGCTCGCGACGAGCGACGAGGATCACCTCATGCCCGTCGCGCGCCAGTAGTCGGGCCAACTCTCGCCCGATTCCACTCGACGCGCCGCTCACCAGTGCTCTACTCATCCACCGTCTCCTCGCCACGGGCCGCGAACCACTGGTGCGGCTCCCCCCGGTTTAGCGTGTCCTCGCGGTACGCTACTCGTCGCCCCCGCAGGAACGCCCGCACTACCATCAGGCAACGGAGCCCGTACCGTGGGGAGGTCATGATGTCCGGTCGCTCGCGGTCTCTTTACCCCTCGTGTCGTCGCGGCGCCATCGTAGCGATGCTGACGGCCGCGCTCGTGCTGGCGGGCTGCAACACAACGGGACACGCCCTCTCCGCTCGTCCCCGTACGGTCGCGCTCACCACTACTTTTCTGCTCCCGAGCTCGCTGTGCCCACCCGACCAGGGCGACTACGTCGACCAACGAGCTAACGGCGACTACACGGCATGCCTGCGGGTGCCCGCCGTAGCGGGAGCGTCGGTCGTGGTCGCGCTCCAGGCCGACCTCACCGGTGTCTCGTCGAACGCGACGCCCACGACGTCGATACCAACCTCGATTCCGACCGATCCCCTCTCCCTCGCGCTGAGCACGCGCACGACGACGCCCGGGGCCACCGTGGGGGTAGTGGGTCACTTCGCCCGTCCACCAACAACCGAGCAGCGGCGAGCCTCAACTAACGCCACACTGTGCTGGGACGGATGCGACGGCCTCCAGGAGCAGGCGGTCGCGATCCACTGGACGTCGTCAACGACCTTTCACGCGACCCTGAGCGTCCCCGACGCCGCGTGGCTCGTCGATCGCCAGGGCCGGGTAACGGTACACCCCCTCCAGTCCGGTCGCTACCCCGTCGCCGTTCAGTGCGTCATCGCCACGCCGGGCTGTGAGCTCACAGTGCCTCACGCGTCCGCGGCAATCGCGTTGCGCGCCCCGCGACCCACCCGGTGCGTCACCGGACGTCACTGCGCGACCATGACGCTCAGCGCCACCGTCGCGCAGGTCGGCGACCGACTACTGGTGAGGGGCTGGGCCCCTCTCCAAACCATCATTGGTCAGCCCTTCGGCTACGTCCTGGTGACCGCCACGGGTTCCCGTGCGCGGCACTTCCCCTCACTCACTATCTCGCGACACTCCAAGGACCACCGCTACGTCGTCGAGAATGTCGTGCTCGCACCCACCAGACTGCCAGTCCGCCGCGGTGCCACGTGGGCCGCGCTGACGCGCGTGCGCGTCGTATCGTGGATCTTCTCGGGACTCTCCGCCGTCTCGACGTCCCCGAACTCACCGGCGATCGCGTGGTGTGAACCGTCCGGCGTCGTGATCACCGCCGGCGGATCAGCGCCCCTGCACGTCGTACCCACCACGAACGTGGCGGCGGCCCTGCGCGGTTCAGGTCTACGCGGCCCCGAACCGTCGGGCGCATCCACCCCGTGCGCGACGGTACAACTTGATCCTCACCACCTGGCCAGCGTCTACGCAGGCTTCGCGAGCGAGCACGGCGCGAGCATCCCGCCCCAGTACGTGGCCCCGCTCTACACGACCAACGCGGGGACCACGTGGCACACCGTCCCGATACCTCCGGGTGCGTCGATCGAGACCTTCGGTGGCTTCGCCCTGCGCGGAGCGTCCGTCGCGGCTCTCTTCTACGGCCCCGGCGGCGTCAATCGTCGCGACCCCGCGGGAACCAACCACGGCATCGTGCGCACCGAAGTCACGTCCAACGGCGGAATTACCTGGACCGCGAGTACCCTCGGCTGTCCCGCGAGCGGTCCGTGCGTCACGTTTGGCCCCTACCCCTCGGGTGACTGCAACATGACGAACGCCAACCAGTCACTACTGGTGGGTCCCCCGGGGACGAACCCGGCTCACGGGGTTCACTGGACCGTCTCGTCCTGGGAGAGCTCCGTCGACAGTTGCTTCCCCCAGCAACTAGCGAGCTCACGTCACCGGTTGTTCCTCGTGGACCCGTCGTCGCAGTATCCACTGCAGGAGTCAGCCACCGACGGACGTACCTGGAACGACGTCGCGCTACCCCTCCTCGCCGCCGCCAAGTACGGGCCAGACTCCGTACCAACCAGCAACTCACTCGTCCTCGCGCCCGACGCCACGCTCTTCGCGATCATCACCAGTCCGTCGCAGCAACGCCAGTCGCTCTTTCGCCTCGCCCCAGGCGCGTCGTCATGGTGTCGCGTCCCCGGCGTCCTCGACTCGTCGATCGCGGCGGAGGGCGTCGCGGGTCCCCTACGCGTCAACGAGGCCGACCTGGCGTGGAGTCAGACGACGTACCCGAGTGGCGCGGCGCTCGTCATCACCCGCCACGTCCTGGCGCTGAGCCACGCACACTGCTCGCACTGACACCCAGCCGTCGACCGCTTCTCCACCCGAGGTGACACCGCAACGGTGTTCGGACTGTGATGATCTAGGGGTGCCACAGTTGGCGATCTGACTCTTGCAATGACCGACTTCGTGTCCTTGGATTGACCAGTCGGCCGTCGTGAGTCGTGAGTAGCCGTCGAGACCAGTAGAGAGGGTCGAGTGTGCGACCACGGTGTCCGAACACCTCGGTTCGAACCCGTCGCCGGAACTCGCCGAGCCTCTGACGGGCGAGCGTGACCACGTGACACGGATCGGCCACCGGGGTCGCGTAGGGCAGAGTCGTGTCAAAGACAGCCCCGTAGGAGATGAGAGATCGAGGGTGCCGTCGGCGACCGGGGCGAGGAACGCGGAACCTGAGCGTTCAGCCACGCCGTGGGCTCGACCCCACTTCGACCAGGCACGACGTCGAGTAACGTTCGCGTCCCGCCGATGATCA
Organism: Actinomycetes bacterium; assembly: GCA_021793395.1. Classification (GTDB taxonomy): domain Bacteria; phylum Actinomycetota; class Acidimicrobiia; order Acidimicrobiales; family RAAP-2; genus RAAP-2. Next base: position 83,650 of record JAJYSU010000002.1, read on the forward strand.
ACCCGACCTACACCATTTATAAGACAACCCCCGAGTAGGGCCGGTGGGGATCGAACCCACGACCGAGGGATTATGAGTCCCCTGCTCTAACCACTGAGCTACGGCCCTTCGACACACGACCACGCCGACTCACGCGACGAGCAACTGGCTCCCAGAGCAGGACTCGAACCTGCAACCTAGCGATTAACAGTCGCTTGCTCTGCCAATTGAGCTATCTGGGAATGAGCCCGAGGGCATTGACACTGTAGCACCGACCCTGGTCTTCACTGGTGGTCGAACCACGCCAAGAGCCGGTCCGCGGCGGGGCTCTCACGCACGGCACGTCGGCAGCGTTCGATGCGCTTAGTCATACCCTGGCGAGTGATGCCCTTAGAACGAGCAATCTCGTCCATCGACATGACTCGGAAGGTGTACTGCCAGAAAGCGTCAAAGTCGTCACCGCATCGACGCCGGAGTTCATCGATGACCCACGAGGGAGCGTCGGCCAGATCGGGCACGTCCGGCGGCGCGGCCAGATCGGGAAGTGGTGCGCTCTCGTAACGCCGCGCGTGGAGTTCTCGGCTGACGTGGAGCACCTCATCGGCCGCCGCCAGCGAGATCCCGAGGGAGCTCGCGACGAACTCGCGCGTGAGGGGCCGCCCGTCACTCGCTCGTTCGAGTTTCTGTAGGGCCAGAACGCGGCGCATCTCGGTGTCGGTGAGCCCGGCCTGCTGCTGAATAGCCTGATTGACGAGCTTCATAATCCAGTAGTTCGCGTACGTCGCGAAGCGAACCCCTCGGCTCGGATCGAAACGCTGCAGGGCGTTCACGAGTCCCTCCACTCCCGCTGCTTCGAGATCCTCGTTACCGAATCGATACCCCCGCTCCTGGACGCGCGCACGCACTAGCCCGCACGTGGCACGCAGGAGCGCCGACTCCGCCTCCTGGCCCGCGTGGCGCGCGCGACGCAGTCGCCGCCGCGTGGCGTCGTCAATCTCCTCGGAGGACTCGAGCCTGGCGACGGCGTTGCGTCCTCGTACGATGACCGGATACAGCCGCCGCTCCTCCTCGAGCGCGAGCGGCGGGGACATCTCGAGACCCCCCACGAAGCGGCCCGTCACGACGCCCTCGCCTCGCGAGCGATGAGCCAGTCACGCAGATCATCTTCACCACGACGCGCCTCGACGGTCCCCAACCACTCGAGCCGCTCCTTCACGTCGCGAATCGTCACGTTCGCCACCTCGGGCGTCACTTCGCCGCGTCGCAACTGTGCCTCGAGTTCGCGCAAGGCCGTGCGCGTGGCGTGACGGATCAGTTGCGACACCACCGCCGCCACGGCCTCATCGCCTACTTCATCCGCCTCGTCCACGACGACGCGAGCCAACACTCCGGCGGCCTCAATGTCCCCACACGCCGTGAGCCGATCAATTGCCTCACTCGCGGACCCTCCCTCGCAGAGCGCGTCAAAGACCCGGCGTTGCAGGGGATCGACGAAGTACGCGGGCACGAAGCGGTCGCGAGCCTGGGCCACGTGCACCCACAGCCGCAAGGCCTCCTGGCCCGGGCGCGGTAGCGACGTCGGCGAGCGGGCGATGGAGTCCGCGGCGGCCGGCGCTGGCGCCGGTGCGTCACGCGGACCCTCGCTCAAGCGCTGGCGCAACGTGGGCGCCTCGAGGCGCAGGCGGTCGGCCACCTCCATCACGTACTGATCGCGCACCAGCTCACTCGGGTGCTCGCGAAGGACCACCAGAGCCGACTCGGCCGCCCGCGCTCGCCCCTCCACCGTAGACACGTTGGCCGCCTCGAGAACCCGCTCGAGGCGAAACGCAAGGAAGGGGATCGCCTCGGCGACCGCGCGGCGTAGCGCGTCAGGATCGCGCTGGGCGAGTTCGGCGGGATCGGTCCCGCGTGGTAGACGCGCCACCGCCACGTCCACCTCGTGCTGACGCTCCCACTGATAGACCGAGGCCGCCGCGCTCTGGCCCGCCTGATCCGCGTCGTAGGCGAGGACGATCCGTTGAGCGAAGTTGCGCATTGTACGAAAGTGCTCCTCGCCCAGAGCCGTCCCACACGTCGCCACCGCACGGGTCACGCCGGCGGCGAAGAGTGCGATCACGTCGGTGTAGCCCTCGCACACGACGATTTCTCCGGACTTGATCACGTCCTCCTTGGCCCAGTTGAGCGCGTACAGGGTACGGCGCTTGGAGTAAATGGGGGTCTCGGGACTGTTCTTGTACTTCGCCTCCACGCGGGCCGTAGAGTCGCGACCGGGCAGGATCCGCCCGCCCAGTGCTACCGGGTGGCCCGCCGGATCCAGGATCGGAAAGATGATCCGTGCCCGCATCGCGTCCTGATGGCGACCACGCTGATTGATGAAGCCCAGTCCGGTACCGGTCAGGACTCGCGCAGTAAGGTGCAACGCGCGCGCCAGCGCGTCCCACTCGTCGGGCGCCCAGCCGAGGCGAAACTGGCGAGCAAGGTCGCCACCGATCCCGCGCGAGGTCAAGTACTCACGCGCGGGCCGGGCGTCGGGTGCGTGCAGGAGTCGATCGTGATACCAGTCGACGGCGGCGGACATCGCCCCCAGCAGTTCCTGACGCTCGTGTCGTGCGGCGCTGGCGTTCGCGTCCTCGTGCAACTCAATGCCCGCGCGGTCGGCCAGTTGGCGCACCGCGTCCACGAAGTCGAGATGCTGTACCTCGCGCACGAAAGTGATCGCGTCACCCGACGCACGACAGCCAAAACAGTAGTAACGGCCCTCCTCCGCGTTGACGGAGAACGAGGGCGTCTTCTCGGCGTGGAAGGGGCACAGTCCGCTCCACCGGCGCCCACTCTTCTTCAGTGCCACGTGCTCGCTGATCAGGGCCACAATATCCGTGGCGGCACGCACCTGCGCGATGTCGCCGTCCGAGAGAGCCATGCCAGTAACGTACCGTCTCGGTGACGCGAGCGTGCGAGGCGCTACCTAGACTGCCCTCCATGTCCGAATTCGCCGTCGAGGCGCTCAACGTGGTGCGTACCTTCGACAATGGTACGCTGCGGGCCCTCGACGGCGTCTCGCTCCACGTGCCGCGCGGCGAGGTCTTCGGGCTACTGGGACCCAACGGGTCGGGCAAGACCACGATGGTAGATCGGAA
>JAJYSU010000037.1 GCA_021793395.1 Actinomycetes bacterium
GTTTCCGGTCACTCGGTCAACGATCACCAGGTCATCGATCACTAGGTCATCGATCACTTCGCCGGCCTCGGCGAGGTCGTCCGCGACCCGACGACCTACCGGATCCTCCGCTCCCACCAGGTAATTGGCCAAGTGAGCGTGCAGGCACTTGACGCCACGACGCGTGCCGCCGACGCCACCGCGAGGAGCCACGAGGTCACCGCGCACGATGGCCGCGTCGCGGCGGCGCGCGTACGCCTCGTGAGTACGATCCAACGCCTGCTCGTCCACCTCCGACTCGAATCGATGGACACCGCCCTCACTCTCCAGACGGCTTACCGCGGCGCGCAACTGCGGATCCACGAGCCAGTAGAGAGTCGGCATTGGTGTTCCGTCACGCAGGTGCGGCTCGTTCTCGATCACGGCGGGGCGACCATCGCGTCGGCGCACCACGACCGCGAAACGACCCGCCAGCGGCCGGCCCACCATCGCGCTGACCGCGACCACGTCCTCGACGCACGGATCAGGGAGACTCAACGCCAGAACTCGAGCGTGCGAACCAGACGAGAGACGAAACGCGACCACCCCGAGGGCGGCGACACCACCGACGGTGCGGCCCCCAGCGAGGACGGAGCGACCAACGGTTGGAATCCCGGATCGCCGCCGTGGTTGGCGCCCGATCCGCTGCCCGCACCCGGTAGCACCTGAATGAGGCTCTGGCCCGGTTCGACCAACTGATAGTCCTGACGCGCCAGACGTACGGCCGTCACCGGTGAGGAGATCGCCGACGCGCGAGCGCGTAGCACCTGCTCCTGGCGCGAGATGTTCGCAATCTGAGCCGAGGTGGCGTCGAGTTGACGCTGCTGACTCCATAGCGTGGCGAGCGGGAACCACATCACCAAAATGGCGAGCGCGGTCACCGCCGCCAGCGGCACCATCCAGGCCGACCGCTGGTGCACCGAGACGCTACGAGTAGTTGACACCAATCGCCCCCGACAGTGACGAAGCTCCAAGGAAACGGGCCTGATCCCCGAGTTGTTCCTCGAGTCTCACCAGTTGATTGTACTTCGCCACCCGCTCGCTGCGCGCCGGAGCGCCGGATTTAATCTGCCCGGCGTTGATGGCGACGGCCAGGTCGGCGATCGTCACGTCCTCGGTCTCACCCGACCGGTGCGACACCACGCAGTGGTAACTGTTCGCCGTGGCCAACGCCACCGCGTCGAGGGTCTCGGTGAGCGTGCCGATCTGGTTCAACTTGACCAGTAGGGCGTTGCCCACGCCGAGGTCGATACCGCGCTGGAGCAGGCGTGGGTTGGTGACGAACACGTCATCACCCACCAGTTGGATCTGCTCGCCGAGGCGCTGAGTCAGCGACTGCCACCCGTCCCAGTCCTCCTCGGCCATGCCGTCCTCGAGTGACACGATCGGGTAGCGCGACGCGAGGTCGGCCCAGTAATCCACCAACTCCGCGCTCGAGAGAACTCGGCCCTCACCCTCGAGGTGGTAGGCCCCGTCACGCCACAACTCCGACGTCGCGGGATCCAGTGCGATGGCCACGTCACGTCCCGGCGTGCGCCCGGTGGCCTCGATGGCCTCCACCAGGAGTTTCACAGCTTCTTCGTTGTTGGCCAGGTCGGGAGCGAAGCCTCCCTCGTCGCCCACGGACGTCGCCAACCCCCGCGATCCCAGCAATCCCTTCAGCGCGTGGTACGTCTCCGCGCCCCAGCGCAAGGCTTCGGCGAAGGACGCCGCGCCAATGGGCATCACCATGAACTCCTGGAAGTCGATCGAGTTGCGCGCGTGCACGCCGCCGTTCACGACGTTGAACATCGGAACGGGCAGCACGTGGGCGTTCACCCCACCCAGGTACTGGAAGAGCGGCAGGTCCCTCTCCATGGCCGCCGCCTTGGCGGTGGCCAACGACACCGCCAGAATCGCGTTCGCACCGAGACGGCTCTTGTTGTCGGTACCGTCGAGATCAATTAGAGCCGCGTCAACCTTGCGCTGATTCGTAGCCTCGTACCCCTCCAGCGCGCCGTCGATCTCCTCGTTGACAAAGCCCACGGCGCGACTCACACCCTGGCCGGACCACGCGTCGGCTCCGTCACGAAGCTCCACCGCCTCGTGGATGCCGGTCGACGCCCCCGACGGCGACGCCGCTCGGCCGAACGCCCCGGACTCCAAGTGAACCTCCGCCTCGACGGTGGGGTTGCCCCTCGAGTCGAGTATCTGTCGACCTCGAACCAGTTCGATCGCACTCATGAAGCCTCCTCGCAACGTCCCCACGCTAGCCCTGTCCCGTCGACCCCCCGTTCGACTCGGACTCGTGCTCGCGTACGTCGTGCGCGAGCGCACGGGCTCTCGCGCGCAGCGCGCCCTCCAGGTCCACCCCCGACTCGTGCGCGAGACGCGCCACCGCGTCCAGGAGATCTCCCCACCCGACGTCGGCGTCCGAGCTCCCCTCGCGTGACGACAACGCCTCGAGCGAACCGCGAGCCGCGTCGCGCACCGACGTGGCGTCGGCGCTCACCACACCCGCCCGTGATGCGGCGTCCAGGATCTGATCGTAGAGAGTGAGCGCGGGCAACCGCCAGGTCACACCGTCCACGGCACTGGTGCGCCCCTTCTCCGCACTCTTCAGAACTTCCCAGCGCCGCGCGACATCCTCGGCGTCCACCACGTCGACGCCGCCGAAAACGTGAGGGTGTCGAGCGATTAATTTGGCGCACAGCCCGTCGATGATGGACGTCAGATCGAAGGCGTCCTCCTCGTCACCGAGTTCCGCGTGCAGCACCACCTGAAACAACACGTCGCCGAGTTCCTCTGCGACGTGTGAACGTGTCGCCTCCGACGGATCAGCGGCCAAGTCGTCGAGCGCCTCGATCGCCTCGTAGGACTCCTCCAACAGGTGTCGAGTCAACGACTCGTGGGTCTGCTCACGATCCCAGGGACACTCGCGTCGTAGCCGACGCGTAATCGATACCAACTCGTCCAGCGACTCGCCCGGCCCGCGCACTTCATCGATCCACAACGAGGTCAGGTGATCAGCCGCGAAGGTCGCGAGGCGTCGAGCCGTCAGCGTGGTCACGACCTCATCACCTTGACCCAAGTGGTGCAGCACCGTCACCGACGTCTCGGGATCGAGACGATCCGCAAAGGCCGCCAGCACCTCGGGGGCGTACGTCTGCAGCACTAGAAGGGGACCCGGACCGCGCACCCGTTCGCCCGGCGCCAGAGCGTCGATCACCCGCAGTTGTACGGCCATGGGGTCGACACCGCGCGCCGCGCAGGCTAGGTCGATCACCGAGACCGCCGGCTCCACCACCACCGTCAGATCGTCACGCTCACGCAGCAGTACCACCGTCCGCTCGGCCACCAGGGCCGAACCGGGGACCGCGTAGACCACTTCCCCGCTGCTCGAGCCTCGTGCCAACTCGACGAGGTCGGCGACGATCGCGTCGTAGAGCTCGTCGAACGAGCGAGCCCGCTCGTAGAGGTCGTCGTAGCTCTCGACGTCGGGAAACGCGTCCGCCGCGGGGTGACGTCGGGTGCGCAGACGCGCCACGGGCGCCTCGAGCAGTAGCCGGCGCGCGCGTACGGTCATCATCTCCACCCCGGCCGGGCCGAGACCGACGACCCGAACGACGGGCGTCACTTATAGACGGCGGGTGTCGTTCCGGCCAGAATCGTCGGCGCGCTGACGTCCGCTGTCGGCGGGGTCGCGGGGGGAAACACCATCGGTCCGCTCGACGACAGGCCCCAGCGGCCGACGGCGGGATCGATCGCCACCGACGCCCGGTACAGAATATTGTCCTTCACGGTGTTCGCCGACGCGGCGTTCAAGTTGCGCAGATCAGCCAGCACGGCGCCGGCAGCCTGCGAAAAGGTGGTCGGGGTGCGCTTGGTCGGCGCGACGTAGAGCGCGTACGTGGCGCCACTCAGCGATACGTACTGCGGCGTGCGGGGGAAGGTGTTCAGGGCGGTAGAGCCAACATCGGCGCGCACACTGGCGTAGGAGGACGACGTGGGCGCGTAGCACCCGTAGGAGCCGCCCCTCGTGCGTGACGAGTCCACCGAGAACTGGCGCGCCAGCGCGGCGACGCTCGCTCCCCCCGCCTGGGCGGTCGCGAAAGCCGCCGTGCGCGACGGGACCACGACGGCGACGCTCACGCACAGTGTGTCGTAGCTCGAGCGATGCGCGTTGAAGTACGTCTTCATCGATGCCACCGTCAGCGGCACCGTCGTATTCAACCGACTCACCAGGTACAGCGACGCCGCCTGGGCGTCGATCTCAGCGTGACGCATCTCCGTGGGCATCGCGTTGAGTGCCTGCACCGACGTACCCGGACAGGTCAGCTGATTGGTCAACGCCGCCTGGGTCAACTCGGCCTCGAGCGACGACGTCGCCACCGCGAGTTGCGACGCCGTGGGGTGGTAGTGAAAGTGACTCTGCACGTAGTTCGTGATCGCGAGGCCCTCGAGACGTAGGTTGGCCCACGCGGCGGCGCCGGACGCCCCCAACGAGTCGCCCCCCGCGCCCGGTGCGTAGGTCGCACTCGACAGTCCGCTCAGGTAGCACTGCAACGCGGGCGTCGACGCGATCGCCGACATCTCCACTCGCAGGGTGTTGCCCGACACCTGGGCACCATTGGCGGACACGCCCGACGACAGCGAACTCGCGCCGTAGACACCCGCGCCTACGAACGCGACGACAAGAAGAACGATAAGACGACGCACGAGGCCATGCTACCGGGCCCCCGAGTCCGCCTCGACCCCGCCCGACGGAGCCAGCGCCACGGGCGCGAGTTCGTCGAGCAGAGCGGTAATCGCGACGGCCTCGGCGTCGGCCCCGGTCAGTTCGACGCGCAACTCCTTCGTCACCTCGTCGTAGGCTCGGGCGCCGAATCGCCGACGAAGGCGCGTCTGGGCCGACACCGCCAGATTCAGCGGTCCCAGGCGCAGCACCGGGCGTGATCGCACCCCCACCTTGGCCGGCGACACCGTCACCGACGTAATGCCCCGGGCGAGGCAGGCGAGGCGCAGCGCCGCCAGGTCGAGCAACGCACGCGCGGCACCGGGCACCGGCCCGTAGCGGTCGCGCCACTCGTCGGCGAGGTCGTCGAGCTGGTCGCGAGTAGTGAGCGCCGCGAGCCGGCGGTAGGCCTCCAGGCGAGCGTCGTCGGCGAGCACGTAGGACGCGGGCAGGTGCGCGTCGCCCGGCAGGTCGATCGACACGGTCTCCACCGGTGCGGGCGTGAGGCCCTTGGCGTCGGCGACGGCCTCGGCAACCAACTGCACGTAAAGGTCGTAGCCCACGGCGGCCACCGGACCGGACTGGTCGTGGCCGAGCAGGTTACCGGCCCCGCGAATTTCAAGGTCGCGCATCGCGATCTTGAAACCACTACCGAGCGACGTATTGTCCCCGATGGTGCGCAGGCGCTCAAACGCGGTCTCCGAGAGAACCTGATCCGCGCGATAGAAGAGATAGGCGTAGGCCCGCTGACTCGCACGCCCCACTCGTCCGCGCAGCTGGTGAAGCTGGCCCAGCCCGAGTCGCTCGGCGCGATCAACGATCAGGGTGTTCACGCTGGGTAGGTCGATACCCGACTCCACGATGGTGGTACAGACCAGGACGTCGTAGCGCCGCTCCCAGAAGTCAATCATCACGCGCTCCAGCGTCCCCTCGTCCATCTGACCGTGGGCGATCGCGACGCGCGCGTCGGGCACCAGCTCACCGAGACGCCGAGCCACCTGATCGATATCGGACACGCGATTGTGCACGAAGAAGACCTGGCCCTCGCGCAGCATCTCGCGGCGCACGGCCTCCACGACGGCGGCCTCGTCGTAGGGTCCCACGTGGGTCAGGATCGGCCGACGGTCGGCCGGTGGCGTCGTGATCATCGAGAGGTCGCGGATCCCCGCGAAGGCCATCTCGAGGGTACGCGGTATCGGGCTCGCGCTCAACGTGAGGACGTCCACGCCCACCGAGCGTGCCTTGATCGCCTCCTTGTGCTGCACACCGAAGCGCTGCTCCTCGTCCACGACGAGTAGCCCGAGATTGCGAAACTCGATCTGATCGCTCAAGAGTCGATGCGTACCCACCACCACGTCCACACTGCCGTCGCGCAGGCCGCGCACCGTGTCCGCGGCCTCGGCGTCCTCGACGAAACGGCTCAACAGTTCCACGCGTACCGGGAAGCCGGCGAAACGCTCGCGTAAGGTCGCGACGTGCTGACTGGCCAGCAGCGTCGTGGGGACCAGCAGAGCCGCCTGCGTGTTGTCCTGGACCGCCTTGAAGATAGCTCGTACCGCGATCTCGGTCTTGCCGAAGCCGACGTCGGCGCACACGAGGCGGTCCATCGGCCGATCGAGCTCCATGTCCGCCTTGACGTCCACGATCGCCTGCGCCTGGTCGGTCGTGAGCGGGTACGCGAAGAGATCCTCCATCTCACGCTGCCACGCGCTGTCGGGACTAAAGGCGTGGCCTGGTGCGACCAGACGACTGCGGTACAGGTCGACCAACTCTTGAGCCACCAGGAAGGCCGCGGCACGCGCCTTGGCCCTCGTGCGCTGCCACTCGACACCACCCATGCGCGACAGGGCCGGAGCGTCGCCCCCCGAGTAGGGCGTCAGAGCGTCGATCTGGTCCACGGGCCAGTAACTGCGTCCGTCCTTGAACTCCAGCACGAGGTAGTCACGCGCGGCGCCGTTCATCGTGCGCGTTGTCGTTCCCGAAAAGCGCGCGACGCCGTGTTGGCGGTGCACGACGTAACTGCCGACGGCGAGATCATCGAAGAATCCCTCGACACCGCGCGATCGGGTGCGTACCTCGCGGTGAACGTGGCGACGACCGGTGAGGTCACCCTCGGCCCACACCGTCACGTCGGGATCGTGCATCGTAAAACCAGCGGGCAACTCGCTCGCCACCACGCTCAGGCGGGTCTCGAGCACCTGGGAGGGATCCGTCGTCACCTCGAGCCCTTCACCCCGCAGCAGGTCGGCCATGCGCACCACGCTCGACGCGCTATGGGTGAGCACCACGCCGCGGCGCTCTCGCGACCACTCGCGCGCGAGCGCCGCGATGCGCGACGCGTCACCCTGCACGGCGGGCGGTGCGCTGATCGCCCGGTCGGCGTCGTCGACGGCGAAGGGGCTCGCCTCCCACGTCCAGTTAGCGCGCCTCACCAGACTCGTCGCGTCGACGTGCAGGAGGGGCACCGACGTCGTGGCGTGCCAGGTATCGGACACCACGTCGGTGAGCTCACGTTCCTCGCCGAGTAACTCCTCGCTGCGCTGGGCCACGCGCGTCGGTTCGACGATCACCAGATCAACCTCGTGGGCCGCGATCTCGTCGAGTTCGTCGACCAGAGTCCGCGGGGGCGACACCAGGGGCATCCAGCCCTCCATCCCGTCGAAGAACTCACCGTCGGCCACGCGACGTAGAGCGGGAGCACTCCACGGTTGAGCGAGGGCCGCGTCGCGGGCTCGGGCGCGTGACGCGGCGTCGGGCCGCCACTCACGAGCCGGGGCGATCACGACCTCATCCTCGTCGCGGATCGAGCGCTGGGATGCCACGTCGAAGACGGCCACCCGCTCCAGTTCCTCACCGAAGAAGTCCAGACGTACCGGTTCGTCGCCGCTCGCGGGCCACACGTCGACGATCCCACCGCGGACCGCGAACTCCGCACGGTGCTCGACCAGAACCTCACGGTGGTAACCAATGGCCACCAGAGTCCTCAGCAACTCCTCGCGGTCGTACTCCCCGTGGGCGATCAGGCTCACGGGTGCGCTCGCCGGTTCCGGAGGAAGGATCTGCGAGAGTGCGCGAACCGAGGACACGACCACTCGCGGTCGAGGCCCGTGCGCGAGGCGCCACCGCAGGACCGATCGAGTCGCCATCGCGAATCCGTCGGGGCTGACCCTCTCGAGGGGATGGGTGTCCCAGCCGGGCCAGAGCGCCACGTCGGCGTCACCCAGCCACCCGCGTAACCCCTCGCGCAACAGGGTGGCCTCGGCAGTGGTCGCCGTCACCACGATCGTCGCGGGTCGCACGAGCGACTCCGCGGCGATTACCAGTGGCGTCGTGGCGCTACCGGGAACGAGAACTCCCTCGCGACGTCGCGCCCGCACCTCGGGCGCCACCCGCTCGAGGACGCGTCGCAACCCGAGCGGCTCAGTCACGGGTGGCGTTGACTCGGCGCTGCGCGTCCTCAAAACCCTCCTCGATAACCAGTTCGAGCGCGTCGGCGGCCCGCGCCACGTCTCCGGCGAGCGCCTCACGGCGAGCACCGCTCATGCGAGCCAGAACGTACTGCGCGCCGCGCTCCTTGTCGACGGGTTTGCCCACGCCAATGCGCAAGCGCGCGAAGTCCCGCGACCCGAGAGCGTCAGCGATCGATCGCAGGCCGTTATGGCCCGCCAACCCCCCGCCGATCTTTAGCTGCAGTCGTCCCGGCTCAAGATCCAGTTCGTCGTGAACGACCAACAGCGCGCTCAGTCCCGCCAGCGACGTGCGCCGCACCAGCGGGACGACCGCCGCGCCCGACTCGTTCATGAAGGTCGTCGGGATGGCGAGCGTCACGGGACCGCGGTCGGTCATCATGGTCGTGGTGAGCGCTCGCTGTCGGCGCTCTCTCGTAAACGTGACGCCTCGTCGGCGACCAAGTTCACGCACCGCGGCACCGCCCACGTTATGGCGAGTGTCGTCGTACTCGGGCCCGGGATTCGCCAGGCCCACGATCACCAGAACACTGGCGCTACCGCGTCGCTCACCACCGGCGCGCCGCGCCGTCACGTCGGGCTACGCCGGATTCTCGACGCCGCCAGCCTTCGCGGCCCGTCCGGCGTGCGTCGCGACCACGGTCAACGCCGGGTCGCCTTCAGCCGCCACTCCCTCGGGCAACACCAGGTCGGCGAGGCGAATCGAGAAACCGGCCTTCAGCTCGGAAATGTCGACGTCGAGGTGAGTCGGAATCCGGTCGGGGCGGGTCCGCACCTCGAGCACGAACAGCTGCTGGTCGACCTCCCAGTCCGCGTGGCGCACTTCCACCGCGTCGCCGACGAGGTGAAGGGGCACCTCGGCCACGACCGCCTTGTCCGGGTCAATCACCTGAAAGTCGATGTGCGACACGGTGCCGCGCACCGGATGCCGTTGAATCTCACGGGCCATCACGAGGTACTGCGTTCCGTCCGCATCCAGTGTGATCAGGGAGTTAAGACCCTGCTCCCCCGACACTGCGCTACGGAACTCCTTGGCGTCGACCGCGAGGGACCGCGCGGACACGCCCACCCCGTACACCACGGCGGGAATCGACCCGTCACCGCGAAGGCGACGCGACGCCCGCGACCCGAGGACGCGGGTGGTGGACGCGCTCAACACAGCCTGCGACATGGGAACTCCTCTGACGACCTACCAGCCCCCGGTCGGGGCGGACGTACCAGTCTACCGGACGAGAGCCCCGTCATCCAACCGATCAGAGGAGGTTCTCTCCCCCAAAGATCTCGGAGACCGAGGAGTCCTCAAAGATCGCCGAGATGGCCGTGGCGACGATCGTCGCTACCGACAACACCTCCAACTTCTCGAAACGTCGCTCCGCCGGCAGGGGGAGGGTGTCGGTCACTATCACGCGACTGACGGGCGCGTTGAAGAGCCGATCCACGGCGGGGGGCGAGAAGATGGCGTGCGTGGCCATTACCCAGATCTCCTCGGCACCACGGGCCTTCAGCAAATCGCAGGCTGCCACGATCGTTCCCGCGGTGTCGATCATGTCGTCGATGAGCACGCAGTGACGACCACGGACTTCACCAACGATGTGACGGGCTTCGGCGATGTTGGCGCTGCCGCGCGGGCGCGTCTTATGCACCAGCGCCAGATCACACCCGAGGTGCTGCGCGTAACGCTCGGCCACCTTCACCCGCCCCGCGTCGGGCGCCACGACGACCAAGTCATGGGGGTTGGAATTCGCCTTGAGGTAGTCCTCCAGGACGGGAGCGGCGACGAGGTGATCCACCGGGATGTCGAAGAATCCCTGAATCTGACCGGAGTGGAAGTCCACCGAGAGAACCCGACTGGCGCCCGCGGTTTGCAGCATATCCGCGATCAGCTTGGCGGTAATGGGTTCGCGACCCGCCGACTTGCGATCCTGGCGGGCGTAACCGTAGTTGGGTATCACGGCGGTAATGCTCTTGGCCGACGCCCGCTTCGCGGCGTCGATCATGATTAACTGCTCCATCACCGCGTCGTTCACCGGCGAGGAGTGGGTCTGGACGATGAAGACGTGGGCGCCGCGAATTGATTCGTCGAAGCGACAGTGGATCTCGCCGTTGGCGAACTCGCGCACGTTGGCCTCGGTAAGATCCACTCCCAACTTGTCGGCGATATCCCGTGCGAGCGCCGGGTGACATCGTCCCGTCACGATCACGAGACGACGCTTCGCGAGTGACTCCACCGCGCCAGCGTACTTCCTCGCCGGCACCTAGCTGAAGCGATGCTCGAACGGCGCCACCAACTGCGACGACGGGATCACGACGCCGGGCTCCAGGACCACGTAGGGACCGACGCGAGCATCGGCCCCGACGCGAGCATCCGTGGCCACCACGTTGGCGACGCGCGCATTCTCCCCCACGACAACGCGGCGCAGGACCGCGTCGGGGCCCACCGTGGCGCCACGGCCCACCACGCAGCGTCCCCGCAGTATCGTGCCCGGCAACAGCGACACGTCGGCCGCGAGGTCGACGTCGGCGTCCACGTAGGTGCGCGCGGGATCCCACATGGTGACCCCCCGCGCCATCCATCGCTCATTGATCCGCCGGCGCAACTCGACCTCCGCGGCCGCGAGCTGACGCCGGTCATTGACACCGCTCGCCTCGCCCGGATCATCGAGCAGGACGGCGCGGGTCACGTGACCCGCGCCGTGGAGCACGTCAACCAAATCACTGAGGTAGTACTGGTGCTGCGCGTTACGGCGACCGACGCGGCGCAGCGCCGGTCCCAGGAGTTCGCTGCGCACCACCATCATCGACGTGTTCACCTCGTCGATCGCGCGTTCACCCGGGTCGGCGTCGCGCTCCTCGACGATGCGCACGGGCGCACCCTCGCGGTTTCGCACCACGCGTCCGTAGCCGGACGGATCCTCAATCCGCGCGCTGAGCACGGTCAGTGCGGCGTCCGCGTCGCGGTGGCGCGAGAGGAGCTCGCGCACCGTCGCGGCGCGCACCAGCGGCGCGTCACCCGGCATGATCACCACGTCACCGTCGCCCACGCCTCGTTCGGCCAACGCCGCGAGAGCGACCCCTACCGCGTGTCCGGTTCCCGCCTGCTCCTCCTGGTACGCGAAGAGCAACCGCGAACGCTCCGCGTGCTCACTGATCTCCTTCTCCACCCACGTCGCCTCGTGGCCCACGACGACCACGGTCACCACGGGTTCCACTTCCACCAGCGCGTCGAGCACGTAGCGCACCATCGGCCGTCCGCACAGCCGATGGAGCGGCTTGGGGCGCGAGGAGTGCATGCGCGTCCCCTCGCCCGCGGCGAGCACGATAGCGAGTACGGGCCGGTTCACCCGTCCATCATGGCCGCTCGTCTCCTACGATGCACTACGTGAGCCGAGTCCCCTACGACGAGTTCGCCCTCTTCCAGGAGAACCTCGACGAGTGGGGGCTCACGGTACCCATTCCCGTCGTACGCCGGTTCTTCGTACCGGTCGACGGACTACGCCAGATCAGCGGACTGCGCTGGGGCGACGCCGAGCCCCAACTGACTCTGCTGCACGGAGGCGCCCAGAATGCGCACACCTTCGACACCGTGGCGCTGGCCCTGCAGCGCCCGTTGCTCGCGATCGACCTCCCCGGCCACGGACACTCCGATCCCGGCCCGTACGGGAGCGCGGCGGTCGCCAGCCACGCGCGCGACGTCGCGCGGGCTCTGGACGCGCTGATTCCAGGACCCCACCCTCTCGTCGGCATGTCTCTCGGGGGCCTCACCGCTCTCCTGATCGCGCACGACCGACCCGACCTCGTGCGCTCGCTAGTGCTCATCGATATCACGCCCGGTGTCAACGCGGACAAGTCTCGAGCCATTACCGACTTCGTCAACGGTCCCGCGACCTTCGCCGACTTCGATTCACTGCTCGCGCGCACGATCGCCCACAATCCCACTCGGAGTGTCGCCTCGCTGCGTCGGGGCATTCTGCACAACGCCGTGCAGCGCGACGACGGCACGTGGGTCTGGCGCCACCAACAGCACGCCCCCACTGACCTCGTCCCCCCCGACGTGGGCGACCTGTGGCGAGCGCTCGGCGAACTGACGATGCCGGTGACGCTGCTACGCGCCATGGGGCCGAGTTCGGTCGTCGACGACGAGGACGAGAGCGAGTTCCGCCGACGCCTCCCTCACGCATCCGTGGTGCACGTGGCTCACGCGGGTCACTCCATTCAGGGAGACGCCCCTCTCGAGTTGGCTCGACTCCTCCAGCAGTACAGCACGTGAGACGGCCGTCACGCCTGGCTGGCGGGGGAGGGCTCGAACCTCCAACCTTCGGATCCAAAGTCCGCTGTTCTGCCGATTGAACTACCCGCCACTACTGGTACCGACTCACTATCTTCCCTGATTCTTAGAGAACCGGTGTAGACACTTAATACCAAGACGTCACACTAGAGCCTGTCCCCTACGCGGAAGGAAGTCGGCCGTGTCCACCATCCCCGTCACCAAGTCCTACATCGCCATCGTGGACGATGACGGGGCCATTCGCACGGCGCTGGGACGGGCTCTGCGAATGGAGAACTACGACGTCGACCTGTTCGACGACGGCTCGAGCGCCCTGCGGGCCGTGCAATTACGGGCCCCTGACGCGATCGTCCTCGACTTGCAACTCCCCGACATCGACGGGCTCGAGGTCTGTCGACGCATTCGCCAGGCGGGCGACACCACGCCTATCTTGATGCTGACCGCCCGCGACGCGGTGAACGATCGCGTGGCCGGACTCGACGTGGGAGCGGACGACTACCTCGTCAAGCCGTTCGACCTAGCCGAGTTGCTGGCGCGCCTTCGAGCCCTTCTGCGCCGTCACGGATTGGCCGAAGGCGATGACACGATCCTGAGATTCGACGAGCTCACGCTCAACCCCGCCACGCGCGAAGTGCACCGGGGAACGCGACCGATCACGCTCACCAAGATCGAGTTCGATCTCCTCGAACTCTTCCTCCATCACCCTCGACAGGTCCTCACTCGCGACCAGATCCTCGACCTGGTGTGGGGCTACAATTTCGACTCCGGAACGAACTCACTGGCGGTCTATATCGGGTACCTTCGGCGCAAACTAGAAGAGGGCGGTGAGCATCGTCTCATTCAAACCGTCCGAGGCGTAGGGTACGCCCTTCGCACATCGTGACCTTTCGCGCACGGGTTATCGGCGCGACGGTCGGGGTGGCGGCCCTCGCGGTCATCCTGGCGTGCCTGGCTTCATTCATTACCGCCCGTAGTGCTCTCCTTCGCTCCGTCGACGAGTCGCTGACCCAGGCGTCGCTCTCCCCGCTCGGGCACCAGATCGGTGACGACTCGCAGTTCACCGGCTCCTACTTCGAACTCGTCCTGGCCAACGGTAAGACGATCCCCACGTCACGTGTCCCGATCGACGGCGCGATCTTGCAAGTGGCCAAGGGCAAGGCCGGAAGGACCCTGCGCACGGTCGAGTTTGGCGGGCAGTCCTACCGGGAACTGATCGTGCCGTTGCCCATCGACTCCGTCGTCGGCTGCGCCACGGGCCTCTGCCAGATCAAGACGACGTCGGCGCAACTCTTCATCGTCAACATCACCGGCCAGATCCAGCAGTTGCGCAACCTCGTACGCACACTGCTCTTCGTAGCCGGTGGCGGTCTGCTACTCGCCCTGGTACTCGGCATCATCATCGCCCGGGCCGCGCTGCGCCCCCTCGAGGCCGTCACCAACGAGATCGAGTCGGTGGCCAATACCAATGACATGGCCTACCGCGTCGCCGAGGGCGGACCCGACGAGCTCGGGCGGCTGCGACGGGTCTTCAACCGGCTATTGAACACGGTCCAAAGCAGCCAGTCCCTTCAGCGCCAACTCGTGCTCGACGCGAGCCACGAACTACGCACTCCCCTAACTTCGCTGCGCACCAACGCCCAGGTGCTGGCGCGGGCCAACCAGCTCGAACCCGACGACCTGCACCAACTGACCGACGACATGGTTGCCCAGGTCGACGAGCTGGCCGCCCTCGTCACCGACCTCGGCGAGCTCTCGCGCGGTGAACGTAGCGAGGGTGAGCCCCTACCCCTGCGCCTGGACGAGTGCGTGGACGAGTGCGTGGACACGGCGCGAACGCACGCGCGGATCAAGAACATCACGATTGAGGCCCACGTCGAACCCGTCACGATCGTCGCGCGCCGTGATCGCCTGATGCGCGCCATCTCCAATCTGCTGACCAACGCCGTCAAGTTCACGCCCGAGAACGGACGCGTCAGGGTCACGGCCGACCTCCACCGAGTCGTCGTGGCCGACAGCGGTCCCGGCATCAATGACGCCGAGCAGCCGTACGTATTCGACCGATTCTGGCGCTCGGCCGCGGCGCGATCGCTCCCCGGATCAGGATTGGGACTCTCGATCGTCGCCCAGGTCGTCGCCGAAATTGGCGGCACCGTCAGCGTCGAACGTGATCCCGAGCTCGGAGGGGCTCGTTTCACTATCGAACTGCCCGAGCCGACGCCCTAGCCTCAACCCGGCGCCACGCGGAGCGTGCGGCCGACCAGGGGCCTCTTACGGCGTCCACCCGGCCGGTTCGTGTCGCCGTGCCGGCGGCGCACAACGCCCGACACGGTCACGTCGTTGTTCCCGTCCCGCCCCTGGTGAGGCCCCGTGGTCGAACTTCTCACTCGGCTCCGGTGGGACCTACCGCGAGTGTTCTCTGTGGCGAGAACTCCAGGAGTCACGGTGGTCACCATCACGTTGATTCGGCCTGCTCCCGAACGGGTTCACGTGGACGAAGGAAGTGATCCCATCATTGTCCGCGGCCCGACTTCTCGGCCCGTCGCGCTCGAGTCGGCCCGCGATGCAGTCCGCGGGTGTCCTCGAGGCGCGCTACGCCTCGAGCATCACCGCCTCGAGTGAGGCGAATCGACCAACCCACGCGATATCGACTAGTGTTCTACGGGCCATGGGATCTCTTATCAAAAAGCGCCGTAAGCGCATGCGCAAGAAGAAGCACAAGAAGATGCTGAAGCGAACTCGCTTCCAGCGTCGCGCCGCCGGCAAGTAGATCGAGCTAGTCGAGGGTCGTGGTCACGGCCACGGTTCGCAGAGGTCCCACCGGACTCATCAAGACCTGGGTCGAAGCATCCCCGAGCGGGTGTCCTTCCACGAACAAGGTCGATCCCGACCCCGCCACGTCGACAGCACAGCCCCACTGGGCACGCAGCCACGTCAGGGCGACGGCCACGCGCGGCTCAACGCGCGACGCGGGCTCTTCGAGGTGGTTCGAACCGCGCGGTGACCATCCCTCACGACGCATCTCGTCGTACGCCTCGTAGCACGAGCGAGTATCAACCCCGAACGGGGCCAGGATCAGCGTGAGATCGCGTTGCTCGAACGCCAGGGGCGTCACCCGCTCACCCACGCCCTCCACGAGGGCCCGCCCCCCCACCTGGCAAAAAGGGACATCCGAACCGAGGACGAGCGCCCGCTCGGGACTCACGCCACCCGCCCAACGAAGAAGGGCGGCGGCGTCGGCGCTCCCGCCACCGAGCCCCCCACCCACGGGGATCACCTTGTGCACGATGACGCCCGCTCGACGTCCGAGCAGGCGCAACGCGGGCGCGACCAGGTTGGTCTCGCCGTGGGGCACGACACCGGACGGGTCATCGACGTGAAGATAGTTCGCACGTTCGTCTACCTCCAGCGTGTCGACGAGGTCTACCGTGAGCATTTCACTGCGCAACTCGTGGAGACCGTCCTCGCGTCGACCCGTCACCTCGAGGTACCGGGTGACTTTCGCCGGCGCACGCAGGGTGATCATCGCTGAGCTGCCAGACGTGCGAACTCGTCAATTGTCAGTTCCTCGGGCCGTCGCGTACCCTCCACGTCCGCTCGCGCGAAGACGCCAGGGTCGGCCCAGTCGGCCAGCGAGCGGCGCAGCATTTTGCGACGCTGCGCGAAAGCGGTGCGTACGACGTCGAACAGTTCGCTCTCACTCACCCACGAGGGATCCACGCGGACGGTCTCGCGTCGCACCAGCGCCACCACTACCGACTCCACGTGAGGACGCGGCAGGAACACCGACGCCGGCACACGTCCGACGAGTTCGGCGTCCGCGAAGTACTGCACCCGCAACGACGCTGCCCCGTAAGCCTCGTCACCCGCGTAAGCCGCCAGACGTTCGCCCACCTCGCGCTGAACCATCACCACCAAGCGCTCGAGCAAGGGCTCAGCCTCCAGCAGGTGAATGATGAGCGGGGTGGCGATGTTGTAGGGAAGATTAGCCACCACCACCGCGCGACGCCCTTCCAGGATGGCGGCGTAGTCGGCGCGCATCGCGTCCACGTGATGAACCGCGACGCCGAAGGGCTCCACCGTCTCACGCAGCGGCGCCAGGAGATAACGATCGACCTCAATCGCGTGAATCTCGGCGCCCGTTTCAACGAGCGCGAGCGTCAGCGAACCGAGCCCCGCACCGATCTCCACCACGACGTCGCCGGGCCCCACGCTCGCGGCGCGCGCGATTCGCCGCACGGTGTTCGGGTCCACGACGAAGTTCTGGCCCAGTGCCCGCGACGGATGCAGGTCAAAGCGGTCGAGTAACTCGCGCACCGTTCGCGGCGTGTGGGTCACCAGGAAACTCGAACGCGCACCACGCCGCGCCACAGGGGGGCCAGCGCCCGAAACTGCTGCCTCGACAGATCAACGACACGACCCGGGGCCACTTCCTGACGATCCGTGACCACACAGTGAAGAGTGACGCCACTCGAGAGGTCTTGCACGGTGATCACCGTACCCATGGGAAGGTACGACGTCGCGCACTGGCCCGGAATATATCGGTACCAGGTTGCCACCCCTACACGCGAAGGCGCCGCACGCGTCACGGCAACGGCCGCGGTGTGCCCCGTCGAGGCCGTCGTCGCCACGGCGGACGCCGTGGTCGTCGTCAGGACCAGGCTGGCGTGCCAGGGCACGACCGTGCCCGGACGCGGACTCTGGGCCACCACGCGGGTCCAGGTGCCGGTCGCTGATCCGGGGCCGCGAGTGGTGAAGTAGAGGTTGTCGCGGCGCATGAGCGCGTAGACCTGAGCCCGGTCCCGATTGACCAGGTCGGGCACGCGCACGGCGGCGTGGGTCGGCGACGCCCCGGCCCGCGGGGACGTCACGAGTACCAGTGAGGCACCTGCCAGAGCACCTACGGTTACCAGACACGCCGAGCGCGCACACGCTCGTCGGAGTGATGTCCTCAGATCTCCACCCTCCACCAGGACAGCGGACCGTAGCGTGACGATCCGTCCTACAACGCTAGGCAGGATGGGCTGCGAAGGCAACTAAATTTGATAAAAAGTATAACTTACCTGATGAAAGTCGGGTCTAATCAGGCAACTCGGGGATGGCGAACAGTCGGGCAGTGTTGGCGGACGTGGTCCGACGTACGACCTCGACGTCCTCACCGCGCAACTCAGCCACGAACTCTCCGACGACGTGAACCCACGCGGGCTCGTTCGGGCGACCCCGGTGCGGCACGGGAGCAAGGAAGGGACTATCGGTCTCCACGTGAAGGCGATCGAGCGGAACAGTGAGGACGGCATCACGCAGCGACTGCGCGTTCTTGAAGGTGACCACACCGGCCACCGAGATGTCACACCCCAGAGCCAGGCACCCGGCGGCGTCGTCGGGCGTCCCCGTGAAGCAGTGGATCACCGTCCGCGGCGGAACCCCCTCGTGACTCAGAATCTCGAAGAGGTCATCGAACGCGTCACGCGCGTGGATCACCAGCGCCAGGTTCAACTCGTGCGCCAGTGCGATCTGCGCGGCGAAGGCGCGGCGCTGGGCCTCACGCGGTGCGTGCTCGTAGAAATAGTCCAGACCCGTCTCGCCGATCGCCACCAGGCGTGGATGACCCGCCCGAGCCAGGCGCGCGATCGCCTCGACGTCCGAGAGCGCCTCGTGGGGGTGCAAGCCCACCGCGGCGTAGACCTCGACGGGACCGTCGATCGCGGTGAGCGCGAGCGCCCCGCGCGAGTTGTTCTCGTCCGTTCCGATGACCACTACCCGCCCCACGCCCGCCGCGAGAGCGCGGTCGAGCGAGTCACGCGCACTAGCCTCGCCGTCGCGCAAGAACTCGTCCTGCAAATGGCAGTGAGCATCAGTCCAGTAACTCACGTCATCCCTTTCGCGGAAAGAGGGGGTCGCCCCTCAGAACAGGACGCCCCGACGGGTAGAGACCCCAGCGCCCACTCACGTCGATGGTCTCGTCGCTCGGCTGACCCTCCAAGCCGAGCCGACGCCAAATCTCGTCACACACGTTCGGCATCGCGGGGCTGGCCATCACACTGACGAGACGAATCGCCTCGAGTGCGTCGCCCATCACTGCGTCGACCGGCTCGCCTGGTTCCATCTTCCACGGTGAGCTCGCCTCCAGGTAAGCGTTCGTGGCACCAATCAAACGCCACGTGGCCTCGAGAGCGGCCTGGGGGGCGAAGCGTTCCCACGCCTCGTGCGCGTCGCGTAGCGCCTCCAGCGCCGGCGCGCGCAGCGGCGAGTCGAGTGTCGGAGCGGGTCCCACGCCGCCACACTTGGTCGCCACCACACTCGCCACGCGGGCCACCAGGTTACCCAAGTTATTGGCCAGATCGGTGTTGTAACGCTGCGTGATTCCCTCGTGGGAGAACTCCCCGTCGTTGCCCAACACCGTGTCGCGCAGAAGGTAGTAACGCAGCGCGTCCACCCCGAACTCGTCGGTCAGAACGGCTGGCGCTATGTCAGTCAGTCGCACCGCACCTTCGGCGGCCATCGTCTTGGACAACTTCTGACCTCCAATGAGCAGCCAGCCGTGCACGTGCACGTGCGCGGGCGGCACGAGCCCGGCGGCCATACACATTGCCGGCCACCACACTCCGTGGAAGCGAATAATCTCCTTGCCGATCAGGTGATGCGACACCGGCCACCACGTAGCGACCTCGTCGTGCTCGCTCCCGTAGCCCAGGGCGGTGAGGTAGTTGATCAACGCGTCGTACCACACGTAAAAGACGTGACGAGGGTCCCAGGGAACCGGAACGCCCCACGAGATCGAGGTACGAGTGATCGAGATGTCGTGAAGACCGCCCTTAATGAAGGCGTAGGCTTCGTTGCGCTTGGTCTCGGGCGTCACAAAATCGGGGTGCTCCGCGTAGTACTCCAGCAGTCGATCCTCGAAGGCGCTGAGGCGGAAGAACCAGTTCTCCTCCTCCATTTCGGTGAGCAGCCGACCGTGCACGGGACAGCGCCCGTCGTCACTCGACTCCAGCGTGTAGTAATCCTCACAACTCACGCAATACAGGCCGCGGTAGACGTCCTTGTACATGTACCCGTTGTCGTAGATGGCGGTGAGGAACGCCTGAACACTGCGGTAGTGGCGGGGCTCGGTCGTGCGGATGAAGTCGTCGTACTGAATCGACAACGCATCCCAGGTCTCGCGAAAACGGGCCGAGGTCTGATCGGTCCACTCCTGGGGCGAGACGCCGCGGTGCGCCGCGGCGTCGGCGACCTTCTGGCCGTGCTCGTCAGTTCCCGTGAGGAACTTCGTGTCGTCGCCGCGTAGTCGATGCCAGCGCGCCAGGGCGTCCGCGTTCACGGTCGTGTAGGCGTGCCCCACGTGCGGTACGTCGTTCACGTAATAGATGGGGGTAGTGATGTAGAAACGACCCATCGCCCAAGGCTAGTGACTCACTGCTCCCCGGCCCGGCGCTCGAGTGCGAGCCGGTACACCTCGCGGTGCGCGACGCCGAGTCGTGATGACACGCTCGACACCGCGTCGCGCACGCTCGTCCCCGCGTCGATCAACTCACGCACGGCCGCGCGCACCCGCGCCTCGTCGACGCCGGCGACGACCGCCCCCGCCAGAACGACCACCACCTCGCCGATCACGTCGCGCCCCTCGAGGGTCTGGTGAACCCGCGCCAGCGTTCCGCGAAGAACTTCCTCGTGAATCTTGGTCAACTCGCGCACGACACAGACGTCGCGGTCGCCCCAACGTTGTGCCATCTCCCCCAGCGTCCTCACGAGACGCACCGGCGACTCGTAGAACACCACGGTGCGCGTCTCGCGATCCCATTCCTCGAAGCGCGCGAGACGCTCACGCGCGCCGCGGGGTACGAAACCCTCCATCACGAAGCGCTCACTGGCCAGCCCGCTGATGGACACGGCCGCCACGACGGCCGAGGGTCCCGGCACCGTACTCACGCGCAACCCGGCTCGGGCGACCGCCGCCACGACGCGCTCGCCGGGATCGCTGATGCCCGGGGTGCCCGCGTCACTCACGATCGCGACGACGTCGCCGGCGCGCACCCTCGCCACGATCTCGTCGCACTGCGCGGCCTCGTTGTGCTGATGAAGCGAGCGCAGTCGCGCCTTGGCGCGCACGCCGTGCGCGGCGTAGAGGGTGCGCGAACGCCGCGTGTCCTCGCAGAACACCACGTCGGCCTCCGTGAGCATCGCCAGCGCGCGACTCGACAGGTCGCCGAGATTGCCCAACGGCGTGGCCACCACCACCAGCACACCCTCCTCGCCGGTCTCGTTCGGCTCCAACTGGCTCGCGGTCTCGTCCACCTACTAACATTGTCACCTATGTCAAAGCGGACGGTAAAGCGCAAGCTGCGGGCCAAGAAGAAGGCCAACCACGGCAAGAAGCCCAACTGCGGGCGAGGCTAGGGCGACGGCAAGGAACGGTCGCGCCAGGCGAGACCGCGATCACGCACCAGCGCAACCGCGGTCGTCGGCGTATCGGTGATGATTCCGTCGACACCCGTGGCGAGTGCCCGCGACATGTCGTCAACCTGATTGAGAGTCCAGGCGTGCACCGCGAGCCCGGCCTCGTGAGCCGCGCCAACAAAGGTCGGCTCCACTATCACCTCATCGCCGAAGGTCATCGGTACCTGTAGCGCCACGCCATCCAGGCGCTCGGGCGGACGACCGTCGCGCACCGCGAGGTAAAACGACGCCGTTTCTCCCATTGCCGCGGCCGTGGCGACGCCGGGTGCCGCGACACGAAACGACGCAATAGCGTCGTCGTGAAAGGACGCCACGACCACCGACTCCTGGGCACCCCAACGTCGCAGTGCCTCCGCGAGTAGCACCTCGTAGGGCTCCACTGTCGGGGCCGTCTGCTTGATGTCCAGGTTGAGCAACGTGCCCGGGAACGTCCGCACGACGTCCTCCAGAGTCGCGATGGCGTAGCGCGGGTCGTCGGGGGCGCGGCCCCGATGCACGTACTGATCAACGTCCAGATCGCGTGACGCGGTCACGCCGGGGCTGAACCAGTACGCGTTGTCCATCCGGGACAACTCCTCGAGAGTTAGCTCCGCGATCGCCCCACGATGGTTCGTCGTGCGATCAACCGTCGCGTCGTGGCACACCACCAGTTGACGATCACGCGTCGCGTGAACGTCGAGTTCTATAGCGTCGACGCCCTCGGCCAGCGCGTGGTCAATGGCCGCCAGCGTCGAGGAGGGCGCCTCGAAAGAACCTCCCTGATGCGCGAAGACCAACACCCGGCGTTCGCGCCAGTGGGTCACGACGTGACGCTCACTCGAGGTCTCCCCTGAGGGAACAGGCGTCGCTCGACGCGATTCTCCATGTAGAACGCGAGGCCGGGGACGAATCCCGCGAGCAGCATCAGGATCACCAAACCCGGGTGCAGACGCGCCTTGAGCGCGAACTGCACGCACATCACCATGTAGATGGGATAGAGGACGACACCGTGGCCTACGCCGATGACAGTGACCGGAACAATCAACTGCTTCCAGAGCGTCAAGTCCACCGTGTGCAAGATGAGGAAGAGACACAGCGTGATGAGGGTGGTACCCGTCACGAAGGACATGATGCGGTAACGCGCGAACGCCTTCTCCACTAGTGACCCCAGATCTTCTTCTTCGGCTGACTGGCGAGTTGCGCGAGGTGGTCATTGTAGGCAGCGAGAGTCGGATCTTCGCCCTGCTCGACGCGCCGCTCTCGAGCCTCGGCGCGCATCTTCTCCTCGTACGCACGCCGCTCACGCTGGTCGTGCTCGGTCACCTTCTCCATGTTCAACATCGCGTACCATCCGAGCACCCCGAGGACCCCGAAGACCGGCCACTCGATCGCGTACATAAAACTGAGAGTGTTGCCCTGGATCGCTCGACCCACTTGCCACCACGCGGCACTCGCGCAGAGAGCCAACCAGAGAAGGAGCGCCACGTGCAGCAAAAATGCTCGCGAGGAGAACCACTTCGACTTCACGGGGACATCCTACTGAGCACCCTTCCGCGCGATGACGCCACCCTAAACTGACCGCGTGACCTCCCCGCACCTGGCGATGTTCTCGTGGCATCACCTGAACCAGTGGCAGATCTCGCCCATTCCTACGGTCCTGCTGATACTCGCGAGCGCCGCCTACGTGATCGGCGCTCGGCGCACGACCGATCCGTGGCCGCGCGCTCGGGTGCTCTGGTTCCTCGCGGGCGCCGCCGTCACCTTCGTCGCCACCCAGTCCGTGATCGCGGTCTACGACATGTCGTACTTCGCGATGCACATGGCCCAACACCTGGCGCTGATTATGGTGGCGGCGCCGCTCTTCGCGCTCAGCGCACCGCTCGACCTGCTCTACGATCAGGTGCCGCTGCTGCGCCGTGCTCTGGACGGGTCGCTCATGAAGCTCATCACGCACCCCCTCGTCGCCTTCGCGCTGTACTTCGTGTTCATCCCC
>JAJYSU010000038.1 GCA_021793395.1 Actinomycetes bacterium
CGATCTTAACGACTTGACAATCTATAGGAGCATCAACGCGCTAGCAGAATCGGTGAACGCCCTCTACAAGACCGAACTACACCGCAACCCCGCCGCACTCGCCGACCACGGAGGGCACTGGAAGGGAATCGATGACCTGGAGATCGCCACGTGCGCGTGGGTCTCGTGGTTTAACGAAGAGCGCCTCCATGGCGAGCTCGATGACCGAACACCAGTCGAAGTCGAGGCGGAGTATTCTCGCTCAAATCAGACCAAGGCGGCCTGAGACATCCAAGCTCGGAAGTCTCCAGGAAACCCAGGCCGGTTCAAAGTCAGGAGGCGGAGCGGCAATGTGCCGTACTCCTTCGCCAACCAACTTTGCCGTGGGGGCACGGAGGATTGCCTGTCAAAGAGGACGCGCACCGCCCGACGTCGGAGATTCGACCTCGCTGACTGGTAACGCGGTCACTGGTATCGACAACTCTCCGACAGACTCGCTGCCGCTCCCTATGGCCGCCATCAGCTGTTCACCCCACGGCGCCGGAGTCGCCGACGAATGGACGCCACCACTCATGAACGGTGCTCGTGTCGACCCGTCGTACAGTCGAGCGATCGTCTCGCACGTGTCCACGTTGTTCACTTGTGATGAGCGCCGGGTTAGCATTGTCCGATGCCAGGCTCTCGAGACGGCTCACCTGCCGGCGACGCCGATTCGGTAATCCTGACGCACGACCTCACCAAGATCTACCCGGACGCGGACTTTCGGGCCGTCGATAATTTGAACCTCTCGGTCACCACCGGCGAGATCTTCGGTCTTCTTGGACCTAACGGAGCTGGCAAGACCACCACCGCGGGGATGCTGACCACTCGGGTGATCCCCACCTCGGGCAGGGCCTTCATCGCGGGTGTCGATGTCATCGCCCACCCAACGCTCGCCAAGCAGTTCATTGGCGTGGTATCCCAGTCCAACACTCTCGACCGACAGCTCACGGTCTGGGAGAACTTGTACTTCCACGGGCGGCTTTTCGGGATGTCCGCCCGCGAGTCTCGGGCGACGGCTGATCAGTTGCTCGTGCAGTTCCAACTCGCCAAGTGGGCCACGGCGTCTGTCTACGCCCTGTCGGGCGGAATGGCCCAGCGGCTCATGGTCGCCCGATCCATCTTTCATCGACCCGCCGTCCTCTTCATGGATGAGCCAACGGCAGGCCTTGACCCGCAGAGTCGACTGGCGTTGTGGGACATCCTGCAGAAACTCAACGCTGACGGGCAGACAATACTGCTCACCACGCACTACATGGAAGAGGCCGATCAGCTCTGCGATCGAGTAGCAATCATGGACCACGGAAGAGTTCTGGCCCTCGACACCCCCGCCAGGCTTAAGCAGTCCGTCGGAATCAATACGATCGTGACCGTACGCGCGGTGGGCGACCAGGCGGCTCTCGCCGCCGCGCTCAACGCTCAGGTCACGGGAGTCACGACGATCCGCACGACGCCCGACGCGCTCGAACTACACGTTCGCACCGGCGACCGTCTGCTTGCCCGTGTCATTGCCGCGGCTGAGGGTGCCGGCTTCAGCGTCAACGACGTAGCGGTTGCGGAGCCCAGTTTGGAGACGGTGTTTATCAGTCTCACCGGAAAGGAGCTCCGCGACTAATGGATTCGAGTACGACCGACACCGTGCCGTCACGAGCCATTGTCGTGGGACCTCGCCGTTCGCCGCTGTCGTCGAGTCGCGCCGCGCTTGGTGCGCTGATGTTGCGTGACGTGCGAGTTTTATGGGGAGACTTCGCGATCTTCGTCCTGCGAACGATTGTCCAGCCCTTCCTCCTCTGTTTCGTTTTCCTCTACGTCTTTCCCAAAATTGGGCAGTCTGTCGGTGGCGTCGGTGGCGCCACCGCGTTCGCGACCGTGCTCGTCGGAGGGGTCGTGGGCATCTCCGTGATGTTCCAGGGCGTGCAGTCAGTGGCGTTGCAGATGTCCCAGGAGTTTGGTTACACCCGCGAAATCGAAGACCGCGTCCAGGCCCCTTGTCCGATTTGGCTCGTCGCGGTCGAAAAGGTCCTGTCGGGCGCCGTGCAGGGGCTCCTGTCCGCCGCCATAGTCCTACCGATCGCGTCCATTGTTCACGCACGTGGCGTCGAAGCGCAGATCAACCTGCACTGGGCCGTTCTACTTACGCTGCTTCCCCTCGCGTGCGTCGCCATGGGATCGCTGGGTCTCGTGCTCGGAACGAGCTTCAAGCCGCAGAACATCGGCATGATGTTCGGATTCGTCATCTTGCCGATCACCTTTCTGGGCGGCACGTACTACGAGTGGACCCGCTTGGCTCCCGTAAAGATCGGCTCGTGGCACTGGCTGCAGACGATCGTGCTCATCAATCCCCTGCTCTACGTCAATGAGGGCATGCGGGCCGCGTTTACCAACGTCCCGCACATGCACCTCTACGTTGTGTACCCCGTTCTTCTCGCGTTCTGCGTTGCCTTCCTCTCGCTCGGGATTCATAACTTCCGCCGCCGGGTTCTCTCGTAGCGGCCGCGGTTCAACCTCGTCGCGAGTGGTTCAACTCGCGTCGCGCGCCATCCCCGACAGAAATACCGACGAGGTCGCCCCTAGGCGTGGTACGTGTTGCACGGACGGCGCATCGTCCACGCGCACCGCGGCCGTGCACCACCCTTCGGGCGATGCCACTCGCGTGACGCAGCTCAGGTTGCGGTGAGTGAGGCCGCCACTGCCTCAGGGTCCGCGCATCCCACGATCCACTCGTCTTGGTCCGCCCCCGACAACCGTAGCCGCACGCCATGGGGCGTGTCGCGGTGCACGGCGGCGAAAATGGTCGTGGCGCCGTGCACCGTCGCGACCTCGGTCACGCCGGCCAGACGCGTTCCGACCTTTAAACCGATAATGTCCGCGGCGGCGTGAGCGTCCT
The DNA here is from genome assembly GCA_021793395.1 of Actinomycetes bacterium. Classification (GTDB taxonomy): domain Bacteria; phylum Actinomycetota; class Acidimicrobiia; order Acidimicrobiales; family RAAP-2; genus RAAP-2. The sequence goes on from JAJYSU010000038.1 coordinate 2,906, forward strand.
CCAGCACGTCGACGCCGACGACTGCCGATCGAGGAACGCGAAGGTCGCCGTGCAAACTCTCCAATTTCTCCGCTCGCGTCAGCGTCAGAACGACCTCCGTTGCGCTCACCGTCAGTTCCGCCATCGCTCCTCCTCGCCTCTCGTCTCGATGCTAAATCCCCTGTCGGCTGTCCCGGTGACGCGCCACCGCTAGCGGGTTGCGAGCCGCGGGCGAGCCTTCAGATCGCTCTGTGTGACACCGCGTTCCTAACCCTCGTCGACCGACAGGTCCCTCGCTTCTCGTCGGAGGCTACGCGCCCCGTCGTGGCGGGAGACCCCGGCCCTCGTGAGCCGTGAAACGTGAGAACCCACCGGGGCATGACTGGATCGCCCGCCAGCAATAGAGAAACGCCGCACAAGTGCGGCGTTTCTCTTAGATTCATCGTGGCACCCTTACGGTTTGCCCTCGACTCTCACGATGTTGTCAGCTCAGACGGCGCGAACGTTCAGCGCTTCCTCGCCCTTCTTACCGGGCGCTACGTCAAACTCGACGCTCTGACCCTCGTCGAGGCTCTTATAACCGTCACCCTGGATATTCGAGAAATGTACGAACACGTCATCACCCTGCTCGCGCGAGATGAATCCGAATCCCTTCTCTGCATTAAAAAACTTAACTGTACCGTTAGCCACTCGTACTCAATTCTCAGGACGGCAGACCGACCAATTCGGCTACTCGTCGTAGTAAGCCTACTGGTGATCACGTAGCCGCGCACGTTTGACGGCGACGGCGTGGCGAATGTTGCTCAACTACCGGTGCGTCGACGAGAAAGCCACGCGACGAGTGCCGGACATCGTCCCCACCGTCGGACGATCGTCCGCCCCTCTGGCGGCAGCGATTGACTGGGCACCTCGGGTCCGTACACTCGAAGGTAACTCCCTACGAAGGGCCGTTGAACTTGTGAGCACTACCACCGGTACGTCACCGGTACCCAGCGGTGGATTCGCCGGTGCGCTGTCCCGAGCAGTCACCGCGCGGCTCGACCCCGAAACCTTGCGGTTGGCCCGACGTCGTCTTCACGTGAAGGCCATCATCATTGGCCTGTGGTACGCGACGAGTTTCGTCGGCGTCGTTCTGGCGTCGGGCTGGCTCGAGGGAGTCGTAGCGGCCACGTCGCTCGCGCTGGCCTTTGCCGCGGTGGGCTTCAACATCCAACACGACGCCAACCACAACGCGTTTTTCGCGGCGCCCACCAAGCGCTTGTCGCGGGCGAACCGCATCGTGGGATGGAGCATGTTCGTGGTGGGGGCCGACGCCAATCGCTGGCGTTACCGGCACAACACGTTGCACCACGGTTCGCCCAACGTGGCGGGCATCGACTCGGACATTAACTTGGGACCTCTCGCCCGCTTAGCACCTACCCAGCGTCGCTACGTCTGGCACCGCTATCAACACCTCTACCTCTGGCCGCTCTACTGCTTCACGGTTCTGGAGATCATGTTCAACGACCTCGCCACGTTGGTGGGTGCTTCTCGCCACTCCCGCACGTCGCGCTCACGGCTCTCGGAGGCGTCGGTCGCCGTTCTCACGAAAGTGGTGTTCGTCGTCGTGATGGTCGGAGTACCGTGGCTCACCCACCCGATTTGGATCGTCGCAATCGGTGCGCTGGCTGTAATCTTTGGTGTTGGCTTGCTACTCGGGGTCGTCTTCCAATCGGCCCACGTCGTCGAAGGCGCTGAATTCGCGCAAGTTGATGCTCGTCCGCCCTACCAGTGGCACGAGTGGCAGGTCCGCTCAAGTCTCGATTTTTCGCACGGCTCCGGACCTCTGAGTCGACTCTTTCGCTGGTACGCCGGGGGGCTCGATCACCAGACCGAGCACCACCTCTTTCCTCGCGTGCCCCACACGGCCTATCCGCTCATCGCTCCCGTCGTCACTGCCGTGTGCGCGGACTACGGGATTCCTCGACGTGTCCAGCCGTCGTTTCACGCGGCCGTCGCGTCTCACTTTCGCCATCTGCGCGCCATGGGTCAACGACCGCAGCCTGTTCAGGTTGTTCGTTCCAGAACATCGACCGGCGCACACGGTCAGTAACGAGCCAGAGTCCCTACGCGGTAGTCCGCGTCGAGTGACTCGAGCGCAACGGTGCTCGTGCGGCTCGTACTCTCGACGTCGATCAGGTGCCACCACGTACGATCGGGTACTTCGTAGAGCGGGCTCAAGGGGTAGAACGACGGTCTCGCTACTTGCGTGATCGCGTCGTCGACTCTACTGCGTAGCCCATACGACGCCACCGCGACCGACGAGGTGAAGCGTCCCCTGATTAGTCACCGTGAGAATGTCGTCGGGGTGTCCGGAACTCTCCGACGTCCACACCACGGCACCGGCCTTGGTGACGATGACCACGTTGCCCGATCGTTCCAGAATGGTTCGTCCAGTGGGGGCCGTTGCGTTGTTCCACCAGAAGGTCTGGTGACCCGCCGCCACGAGTCGCAGTGCACCGGTGGCGGTCATCGTCAGTCGACAGCGCAAATTCGGCGACGACACGTACCATCCCGGCAAGAGAAAGGTTCCCGGGCGTATCGCGCTCAGCGTGGTGTGGCTGGTCCAGCGCACACCTGACCGACTGACCAAGGTCAACGAACCATCCGACTCGAGCTCGAGGTCGGCACTCGGACCTTCGCCGCTCGCTGACCACACCGTTTGTCCATCCGATCCTCTCACGCTGAGAGTGCCGTTCACAATCTGCGCCGTGGCTCCCGGTGAACCGGTCGTGGGACTCGACCAGAGCGTGGGTCCACCCACTTCGGAGTAGGTGAGTTGCCCGTTCGCTCTCATCGTGAGCGCGAACTGATCATTTGCCGAGAGCACGGTCGCACCGCTGGCCACGACGGTGCCGCTACGCAGCACGGTGTAAGTGGTGGTCAGCGCCGGAGCGGTGGGACTCCCGCACTCCCCCGGTGGCCCCGACCGACCGAGGAGGTCCACGAAGGTGTAGCCGTGACGTTCGAAGTAGCGAATCACGTCGGGGAGGGCGGCCACCGTCGCCGGCATCGCGATCATCTGATTGTGCAACAGCACCACGGGATGGCGCTGACCAGCGGCGCCATCGATGACGGAATTTTCTATGTAGTGAACCCAATAGCTCGAGTCCGACCCCTGAGCCTCCCAGTCGGTGCCGCCGCCGCTCCACATCCACAGCGACATACCCTGACTGTTGGCGATAGACATCGTGGTGGCGTCGTAGTCGCCGTAGGGGGGACGAAAGACGCACGGCACCGTACCCGTAAGTCGACGCTGAAGGGCGCTCACCTGCGCTATTTCAGCAAGTTGCGCGGCGTGCGACAGTGTGGTCATCACCGGATGACTGTTGGTGTGATCACCCAGAAGGAAACCGTCGGCTGCCTCCTCCTTCACCAGTGACGGGTAGTCACTCATGTCCCACCCGATGTTGAAGAACGTGGCGCGCACGTGGAACGAGCGAAGGATGTTGATGATGGCCTGGGTGCTGTCGCCGGGACCGTCGTCGAAAGTGAGCGCCACGGTCTTCTCTGACCCAACGACGGACGGCGCGGCGTTGTGAGGTCCCGGCGTAAACGGAGGACACGATGACGAAGCAGTGGGCGCCACGGCAGCTACCGCGTGGGGACCCGGCACCGTCAACGACAAAGAAGCCGCCACCACGATGGTGACCACAACCAGACATCGAACGGGCGCGGAAGGAACCACCGTCCCAGCCTGACTGTTTAAGGAACAACAGACAAGTCTCGCAGCGTCGCGGTGTGGTTGGCCAAGGTGTAAAGCACGTCGTCTTTCCGTCATCCCACTACTCATGGGGCTGGAGAGTTTGTCTCGTCGTGCGGCAGGCTGTGCACCGAGCTACTGACTGATGAGGACGCAGAGCCTCTGAGTCACGACTTCTAGGGTGAGATCGTGCGCCAGGCAGTTGGTGATGTTGGCGAAGGAGATTCGCGCGACAGGCATCGGTTGTAGCCCGACGAAGGGTTCACGGCGCCCTGTAAGCGTCCCACCCTGTACTCGCACCAGAGATTCGGGAGATCTCACTGGCGAGCGCCGAGAAGTCTCACCCCGGTGACGTTGTCACCGGGCACTAGTCACGAGTGGCGGACCGTTCCAATCCGCTGATCACGCGGCGACCTCCCCTTCGTGTCCTTCGCTCTCGACCAACACCCTGCCTTTGGAACGTCACGCCGACCCGCACGAGGGCGACGATATGGGCGCCGTTGACGGAGCGTCAGCGGTCCTCGGCAGCATCGATGCGCCTGGACGCCATGGCGAAGCCGTTGGCTCGGGACGCCGGTCTCGTGGTCACCGCGGTGCGTAGCCGAACGGCCGCGATCGTCGACTCGATGACGTTCGAGGTCTTCGGTGCGGCCAGTGCTCGGCCGGGTAGTCGTAGAGGCGCACGAGAACCTCAAGGTAGTCGGAGAGCGTGTCGACGGCGTTCGGCCACTGGGGCCGGAACGCGACGTCGAAGGCCTCCGGGGTGTCCCGGAAGTGCTCACGGTCCTCGGCGTCGCGCACCTCGGTGAGCATCGTCGCCGCGAGCGGGTGGATCGACGTCGAAAGTGTGTCAGGACATTGGCACGCGTGTCGTAGGGTGTCGTGATGGCTACTGCGTCGAGTTTCTCGCACAGCAGTGAGTTCGAGCGCGTCATGAGCGCTGCGCGAACACCTGAGTGGAGTTTCGGACTTGATCGACACGGCCAGATCATGGCCACGCGCGACTCGGGTCGAATCGGTTTGCCGTGGGTAATTCGGGCCGTCAAAAATGGGCGCGGACTACGCGTCAGTTTGTTTCAACCCGGTGACGACACCGACGCCGAGGGCTCGCCTCTCGGTGTTGTGTCGGGGAACCCTCGCGAGATGGGCCGTCAACTTCGCACGATTCTCGCGGACTTGAGCCTGGCTGACGGCGACGTCGGGACGTAGCCGATCCGTCTCGACAGTGGATCCATTCGACATCAACGTCGTCGGCCCGTGGTGATCTCACCCATGCGAGACGTCCGGTCGCACCTCGCCGTGGCTATCGGACCTCGTCGCCGCCCATGCGCGCACCACTCATCGCGACCGTAGGAACGTACCAGTAACGTGGTCGTCACGGCGACGCACGCGACCGCGGGACGTCGAAGGAGCCTGAGCCTTCTCACGCGATCACTCGTCGTTGACGGAAGTCTTGTGTGGCGGCCGTAGGTGTCAACTTCGCGACCGTCGTGATGCGCGTCATCGACCACAACTCCGGTCACGACGAAAGAGTAGATGGTTGCGTCTCCGCGATAAGCGTGCACACACTTCCCGGTGCCTGCCCTCACCATCGTCGCGTACGTCAGCTTTTCACCGACGAGTGTCGTCACTCGGTGTGGCGACTAGCACCGACTACCCGTGCCGCCTCGGTTGTCAACACCCCGTCCGAATGCTCGGCGCGTCACCAGTGGCGTAACGGTCAGCCCGACGATCGACCTCGGGCGAAGCACGTAGCCGCCGTTACCCACGAACATCTTGCCGCCTGAGGGGCGTGTGCCGCTCGTAGTGGCAACGTCACCCGTCACACATCGCACGGGTAGGTCACCGTGACGCTCACCCCCACGACGGCACTGCTGCGTCACGGCCACCCTACGGACGTCATCATCAGTCACGGTTGGTGGCGTCGAAGCAACTCGTCCGTCCGCTGATCCTCCTCACCCGCGAAGAGCGTGTCGAGGGCGACACGAAAGAGTGCCTCCTGCGGCGCGGCACGAAGAAAGAGGGTCACACACGAACGCAGCTTGATCGAGTCGGGGCCGAGCACAGCGTCCACACCACGTGACGCATGCTCGAGCACCGCATCCACGGCGGCCCGCAGGCGGGGTCCTAACAGGGGATGTGCGAGATACGCTTGCGCCTCGGCGAGACTGACGATGCCGTAGAAGGTGGATGTAGTACTCGTGCCGAGTCCACGCAGTTGGGGCAATACCCACCAGATCCAGTGCCCGACCTTACGTCCCTGACGAAGCTCGGACAACGCTTGCTCGATAGTGTCGGCCTGGGCTACGACGAATCGTTCCAGACTCTCGCTCGCGCTGTCGCTCATCGTGTCCCACACGATTCGATAGTCACGCGTCCGTAAGCCACTACCGGGCTCGGCCATTGCTCGCTCGCGCTCACCCACCCCTTGCTGCGGGGCCGACGCGCATCCCCGAGCGCGACGTACGTCCTCCACCACAGACGCGCCACGATGGAGCGATGCCTCACGCGGTCATTATGTCCGATACGGTGACCCGTCGTAGCGGATGATGACACATCTCGCGTACTACGACGGGCCTTCGTCGCTGGCGTGTGTTGTCGTCAGTGACACCGTCAGTGCTCGTGCAATGAGAGTACGGACGTTACGACGTCTCCGCCAGTCAGGACGTGTCGCTTCTCACGCGCTCCGATACACCGATGCAGTACCTTGAAGAACGAAGGGCGGTGGATAGTGGACGCCGACGGGTCGATTCTATGAAGGAGAAACTACCCATCATTCTTTACGTTCTGACACTCGTTATCGTTGTCGTCGGCGTCGATGTTCTCTTTCTGAGGCACAACGTCATTGCTCGCTTACTCGTGAACATTGGCATTGTCGTAGTCTTCGCAGTGTCGTACATGCTCTTGGTCCGCCCATGATGAACGTCACGTCGTCGTACGGGCACCTCGAAGGGGCGAGGATCACCACGTGCGCCGAGACGAGATCTCGAGGACCAGCCGTCTACAGAGATCGCCCTCCATCGCCAGGACGCTCTTTCACCGCCCATCGCGCGATCCCTTGACGAGGGCACGGCACCACGCGGTGAGTGAGCAGCGTCGTGCTGAACGACCCCGACGATCCACGTGACACTCACGCCCGCCGCCGCGACGAGATCATCACGCCACGCCACTTTCGTCGCCGTTTCCGCCCACGCCTAGTGTCCACTGATCCCTACTCGTGCCACCGGGGGCGCCCCCGTTCACCTGCGCCGAGGATAGTTCCGTGGATCGAGGACGACTCGCGCACCACCTCGGCGGAACCTCTGTACGCTGCGAGCGTGTCGACACCTTCTACGCAGGTGGCCGGGATCCTTCTATCGGGAGGAGAGAGCCGGCGCATGGGTCGCGACAAGTCGCTGATTATTGTCGATGGCGTCACACTCGCCCGACGTGTCGCCGACGTCCTCACCCGGGTCGTGGCGATGGCGATCGAGGTTGGCCCCGGTCACTCCGGGCTCGCCACGACGCGCGAGAACCCATCCGGCGATGGACCATTGGCTGCCATTGCGGCCGGACGGCGCGTGCTACGGGCGGAGGGTCAGGCCGGCGCGGCACTGGTCGTCGCGTGCGACTTACCCTTCGTGGACCAGGCGTTCCTCACGTATCTCGTCGAGTATGACGCGCACGGCAGCGTCGTACCCCTCGTCGCGGGCCGGGCGCAACCACTCCTCGCCCGGTGGGGACCGCGGGATCTCGATGACGCGATCGAGCGCTACCGGCGCGGTGCGCGATCGCTTCATCACCTCAGTGAGCAACCCGACGTCACCTTGCTCGACGAATCAGACTGGCGCCACGTCACCGCCGATACCACTTTCTACGACGTGGACACTCCCGATGACCTCGCCCGCTACGGCCTCGCGCCCTAGTGGGCAGCGTGATGGCGTGACGTCAGAAGGATCCTGAGTCGGAGATCTCTCGCGCGAGCGTCAATGCGTCAGCGGCACTGAGTCCCGCAGCCGCGGCCATCCAGCACGCGATAGGGGCGGCCGTTCGCTCCGACGCGTGAGCCGCGGCGCCGGCGAGAGCCAGGATCGCGTCGCGTTCCGCGTCGCTCGGCGCATCGACACCGAGCCGACGGGCGAACTCCCCCACCCAGAGCGCCGTTGACGTGGTCACGCGACGATCGTAGCGACTGGCCCCTCAACGTGCCACTAGGTACTCTCAAAGGCTCGGTCGGTAGGATCGGCACCAGAGCGAAGTAGTCGTCACGCTCGCGGAGATGACCGGGGGATCACGTGAGCCGAGTGTCGCCAGAACGAGACGTTGTCCGCGTAGCGGCGGGACTCGCGCCGAGCGCGCAACGTGATGTCCTTGCCGGAGAGGAGCCGCTCGAGTTACGGATCGACGGTCGCTCTCTCGTGGTCACCATGCGTACGCCCGGTGCCGACTTCGACCTCGCCGCCGGATTTCTCGTCAGCGAAGGCGTGATCGCCGAGACCCGCGACCTCGTCGCCATGCGCTACTGCGCGGGCGCGGACGAGAGCGAAGTGAACACCTTCAACGTGCTCGATCTGACGCTCGGACGTGACGTCGTTCCTCCGTCACGCGACGTCGCACGCGCCTTCTTTACGACCAGTTCCTGCGGACTGTGCGGAAAGGCGTCCATTGACGCGGTTCGGACACGCTCGCGTTTTAGGGCTCCCGATATCTCACTTCACGTGTCGAGCGCGATGCTGTCGTCTCTGCCCGACCAACTCCGCGCGGTGCAGAGCGTTTTTGAGCGAACCGGTGGACTACACGCCGCGGCACTCTTCAGCGCCACGGGCAATCTCCTGGCGGCGCGGGAAGATGTGGGCCGTCATAACGCGGTCGACAAGGTCGTGGGCTGGGCGCTACGCAGCGGCAAATTGCCGCTGTACGACGCCATTCTGCTCGTATCGGGTCGCGCGTCCTTCGAGCTGGTTCAAAAGGCCGTGATGGCGGGAATCCCCCTGCTCTGCGCGGTCTCAGCCCCGTCGTCGCTCGCCGTCGATCTGGCCCGCGAGACGGGAACGACGCTGGTGGGCTTCCTTCGGGGTCAGTCGATGGTCGTCTACGCCGGAGCCGAACGGGTCATCACCTAACCCACGACCGCGGAGTCGTTCAACCCGATCGTCTCCGATGACCGCTCCAAGCGAATGATGATCGACTTCGAGGTGGGCGTGTTGCTCGTGATCGCCGTGGAGTCGAGGGGGACCAGAACGTTGGCCTCGGGAAAGTACGCGGCGGCACAGCCCCGCGGCGTGGGATAGGCCACCACTCGGAACGTCCGCGCGCGTCGCTCACCGTCGCCGTACACGCTCACGAGATCGACGTTGTCGCCATCGCGAAGTCCACGCTGGGCGAGGTCCGCCTCGTTCACGAACACGACCCGCCGACCCCCCTCGATCCCTCGATAGCGATCGTCGAGTCCGTAGACCGTGGTGTTGAACTGATCGTGGGAACGCAGGGTCTGAAGGATGAGATGGCCTTCGGGGACCTCTAGGGTGTCGAGAGAGTTGCGGGTGAAGCGTGCCTTTCCCGTCGCGGTGTTGAACGTCCGCGAGTCATGGGGTCCGCGTGGCAACACGAACCCACCGGGCGTGGCAATACGCTCTTCGAAGCGTTCAAAGCCGGGAACCACCTTTTCGATATGGCGACGAATCACGCGGTAGTCACTGCTCATGTCCGGCCATCCGAGGTCGTGGCCAAACAAGGCTTCACCAAGTCCGGTCACGATCGCTACTTCACTGCGTAACTGGGGCGAGCCCGGTTCGAGCCGGCCGCGGGACTGATGGACCATCGACATCGAATCTTCCACGGTCACGAACTGCTCACCACTGGTTTGGCGATCGCGCTCGGTGCGTCCCAGACAGGGCAAGATCAACGCTTCGCTGCCGTGGACGAGGTGCGAACGGTTGAGTTTCGTGGCCACGTGAACCGTCAGGCGACAGCGTGACATCGCCGCCTCCGTCACTGCGGTATCGGGGGTCGCGGCGACGAAATTGCCCCCCAGGGCGACAAAGACGTCGATCTGGCCATCACGCATTGCTCGGATCGTCTCCACGGTGTCGTAGCCGTGCTCGCGCGGCGGCTCGAAGCCAAACTCGTCGTGTAACCGATCGAGGAAGGAGTCCGGCATCTTCTCCCAGATGCCCATCGTGCGATCGCCTTGGACGTTGCTGTGACCACGAATCGGTGACGGTCCGGCACCAGCCCGCCCGATATTGCCACGCAGCAGGAGGAAGTTCACGATCTCGCGAATGGTCGCGACGGCGTTTCGATGCTGCGTGATGCCCATCGCCCAGCAGACGATCACGCTCGTGGCCATCATGACGTCGCGCGCGACATCCTCGATCTGGCGGCGAGACAGGCCGCTCGCTGCCTCGATCACCGGCCACTCGAGCTCGCGCCAGCCCTGGCACGCATCATCGAATCCGTCACAGTACTCGTCGATGAAGGCACGGTCGAGAACTGTTCCGGGATTCTGCTCCTCACGCTCCAGTAGTACCTTGTTCACGCCGGCGAACATCGCCATGTCGCCGTTGACGCGAACGGGGAGAAACCGGTCGGTGAGAGCGGTTCCGCGTCCGATCAATCCACGGGCACGTTGGGGATTCTTGAAACGTACGAGGCCCGCCTCGGGGAGAGGATTGGCCGAGATGATGCGGGCCCCTCGACGCTTGGCCGCCTCGAGCGCACTCAGCATGCGTGGATGGTTCGTCCCCGGGTTCTGGCCCACGATCACGATCAGATCAGCGTGATCGGTGATGTCATCAAGGTTGACGGTACCCTTGCCGATACCGATTGTCTCGGTCAGCGCCGCGCCACTTGACTCGTGACACATATTCGAACAGTCCGGCAGGTTGTTCGTACCCAATCGTCGCGCGAGCAGTTGGAAGACGAAGGCCGCCTCATTGCTCGCTCGTCCACTGGTGTAAAACGCGGCCCGGTTCGCCGTTGGCATCTCCTTCAGTCGAGCGGCACACAACGCGAACGCGTCGTCCCACGTAATAGGCGCGTAGTGAGTCGCACCGCGAGCGAGGTACATCGGTTCGGTCAATCGCCCGTACCGTTCGAGTTCGTGATCAGAGTGCGCCCGTAGTTCCTCGACCGAGTGAGTCGCGAAGAACGCGCGGTCCACACGCTCCCGCGTTGCTTCCCACGACACCGCCTTCGCCCCGTTCTCACAAAACTCCGCGTGCGAGCGGTGTCCCGCCTGAGGGTCGGGCCAAGCACAACTGGGACAGTCGAAGCCCTCCACTTGATTCATCGAGGTCAGGGCGTGCACTCCGCGCACCACGCCCATTTCGCCAAGGGCCCGCTGCAGCGACACACGTACCGCGGTACGCCCTACGGCGACCGATTCGGGTTCGTGCACCTCAATAGCGTCGTTCGCTTCATCCCCCATGTCTCACCACCCGGTGCTACGCCATCGTCGCGCAGCCGCTCGCCGAGTGCCCCCACGTTGCACGATACCGCCGGTCGTCGACGAAGTGACCATGCCCCGGTTCGATCGCCCCTTGCCCGGTAGTCTCTCCTACGTGCCACTGACGTCTGACCATTGGCGAGGCGCGACGATGTCGTCTCGAGCGAGGGACGTGCAGTGAACCGCTCGATGATCTCAGTCGACGAGGCCCGTTCGGTCGTCCTGGCGAACCTCGCACCACTGACGCGCGTCACGCGAGCCGTCGCCGACACGGTCGGGCTCGTGGCGGCGAGTACCGTCCACGCCACCGAGCCGTCGCCACGTTTCACCAACTCCGCGATGGACGGCTTCGCCGTGCGAAGCGACGACACGACCACGAGTGGCGCACGATTGCGCATAGTCGATGCAATCTTCGCCGGCGACTCGGGCAGGGTCGTCGTAGGCCCGGGTGAAGCGACGCGGATTATGACCGGTGCGCCCCTTCCGCCGGGAGCCGATAGCGTTTGTCCTCGCGAGGACGCCACCGTCGACGACGAGGGACGCTACGTGACCCTTCGACGCGCAGTCGTTTACGGTGACTGCGTGCGCCACGTGGGTGAGGACCTGCGGGTCGCTCAGTCATTGATCACCCCTGGTGACGTCATTGATCCGGCGCTCCTGGGTACGCTGGCCGCCCAGGGCATCACGTCACTTGACGTCTACCCCGCTCCCCGCGTCGGAGTGCTCTCGACGGGTAACGAACTCGTGGACGAGTCGGGCCCCCTCGGCCCGGGCCAGATCCGTGACTCGAACCGTCCCACGCTACTCGCCGCACTACGCCAGTCGGGGGTCGAGGTGAGCGATCTGGGTACCGCGCGCGACTCGATGAGGGACGTGCGTGCGGTCTTCGAGCGCGCGCGCACGACCTGCGACGTCGTGGTGTCGACGGGGGGTGTGAGTGCGGGCGACGCCGATTTTGTCAAGGTGGTTCTCCGTGATCTCTTCACCGATCACGCGCGATCGATGCAGGTCGCGATACGCCCGGGTAAGCCGTTCACGATGGCTCACGACCCGTCAACCGGTACGTCATTCTTCGGTCTCGCCGGAAATCCTGTGTCAACCCTGGTCGGTTTCGAGCTGTTCGTGCGGCCGGCCCTGCGTCGACTGGCGGGTCACCGTGACATCGATCGGCCCACCGTGTCGATGGTGCTCGACTGTGACCTCCCACGCCGACGTGACGGCAAACTCCATCTCGTCCACGGTGTCTGTCGAATCCACGACGACGGACTCCTGCACGTGGAACGACTCGCTCGCCAGGGTTCTCACTTGCTCTTCGCCGTCGCCCGTACCAACTGCCTCGTGCTCGCTCCCGACGGTGACGGCTTCGTGGCCGGCGACACGGTACGCGCCATGATCCTCGACGACGGTCAGATGAACGCGGTCAGCGCCGTCCGCACCTTCTCCTAGGCGACGGACGGCGGGTCTGACCGCTCGTGCTCGGCGAGCCAGCGCGGCGCGTGACGAGTCGCCCAGGACTCACTGACGCCTCCGCGAATCATGGACGACAGCGCCTCACGGTGGGTCAGCGCCATCACGATGTGTCCGATGATGACGACGACCAGCAACCAGGCGAACACGTCGTGGACCAGGGTCGCGCCCGTACGCCACGACACCGGTACGAGGCTGAACCACTTTAAGAGGACTCCGGTGACCAACAAGACGACCGACGATGCACCCACCACGATGGTGTTGAGCTTCTGAGCGGGATTAAACTTGTCGGCGTCGAATTTGGGACGACCCCACGACCACAGCCACGCTACTTCCGCCCGAGTCCAACCGTTTACCCGGCGGATGTCGCGTCGAAGGGACCTCCCCCACGGAGCGAGAACCGCCACGGCGAAGGGAACGGGAAGCGCCAGCCCCGTCCAGAGGTGGAGTTGCTCGACTCCGAAGCGAGGCAGGCGCATCCCGAAGAGTGAACCGAAGTAGAGCGGAATTGCCGTCACGATCAGAATCGTGAATAGGGCTGCGCTCACCCAGTGTGCCGCTCGCTCCACGCCGTCAAATCGCACGAGACGGCGCTGACCCACCTCGGCGTCCGTGGCGCCCACTGTCACGTCAGCCCCGGACTGGGATTCGTCGATCCCGTTGAACCGTCGAGCCAACCATTCACGGGATAGCCGTTCATCTCCCAGAAACCGGGATGCACGGCGTCCACGACTCGAATCGCCGAGAGCCACTTCAGTGACTTGTATCCGTACATCGGTGCCACGTACAAGCGCACGGGACCGCCGTGTTCGACCGTGATGGGGGCATCGAGCATGCGGTAGGCAACGATGACGTCGGGGAGTCGTGCCTGATCGATCGTGAGACTCTCACTATCTGCTCCGTCGTAGGACTCGAAAGAGAGCGCCACCGCGTCGCCTCGCACACCCACGAGGTCGAGGATATGTGCGAGCGCCACTCCCTCCCAGGCCACGTCGGGGACCCGCCAGCCCGTGACGCACTGGAAGGTGGCGACCATCGACGTGGCGGGCATGGCCATCAGATCGTCGAAACTAAAAGTGGTTGGACGCTCGACCAGGCCACTCACCGTCAGGCGATACGTCGAGCGCGCGATGACCGGAAAGTCGCCGCTGATCGAGTACAGACGGAAGCGGTCACCGCCGGGCAGAAGACTAGCGAAGCCCGACCCGAGCACGCGACCCAGCCCCCTCTGAAGGGCGCCACCCAGCATCACGCCAAGCGCACCCGCGCCGACCAGCCCAAGAAACACTCGTCGCCCAACCGGAATGTCCCTTGGTCTCTCGTGCGTCCGATCCGACGCCATCGCTCCCCCCAAATCGACTACCGGCCAGCCGAGAGCCAGCGTCGGCCCCGGACTGCACGCCTCGCCGACCAGTGTACGGACTCGTCGTGCACCCCGATCCGGTAGTCCTCAGTCGCCCTCGTCTGGAGTATCCGCCGGACCAGCTCCGATGAGGCGCCCCCAGTCGCCGGAGGTGCCACCACTCTTTCGTTCCAGGACGAGGTCCTCGAATCGCGCCGTGGCGTCGAGTGTCACGAGCGCGTTCACCAGGCTGAGTGCCGCGACGGCGCACGCCGCCAACGCCTCCATCTCTACGCCGGTACGGTTCACCGCCACGACCGTCGTGCGCACCGTGATAGCACCGTCGTCTTTCGTAATCGCCACCTGAACATCGTTGAGGTTGAGGGGATGGCACAGCGGAATCATCTGCGCCGTACGCTTGGCCGCCTGGATACCGACCAATCGGGCGGCCACCACGGGATCGAGCCCGGTGGTGGTTGGAGCGAGGGCGTCGAGATCGATCGCGGAGTGCACCACGCAACTCGCCTCCGCACGGCGTAGGGTCGGCTCCTTGTCAGAGACGTCCACCATGTGCAGGTGACCGTCGTTGTCAAGGTGCGTGAAGGGCGTCACCACAACCTCCGTTACCGCCGACTCACGTGGTCGAATCGTGGGCGCATGCTATCGCGACACGCGGTACCTCGCCCACTTGTTCGGGGGCCTCGCCAGGGAAGGCGCTAGATGGCGATATGGCGCGGCCTCTCACTAGGCTCACGGCATGAGCAACGACCACGTGGCGGCTCACGACCTCACCGTCCGGACTACTGGTGATCACGAGACGCCCCGCGTGACGACACCGGTAACCCTCTCGGTCCGACCCCACCGTCTCGATGGTGGCGATACTCTCGACGGAACGTCAATGCCCACGTCGGGTCCGCTGATCGACCGCTACGGACGAATTCACCGGGACCTGCGCATTTCGATCACCGACCGGTGCAACCTACGCTGCGTCTATTGCATGTCCGAGGATATGGTGTTCCAGCCTCGCGAGGAACTGCTCACCTTCGACGAGCTCGTTCGAGTGGCGCGTGTCGCGCGCGATCTGGGCGTCACGTCGATGCGCTTGACGGGTGGTGAGCCCCTCGTACGCCGAGGGGTCGTGGATCTCGTGGCTCGCCTCGGCGAACTCGGCGTCGAGGACCTTGCGCTGACCACCAACGCCACTCGCCTCGCGCCGCTCGCGGTTCCCCTCAAGGCGGCGGGTCTCACTCGAGTGAATATCAGTTGCGACTCCCTGCGAGTTGACCGGTTCGCATCGATTCGACGTCGCGGCGACCTCACGACCGTGCTGCGCGCGATGGACGAGGCTGAGTCGGCCGGGCTCGCACCTCTCAAGGTCAACGTCGTACTGCTGCGGGGCATCAACGACGATGAGATCCTCGACTTCGCCCGCTTCGCGCGTACGACGGGACGTATCGTACGCTTCATCGAGTTCATGCCACTCGACGCTCCGGGCCAGTGGGACCGCGATCGGCTCGTGGCGGGGCGCGACGTGTGGGCGACGGTCAACGCCGTCTGGCCCCTCGAACCCGTCGACGAGCCGGGCCGAGTGGCCCCGGCCGAACGATTCCGCTTCGTCGACGGCGTCGGAGAGATTGGGTTGATCTCCACCGTGACGCAACCCTTCTGCGGTACCTGCGATCGCCTGCGACTGACGTCCGACGGCTCGATACGCAACTGCCTCTTCAGTGACGACGAACACGCGCTGCGTGACCTTCTGCGCACGGGATGCGACGACGACGCCATTCAACTCGTGCTGCGTCGTGCGGTGTGGAATAAGTTTCCCGGTCACGCGATCAACGAGACCGACTTTCTGCGACCGCACCGCTCAATGTCGATGATCGGCGGTTGAAAATCCCCTCGTCGCGCACTACTGTGAGGCGCGCAGGGCAGTGCTCGACCATGGGGTGGCGTATGAGCACGGTACGTGTACTGGTGGGAACTCGAAAGGGCGCCTTCATACTCAGTGCTGACGGGCGACGCAAAGACTGGCGCGTGGAGGGGCCCCTCTTTGCCGGATGGGAGATCTACCACCTAAAGGGATCGCCCGTCGATCCCCACCGACTCTTCGCGTCGCAGTCGACCAGCTGGTTCGGTCAGATGATCCAGCGATCCGACGACGGAGGTGCCACCTGGGTGGCGGTCGATAATCACTTCCTCTACGACGGCGTGTCCGGCACCCACCAGTCGTTCGACGGTGCCCCCCACCCCTGGGAGTTCACCCGCGTCTGGCACCTCGAACCCTCACTGAGCGACCCCGACACGGTCTACGCCGGTGTCGAGGATGCGGCCCTCTTTCGCACGAGCGACGCGGGCGAGAGTTGGCACGAGCTCTCGGGTCTGCGTCGACACGACACCGGACCGCAGTGGCAACCCGGAGCCGGAGGGATGTGCCTGCACACGATTGTTCAGAGTCCGATCGATCCGGCACGCGTCGTGGTGGCCATCTCCGCGGCGGGGGCGTTTCGCACCGACGACGCGGGCGCGACGTGGAAGCCGATCAATCGGGGGCTCGTCTCCGAGGGTATCCCCGATCCCGACGCCGAGGTGGGCCACTGCGTACACCACGTCACGATGCACCCGTCGCGGCCGGACGTGCTCTTCATGCAGAAGCACTGGGACGTCATGCGAAGCAACGATGCCGGTGACTCGTGGTTCGAGGTCAGCGGGAACCTACCCACGGACTTTGGGTTCGCGATCGACGTGCACGCCCACGAACCCGAGACGATTTACGTCGTACCGATCACGAGCGACGGCGAACACTTTCCGCCCGACGGAGCGCTGCGGGTCTATCGCAGCCGCACCGGTGGTAACGAGTGGGAGCCACTCACCACGGGGCTGCCCCAGCAACACTGCTACGTCAACGTGTTGCGCGATGCCATGGCCGTCGATACTCTCGAGGAGTGCGGCGTCTACTTCGGTACGACCGGTGGACAGATCTACGCCTCCGCCGATAGTGGGGACACGTGGACGGCACTCGTGCGCGACCTGCCCGCGGTGCTCTCGGTAGAAGTGCAAACCGTGACATGATTCGGGTTATCCTGCCCCCGCCGCTGAAAACGCTCGTGCACGTCTCCGGGGAGATCGAGCTTGACGTGACCGGTCCGGTCTCCCAGCGCACGGTTCTCGACGCTCTCGAGCATCACTACCCCGTTCTCGTGGGCACGATTCGCGACTCCGCGACCCAGCGCCGCCGTCCCTTCATCCGCTTCTTCGCGTGCGAGGAAGACCTCTCGCACGACTCGCCGGATCAACCACTCCCCCACGAGGTCGAGGTGGGACGTGAGCCCTACGTCATCCTCGGGGCGATGGCCGGCGGCTAGGTCGCCGACAGTGGTCTGCCGGATCCGGTGATTACCGTTCACGCTGAGTGCCATCGTGACGCACCTCGTCGCGAGCGTGAGAGATGGCGCCGCGCGGAGACGTGCCTCGTGTGAGACGCGAGCACCGTTCGCTTGCTCGTGAGTCAGTGACAATGACTGAGTACCGAGTGGGACGGGCCGCGCGACTCCTTGGAGTCAGCGTCGACGCGCTGGGTCGCTGGGCCAGCGTCGGGCGAATCCCTCACCGTGGCGCGGGTTCGTCGTCGGTGCGTGGCCATAGTGAGACGTCGTCGGCACGAATGCTGAGTTCACACGGATCACCGGTCGACCACTCGGCCGGTTCCGCCGTGCGTACCATCAGCACGAACGCCCCACTGACGTCGACGACGACGTCGGTGGCGACACCGACGTAGGCCACGTCGCGGATCGTTCCGACGAGTGCGGGGGCGTCGACTCGTTCGTCCGTCCCGGGCCGCCCGAGGATCACGCGCTCGGGGCGAACGCTCCACGACACCTCGTCGCCCGTCTCGAGGCCGTCGACGTGCGCGCGAACCGTGACACCGGCGCACTCAATCCCGTCCTCCACGACTCGACCCGTGAGGTGGTTCGAGATACCCAGCAAACGTGCCACCGTCGGCGACGCCGGATGTGAGAAGACGTCGCGACTCGGCCCCGACTGCAGGGCGACACCCCCGCTGATCACCAGAACGTCGTCGGACAGGAACCCTGCTTCCTCGGGGTCGTGAGTCACTAGTACCGTCGCCAGTCCCGTCTCTCGCTGAAGCTGGCGTACCAGACGTCGCAGATCCTGCCGGACCGGAACGTCAAGGGCGGAGAACGGTTCATCGAGGAGCAGGACGGTCGGCTCAGCGCACAGAACCTGCGCGAGAGCGACGCGCTGGCGCTGGCCACCGGAGAGTCGGGCCGGGAGGGCCGCCTCCAACCCGTTGAGGCCGAGTCGGTGAATCCAGTAGCGCGCCACGTCCGCTGTTGCCCCACGGGCGAAGAGCACGTTCTGCCAGACGGTGAGCCCGGGGAAGAGTGTGAAGCCCTGGGCAACGTAGCCCACTCGGCGACGGACCACGGGGAGATCATCAACAACGTCGTCACCGCACCACAGTCGCGCGGCCCCCACCCCGTAGAGCCCCGCCAGACTGCGCACGAGCGAGGATTTTCCCGCTCCGGACGGACCGAGGACGGCCAAGTGGCGCACCGGGCGCGAACACCGCAACTGGAGGTGAAACGAGCCCAGTCGGTGGTCGACCTCAAAGCGCAGTGGTCCGGCCGCGGTGATGGCG
Source organism: Actinomycetes bacterium (assembly GCA_021793395.1). GTDB lineage: Bacteria > Actinomycetota > Acidimicrobiia > Acidimicrobiales > RAAP-2 > RAAP-2. The sequence continues at coordinate 21,522 of JAJYSU010000038.1, forward strand.
GGTGCACCCACGGGGCCCGGCGGCACGCGTCGTCCGTGGCGCCAACCGAGGCGACCGAGAGCGATGACCAGAGCTGCGACCACGAGGGCCAGCGACGTAGGCGCGAGCGTAGTGGATAGTCCACTCTCACTGAACTGGTTGTACGTGTAAATCGGTAGCGAGGTCGGGTTGTAGGCGAGAACGACCACGGCGCCGTACTCGCCGAACGCTCGCAGCCACGCGAGCACCATACCCGCGCGAATTCCGGGTGCGGCGACGGGCACGGCCACTCTCGTGAAGCGTGACCACTCGCCGTGGCCCAGCGTCTCGGCGACGTCGAGCAGGCTCTGATCCACCGACTCGAACGCCGCGCGTGCCGCGACGACGAGAAAGGGCGCCGCCACGAAGGTCATCGCGAGGACAATACCGACCGGTGAGTTGGTCAGTTGCCGGTGGAACACTCGCCCGAGGAAGGTGTAGGGCCCGACGAGGTAGATCAGGACGATGCCGCTCATCAACGGCGGCAAAGCCAACGGTATCTGGACGAGAACTCCGACGACCTTCGCCCATCGACTCCTCGAACGCGCGAGCACGAAGGCGAGGGGGACGCCAAAGACCGTGATCAACGCGAGCGAGAGTGTCGCCCCACCCAGTGAGGTCAGGAGTGCCGGGTAG